>QCNT01000019.1 GCA_003213135.1 Pelagibacteraceae bacterium AG-426-I15 | reverse complement strand
AACAATAAAGGGGGAAAAATGAGACTATTTAAGTTAATAGTTGCTCTGTTTACTTCGATCGCTATCACCAGTGCTGTTAATGCCGCTGAAGTTAAAATGGCAAAAGCAAACTGGGATACTGGTTATTTCCAAGCTGAAATATACAAACAAGCTTTGGAAAAAATGGGACACACAGTAACTGAACCTAAAGCTATCAAACCTTCAGTATTTTACGTAGCTGCAGCTGCGGGAGATCTAGACCTATGGGTTAATGGTTGGTTTGGAACTCACGACGGTTACATCAAAGAAGCCAAAGGTAAAGTTAAGAAAGTTGGTTATGTGATGAAAAAAGGCGGATTACAAGGTTATCTAGTTGATAAAAAATCAGCTGATAAGTATGGAATCAAAAGCGTAATGGACATTAAAGCTAACGCTAAAGCTTGGGACTCTAATGGTGACGGTAAAGCAGACATGGTTGCTTGCCCTCCAGGTTGGGGTTGCGAAAAGCAAATTACAAAACATTTTGCTGAACTAAACTTAGGCGACTTTATTAATCCAGTAAAAGCTGACTACTCTGCTTCTATGGCTGATGTAGTAGCTAAATACAAAAACGGAAAACCTGTATTATTTTATACATGGACTCCGAATTGGACTGTTGGTGCTTTAAAACTTGGACAGGACGTTGTTTGGATAGAAGTTCCTTACAGCGCTACTAAAAAAGTTAGCGTTCCTAATGCAACAAAATCTAAAATAAATATGGGTTTTGGAGCTGATGACATCCGACCAGCTGCTAATGCTGATTTCCTTAAAGCAAATAAAGATATTGCGAAAATGCTAAAAAAAGCATCTATTCCTTTAGCTGATATTGCTGCTCAAAACATGAAAATGAATGCGGGCGAGAAAAGCGAAAGAGCAATTAAAAAGCATGCTGCTGCTTGGATTAAAGCAAACCAAAGTACTTTCGATAGTTGGTTAAAATAAGCTGCAATTATAAGTTCAGTGAACTTAAAACTTGCACCATCTGACTACGAAATTTACATTCCGATAGCAGAATGGATTGAAAGAAATATTAAAGAGTGGCTGTTTACACAACGGCCGCTCTTTAAGAAGCTCTCAGCTCCTATTGATGCCACACTAAATGGTTTAGACACTCTTTTTAACTGGATACCTTTTCCAATTGTAATATTAATTTTTGCATTTGTTGCTTGGAAAACCAATGGTATAAAATTTGCAATTTTTTCAGCACTTGCTCTGATCTCAATTGATCTTGTGGATCTTTGGAAAGAAACCATGACCACTTTAGCAATGATATTTACTGCGGTAATTTTTTGTATGATTATTGGTATTCCGGTAGGTATTGCTGCATCAAGAAGTAATTTATTTGAAACTATCCTTAGACCCATATTAGATATTATGCAAACCATACCAAGCTTTGTTTATTTGATACCTGTAGTTATGCTTTTTGGAGTAGGTTTAACACCAGGTGTTGTTGCAACTATTATATTTGCATTACCACCGATCGTTCGTCTTACAAACCTTGGAATAAGACAAGTGGGTAAAGGATTTAAAGAAGCGGGTGCGAGTTTAGGATTAACCAAATTTAAAATATTACATAGAATTGAAATACCTTTAGCTATGAAAACTATTATGGCAGGTGTTAACCAAACACTAATGTTAGCCTTATCAATGGTAGTAATAGCTGCTCTAATTGGCGCTGGAGGTTTGGGACTTACGGTTTACGTAGCCCTTGGAAGACTAGATATCGGAGGAGCAGTTATTGGAGGAACAGGAATAGTTATATTAGCTATTGTATTAGACAGAATTACACAAAAAATTGTACCTCAAGATAGTATAAAAACTAGGTAAATATTACTGATCCAATTATAAATATTATAACAGCCGACAACACAGCAAACATGAACCACCAGTAAACTATAATTTTAATAGATGGTTTAGAAAATTTACCTTTTTTATAGTCCCAAGGGAGAAAAGTGTAAGTTAATAGAGTGACCAGAATAAAAAATAAAAGCAGGTTTTGTAATATCATATGAGATATTTAATAGGAATATATTATAAGTCAATTGTACATTTATTAATTTTTTTGTTATTAAAAGCCATTATTTGAGCAAATGACATTACAAAAAGATCTAGTTTCTGGCTTATCTAAAAAGAAAAAGACAATTCCGTCTAAATATCATTATGATTTACAGGGTAGCAAATATTTTGAAAAAATTACTCAACAAAAAGAATATTATCCAACAAGAAAAGAAAAAGAGATTTTAAAAAAAATTTCAAAAAAAATACCATATATATT
>QCNT01000018.1 GCA_003213135.1 Pelagibacteraceae bacterium AG-426-I15 | reverse complement strand
GGATTATATCTTGTATTTTTTTTGGAAGTTTTTTCCATTTGGTATCGAGTTCAAATTTATAATGCTTAGCGATAGATGCTAAAGTCTGAGCGTAATACATAGATGTAGATTTTGACCAAGGTTCAATAGCGCCTTCCGAGATAGTTTTGTTTTTATCAGAAACAACTAAATTTGGATCAACGTTTAAATTGTGACCTATTCCCTCGCATTCTTCACAAGCACCAAATGGACTATTAAATGAGAAGAGTCTAGGTTCCACCTCTTCAATCGTAAAACCGCTTTCCGGACAAGAAAATTTTGATGAAAAAATAATACTTTCCTTTTTTCTAAATTTTTTTGGCAAAGTTTCGTTTTCATATTCTACTACTAATAACCCATTTGAAAGATTTAATGCAGTTTCTATACTATCGGCAAGTCTATTCCCTAATTTAGAATTTAAAACAATTCTATCAACAATTATTGATATATCGTGTTTAACTTTTTTATTCAAATTTGGGAAATCATCTATGTCATAATAATCTCCATCTACTTTGACTTTTAAAAATCCTCTTTTTTTATAATTGAGAATATCTTTTTTGTATTCACCTTTTCTACCTCTAACAACAGGAGATAGAATAAAAATAGTTGAGCTTTTAGGTAAAGTTTTAACTTTATCAACCATATCACTGACACTTTGTGACACTATGGGTTTTCCAGTAAAAGGAGAGTAGGGTATACCTACACGAGCGAACAATACTCTCATATAATCATAAATTTCTGTGACTGTTGCTACAGTGGATCTTGGATTTTTTGGAGCATTTTTTTGCTCTATGGATATTGCGGGACTTAAACCTTCAATTAGATCTACATTTGGCTTTTTCATTTTGTCTAAAAACTGCCTAGCATATGCGGAAAGGCTCTCAACATATCTTCTTTGCCCTTCAGCATAAATGGTGTCAAAAGCTAATGAGGATTTACCAGACCCAGATAGCCCCGTAATCACAACCAATTTTTCTTTTGGTACTTCCAAAGAAATATTTTTTAAATTGTGCTCTTTAGCCCCTTTAATCAATATCTTTTTCAACATCTTTTTTTGTCCCCAAATAGATTGGCCTTATATTTATAGGCTAAATATGTTATATTATAAAATAATAAAATTTTAATCATTATACTAAACCTAAAATATTATGGCTGGAAGTTTAAATAAAGTACAATTAATAGGCAGACTTGGAGCCGATCCTGAAATTAAACAAATGGTTAACGGAAAAAACGTCGCAAGGTTGAGCATTGCCACAAGTCAAAGTTGGAAAGACAAATCTTCAGGTGAAAGAAAAGAAAAAACAGAATGGCATAGAGTTGTAATTTTTAATGAAGGCTTGGTCAACGTCGTTCAACAGTATCTCAAAAAAGGTGCTAACGTTTATATCGAAGGACAAATTTCTACTAGAAAATGGAGAGATGAAAAACTTGGCCAAGATAAATATTCTACCGAGATCGTTTTACAAGGTTACAATTCCTCACTAACCATGTTGGATGGAAAAGGAAAAAACAATAATTCTAATAATCAAGAAAATAAAAGTTCATTACCAAATGATGAAGTTTCCCAAGACACCTCTGATCTTGATGATGAGATCCCTTTTTAAATAAATGCAAAAAATAGAAAATAAAAAAAACGGATCGTATAAACCTATTTTTGTTCGTGAGGAGATGAGCTCATCTTATCTTTCTTACGCAATGAGCGTAATTGTCAGTCGTGCTCTACCAGATATCAGAGATGGTTTAAAACCTGTTCATCGTCGTATTATTTATGCAATGTACAAAGGTGGTTATGATTGGAGCAAACCTTTCAGAAAATCTGCAAGAATTGTTGGAGATGTAATTGGTAAATATCATCCGCACGGTGACCAGGCCGTATACGATGCATTAGTTAGGCTTGTTCAAGAATTTTCAATGAGCTTACCTTTAATTCACGGACAAGGTAATTTTGGTTCAATTGATGGGGATCCACCCGCAGCTATGAGATATACTGAAACTAAATTATCTAAAGTTGCTCAATTTTTAACAGATGGTTTAGAAAAAGAAACAATTGATTTTAGAAGAAATTACGATGAAACAGAAACAGAACCAACCGTTTTACCTTCACAATTTCCAAATCTTTTAGTTAACGGGGCAGGAGGAATTGCTGTTGGAATGGCAACAAGTATCCCACCACATAATCTTGGCGAGATTATAAATGGAACTATAAATTATATAAAAAATAATAATGTCACTATATCTCAATTAATGAAAGATATTCCCGGACCAGATTTTCCTACCGGAGGTATTATCATAGGTAGAGATATGATTAAACAAGGATACAACAAGGGTAGAGGTTCATTTAAAATCAGAGGAGAAATAGAAGAGGAAACATTAAAAAATGGAAAATCAAGATTAATAATTAAATCTATCCCTTACCAAGTAAATAAATCTGTATTGA
>QCNT01000017.1 GCA_003213135.1 Pelagibacteraceae bacterium AG-426-I15 | reverse complement strand
GATGAAGCTCTGTGTGTAAAAATTAACAAATTGAATATTAGTGAAGTTACTTGTTTTTCTATTGAAGAGGCCAAAATCTGGTTTAATGGTTTAGAAAATATTTTATCATTAAGAGAAAAAAAAATTGCACAACACATTTTAAAGGAAATAAATGAAAGATTAAATTTTTTACTAAATGTTGGTTTAAATTATCTTACCCTTTCAAGAGAGAGCGGAACTCTTTCGGGCGGTGAGTCACAACGAATAAGATTAGCATCACAGATTGGTTCAGGTTTAACGGGTGTATTATACGTTTTGGATGAGCCATCGATAGGTTTGCATCAAAGAGATAATAAAAAATTAATTGCAGCACTGAAAAGATTGAGAGATCTTGGTAACACAGTAATTGTTGTAGAGCATGATGTTGAAACGATGGAAAATGCAGATCATATTATTGATCTTGGTCCAGCAGCCGGTTCTAACGGAGGAATGATTACAGCTCAAGGTAGTTTAAAAGATATTATCAATGCTGAGGAAAGTATTACAGGAAATTATCTTTCTGGAAAAAAATTAATAGAAACACCCAGGAAAAGAAAAACTGCCAGAAACGGAAGATTCCTTGAAATTTTAGGTGCAACTGGAAATAATTTAAAAAATGTTAACTTAAAAGTCCCGATTGGCACATTAACTTGTATCACGGGCGTTTCTGGAAGTGGTAAATCCACACTAGTTTTACAGACTCTGTTTAACGCTCTTAATTTATTGCTTAATAATAATAAATCAAGAAAATTACCTAAAAGTTTTAGAAATTATAAAGGAACAGAACTTATTGATAAAGTAATCGATATAGATCAATCACCAATAGGAAGAACGCCCAGATCAAATCCTGCAACTTATACCGGAGCATTTGGTCCAATAAGAGATTGGTTCGCGAATTTACCTGAGTCAAAGACCAGAGGATATAAGCCTGGTCGTTACTCATTTAATGTAAGAGGAGGTAGATGTGAAACATGCGAGGGGGATGGGGTTATAACTTATGAAATGCACTTCTTACCAGACGTATATATTCCGTGTGATGCCTGTAAAGGAAGCAGATATAATAGAGAAACATTGGAGATCAGATTCAAAAATAAAAATATTGCTGATGTACTAGATATGACAGTTGAAGAGGCATGTGAATTTTTTAAAAATATTCCGGCAATATATTCAAAACTACTAACCTTAAAACATGTTGGTTTAGGTTATATAAAAGTTGGACAACAGGCTACAACATTGTCTGGTGGAGAAGCTCAAAGAATTAAGCTGGCAAAAGAACTGTCTAAAAGGTCAACAGGAAGAACGCTATATATACTTGATGAACCAACTACTGGGTTACATTCACATGATATAAAAAAACTTTTAGAAATATTAAAAGCTTTCGTAAACACAGGCAATACAGTGATTGTAATAGAACATAATTTAGATGTCATTAAGACAGCTGATTGGATTGTGGATATGGGTCCTGAAGGTGGTGCGGAAGGTGGTAAAATTATTGCGGAAGGTCCGCCTGAACAGATATCGGAAAATGAAGCCAGTTATACGGGCAAATTCTTGAAAAATTTATTAAATAATAAAATGAAAAAAACAGCATAAATTTTAAATTTATGTTATATTGAGTCATGGTTAGTATTTTACAATCACTTTCGAAAACCGTACATTTATCTGTAGTTCTAGCTATTTTATTATTTCTAGGACTTTTTTTTGGTGGTGGTGATTGGGCTTTTGACAGGCTTTTTTGGAGCTGGTTATTTAGATATTTCCATGTGATATCTGGAATAATGTGGATTGGTTTACTGTGGTATTTAAATTTTGTTCAAATACCTAGTATGCCAAAATTATCCGACGAACAAAAACCCGCTGTTACCAAAGTAATAGCTCCTGCAGTTTTATTTTGGTTTAGATGGGCAGCTTTAATAACTATTGTTACCGGTTTAATCGTTGCAACATTAAATGGTTATGTTCATGATGCTATGATTTTGGGGATCGGCAGTGGTGGTGGAAAAAATACTGCTATTGGAATCGGTATGTGGCTTGGTTTAATAATGGCTTTTAATGTTTGGTTTATTATATGGCCAAATCAAAAGAAAGTTCTGGGAATTGTTGAGTGCTCACCGGAAGATAAACCTAAGCATATGAAGACTGCACTTATTGCATCAAGAGTAAATACTTTATTTTCACTTCCGATGCTTCTTTCAATGGTTGTAGCTCAGAACCTTTATTAAATATCCTCTTTTTCTTTTACAATAGTTTTAAAACTTACATTTAAATATTTTAATATCGGACTCGCAACAAAAATTGAGGAATATGTTCCAATTAGAACGCCAATAATCATAGCAAAAGCAAAACCTCGCAAAATTTCTCCTCCTAAAACAAAAATTGAAAGTAAAGCCAAAAGTGTAGTACCCGAAGTTATAATTGTTCTTGATAAAGTTTCGTTTATCGAAGTGTTTGATATTTCACCAATTTTCAAACTAGAAAATTTACGTAAATTTTCTCTTATACGATCATAAATAACTACTGTGTCATTCATTGAATAGCCAACTATAGTTAGAACAGCAGCAACGATTGACAAATTTATTTCGAGAGATAGGAGAGAAAAAAGACCAATTGTAATTAATACATCGTGAAAAATTGCGACGATTGATCCTAAACTAAACTGCCATTCAAATCTGATCCAAATATAAAATAACATCGCTCCAAGAGCCAAACTAATAGCCAAGATACCTGAATTTAAAAGTTCTTGACTTACTTTTGGGCCAACATTTTCAACTCTTCTAAAGTTAACTTCTGAACCAAGTTTATTTATTACATTATCTTTAATTTTCTTAATACTGTCTTTTTGATTAAAAGTTTTCTTTTCAAATTTAATTAAATAATCACCTTTTTTTCCAAATTCTTTAACATTTAAATCGCCTAACTCCAAATTTGAGAAAGCAGAACGTACATCAGATATTTTAATATTTTTCTC
>QCNT01000016.1 GCA_003213135.1 Pelagibacteraceae bacterium AG-426-I15 | reverse complement strand
GAGCCGTCTAATTCTAATTATTTTATTTTAATTAATAATAAACGAAAAATAATTCTTGAAACTATCAAATCAAGATCTTTAGAGGTTAAGATCTTCATAAATTCAATTAATAAAAAAAATGTATTAGATCAACTTTTAAAAAGATTTGATATCAATATGGATAATTATATATACTTTATTTACAAAACGACTCCAGGTACTTTTATTAGAGTGTGTGATTGTTTATATAATTTAAATTTTGATAATGGTAATACTTTATATAATTCTACTGAAATTCTCCTGGATAAATTTAAAAAAGATAAAGATCCAATATATTTAGAGACTATTAAATTTTTACTAGATGTAAATATTGAAAGATCTTTTAGAAACAAAAATAATAATTTTATGCAATTAGGACTTTTTAAAAATAAAATTACACGGCTTCTATTTGAATTTGAAAATTTTAATCTTTCAAAAGGCTCAGTGTTACAATCGTTCAATTCACTTCCTGAATATGGATAAAAATTATTATATAACAACACCGATTTATTATCCCTCTGGTAAACCACATATGGGGCATGCTTACTCGAGTATTGTAGCAGATGTGATTGCTAGGTTTAAAAAAATTAATGGATATCAAGTTTATTTTTTAACAGGCACTGATGAACATGGTTTAAAAATTCAAAGAGAGGCTGAAAAAAACAATAAAGATCCTAAAGAATTTTGTGATGAACTTTCTATTACTTTTAAAAATCTTACAAAAACCTTAAATTTATCTAATAATGATTTTATTCGAACTACAGAAAAAAGGCATTTTGCTTCTGTTAATGAAGTTTGGTCTAGATTAGTGAAATCTGGCGATATTTATTTAGACAAATATAGTGGATGGTATTCTGTTTCAGATGAAGCTTATTACGATGAAGATGAAATTATACAAGATGGGGCCATTAAAAAGGCCAAAAGTTCTGGTTCTAAAGTAGAATGGGTTGAAGAAGAGTCGTTTTTTTTTAAACTATCGGCATGGAGTGACAAATTACTTAAATTTTATGACAAAAATCCAAAATTTATACTGCCAATTTCAAGAAAAAATGAAGTAATAAATTTTGTAAAAAAAGGATTAAAAGATTTATCTGTAAGTAGAACTTCTTTCAAATGGGGTATACCTGTGCCCAAAAATAATAAGCATGTTATCTATGTCTGGCTCGATGCATTAACAAATTATATTAGCGCATTAAATTTTCCAAAAACAAATGATAAATTATACAAAAGTTTTTGGCCTGCAGATTTACATATTATTGGAAAGGATATATTGCGTTTTCATGCAATTTATTGGCCAGCATTTTTATTAGCTGCAAAAATTGAACCTCCTAAACGGGTCTTTGGTCACGGTTGGATTTTATCCGATGATAAAAAAATGTCAAAATCGCTTGGTAATATTTTGGACCCCTTGGAAATAATAAAAAATTATGGAGTAGATCAATTAAGGTATTATCTTATTAAAGAAGTATCTTTAGGTAACGATGGAAGCATATCTTTATTAAACTTAAAAAATTGTATTAATAATGATTTGGCGAATAATTACGGAAATTTATGTCAAAGGGTTCTGTCATTTATTGAAAAAAACTGTGAATCAAAAATTCCACAACCAGATAAATTTGAAAAAATTGATATGGATTTATCTGAGGATATAACGAAAAAATTGCCTAAATTAATTGAGATGATCGACAACCAAGATCTTAATACATATATAAAGGAGGTTATTAATTTTTCATTTAAATCTAACAAATATTTTAACGATCTAGAACCTTGGAAATTAAAAAAAACAAATATTAAGAGAATGAATACAGTTTTGTACTGTATATTAAATCAAATTAAATCAATTAGTATATTGTTGTTTCCCATAATGCCGAATTCAGTAGAAAAAACAATATCTTCACTTAGTTTAACTAAAAAAAATATATTTTTAGATGAAATTAATAACCAAAATTTATTAAAGCCTGGGAATATTATAAAAAAAGGTGAAATTTTATTTAAAAAGATAGAGAGTGATTAAAAAAATACTATTATTTAGAACTGATAGAATAGGGGACTTGCTTTTCACGTGTCCAACTATACTAACATTAAAAAATCACGTTAATGATTGTAAATTAATCCTTGTAACTTCTGAGAAGAATTACAAATACGCAAAATCATTTCGTTTTATTGATGAAGTTCTATTATTTCCAAAAAGAGGTTTGTTAAATAAATTTAGGTTTTTAATAAATCTTTATAAATTAAAATTTGATAGAATATTTATATTTGATGGAAAAGATAGGTCAATTATTACATCAATTTTTTTAAGATCAAAAAATAAAGTGGCCAAAATTGTTAATAAAAAACAAGCTTTTTTTTGCAAGTTATTTAAAATTAAATTTTCATACGATCTACTAGGCAAAGATTTAAATGATTTGCATGAAAAACTTTTAAATTATTCGGGCATAGACAAGCAGATTTCAAATTTTCAATTTTTAAAACATAAAGATGACAATGGTTTTTCGTCTAAAATTCCACTTGATAATTATATTCAAGTTCATTTAGATGAAAAATGGTTTAGCTCAACATATATCAAAAGTTATAAGGATATATCTCCATCTTACGAAGAGTTTAGTAATTTTATTAAAATTTTATCTGATAAAAAAAATGTTCTTATTACCACAGGTTTAGAAAAAAATAATATTATAGAACAACTTGAGTTAAATTCGACCTCACAACCAAGCAAGAATATTTTTATTAACAATATCAAGGAAAATATTGTTATTGTTAACAATTTAACCTTATTAGACATTGAGTCTGTTTTAAGAAAAACTAAAACTATAATTACTTGTCACGGTGGTGTTACCCAGGCCGCAGCTAGTCTAAATGTAAAAATCATTGATATTGTTGAGCAATCTAAAGAGGATTTGTGTAAAAGATATAGCTTATATATTAAAAACTATTATTCAGTTTATCGCGACAAATTTTCTATAATTAAGAATAGAATTCTTCAGCTTATATAGACAATTTATATAGGCGTAAAAATGTAATTGTTTTCTGAGTTTAGGTCTTTCAAATTTTCAGTTTTTTCTAATTTTTTATTATTATAATAAAAGCTATTATATCCAAAATTATTTATATATTTAATCGTATCAATAACGGATCTTCCGCTATGTCTCTTTTCGATCTCAATTAAAAGAACAGGTTTTCTTTTTTTTAAAATATTTTCTGATCCTCTAATCACTTCTATTTCGTGTCCTTCTACATCAATTTTAATAAACCCAATATCGCTATTTTTTAATATATCGTCTAATAACTTACTTTTTACTTTAAATTCATCAAAATATTTAAAATTATTTTTTTTGTGTATTGTTGCACATCCTAATTTATATATTTCTTCGTAATTTTCTTTAAATAATGATTTATTTCTTTTTGGAACTTTTAATAGAACATTTTTATTTTCATCTGATAAAGCGTAGTTAAAAATAGTCATATTTTTTACAATTTTAGTTAAATTTTTAT
>QCNT01000015.1 GCA_003213135.1 Pelagibacteraceae bacterium AG-426-I15 | reverse complement strand
AGAAAATTCCTCAATACTTGCCGCAAATGTATATGATATAAGAAAAGGATCTTTCGATATAGAATCATATCTAAGGGCAGCCCAATCAACTAATTCACCAATAGTAATTCAAACATCTTTCAATGCAATCGGGCAACGAGAAAAAAGAGTCAAAAATGGTTTGGAGGGTTATTTAAAGTTAAAAGATGGACCAGGAGATTTTGTAAAGAACTCTTACTTAGCTGCTAGGAATGCTTATCTTACAAACGAAAAAAATTTCCTTTTTGGTTTGGGTCTGGATCATGTTGACATTAGATATGATAAGCCAAAAGGCAGGGTTAAAAACTTTATAAAAAATTTTCAAAAATATAACCTAATAACTCACTATACCCTAGATGGCTCATATATTTTAGAAAAAAACACAAGAAAAAACTTTGAGCGTGAAAAGAAAAAACTTTTTAATGAAGTGATCGATTTTGAGGTAGATATAATTAAATTAATTAATAATTATGATATTTTTGATTACGAGTTTTGTGCGAGTGAGCTTAGTTACGTTGGTAATGATAAACGTATGTATATTCCCAGTACTAAAGATTTGTTATTTTTTTCTAAAACTTTATTTAGTAAACTTAATAAAGAAAAATTAAGTTTAATAAATATGCGACCTAAATTAATAATTGGAAATTTAGGTACGACACATCACGGACATGACAATAAAACTGTAAAAGTCGAGACCTCAGCATCATGGGTGAAAGAGACAAAAAAATTTAATTTTGTGTCTGCTGTTTTGCATGGAACTTCTAGAAGTCACCCTGATACATTAAGAAAAGCAGTAGTTGGTTGCAAAAAGATTAATGTTGCTGGTGATTTTTTACAGTGTTTTGTATCTAACCTTCCAGAAAAACTAAAAAAAATAGTTAAGTCCGAACATGATCAAGAAAAAAGGAAATTACACTTTATTAGAAAAGATTTAAATATGATCCCTCACAGCAAAAAAGAAGAGATTAAAAAATCACTTAGTTATAAATGTCTTGATTTAATGAGGAGCATTAACTCTCCCGTACTAACTGATATGGATATTAACTATTTTAAATACAAATTATATAATTACGACAAGTTACAAATTAATACTATTACTAAGTCGGTAATAAAAGAAATTAATAATTTAAATAAAATAAATATTAATTTAAAAAGAAAGAGTAATTCAATTTTTCTTCCTTCACCAATAGAGGTTGAATATGGAAATTATTTTAAAGAAATAATTAATTTATCAAATAAATTAGGTTTCAAAAGATTTCATATAGATGTTGGAGATGGAAAATTCATAAATAGACTTTTAAATGTTGAAAATAAAGTTTCTTATATTAAACAACAAAGCCCTCAAAATATTGTGCATCTACACTTAATGGTTATGAATCCACACATTGGTCAAAAAGATAATTTTATTAAAAGATATTCTGATCTTGGGGCCGACTATATTGGTATTCATAGAAAAGCTTTCACTAATAACAAGGAAATTGATGAAACAATAATTTTAATAAAAGGCCTAAATAAAAAAGTAGGCATATTTATTGAGGTTGATGAATTGATTGATGAAGATCTTCTTAGCAAAATAATAAGGCATAAAATAAATTGGATAGTTTTAATGGGAGTTCCGGTTGGATTTGGTGGCCAGTTTTTCAATGAACAAATTTTATTTAAAGCAAAAAAACATTGAGGCAATTTTCAATAAAAAAATAAACTTGATTTGAAAATAGAAATAGATGGAGGATTGAACAGAGACAATATTCTTTTGTGCCAAAAATTTGGAGTAAATTATTTGGCAGGATGGTCGCTTGTAAAGTCAGATAATTTAAAAAAAACTATCAGAAAAATATTTCATTAATTAATAAAAAACTTAAAAATGACCTATAACGTAGTTATACCCTTAGCTGGATATGGCAAGCGTTTTAAAAAATCTGGATATAGAACACTAAAACCTTTTCTTAAAGTTGATAGTAAAAATTTAATGTTGGATTTAATTTTAAATAATTTTCCAGAAAAGACAAAAAAAGTTTTTATTGTTAGAAAAAATATAGAAAAAAAATATATTAATACTCTACGAAAATACAAAAATTCTGAAATTGTATTTATTAAACCACATAACTTAGGCCCGCTATACTCACTTTTTTTAGCAAGATATAAATTAAATAAGCTTAAAAATATTTTTATAAGTTACTGCGATATTCATTGGGAATGGGGTGGTTTTAAATTAACTAATTTAAATAATAATTTAATATTTTGTTTTAAAGGTTGGCATCCTTTTACAGCAGATAATAATAATTATGCTTTTTGTAGGAGTCAAAATAATAAATTTATTTCAATTAAGGAAAAAGAAAGCTTTACAAAAAATTGGCAAAAAGAACCTCTGTCTGTTGGTTTATTTTTTTTTAAAAGAGGAGAAGAAATGATTAATATTTTTGAAAAAATTATCAGAAAGAAAGTATTAGTAAATAATGAGTATTTTCCATCACTTGCGTTTAATTATATAAAAAACACTAAAATAAAATACGTTAAAAACTTTTGTCACATAGGTAGGCCAAATTATTTTGAAATTTTTAAAAAATGGAAAGAATTTAAGAATTTAAAAAAACACTTTAAGAACAAAATAAAAAAATCAAAATTAGCTGACGAAATTATAGTATTAGCTGCTGGTAAAGGTAAAAGATTTTTAAATGAAAGAATTAAAGTGCCAAAGTTTTTATGTAAATCAGGTTCAAAAAATAAAAAAAATGATACTTCAAGTAAAAGATTATCTTCCGTCACTTAGAAAAATAAATTTAATATCATATAGACAGACTCAAAAGTTACTAAATAAAAACTTTAATTTATTTTGTCTTCAAAAAAAAACTGGCGGACAAGCTGAATCTGCTCTAAAAATAATTAATAAACTTTCTAATGGCAAATCATTTTTTGTTAATTGTTGTGATAATTTTTCTATTTTTGAATTGAAAAATTTTAAATCACTAAAAAAATATTCAGATATAATAGTTTTCTCCTCCGGTAATTTTGAAACAGATAGTATGACTAGAGATGGATCCTGGGTTAAATCGAGTTCAAATATCATAAAAAAAATTTTTATTAAATCAACAAGAATTGGTATGAGCAAAAGAGTTACTGGAAATTTTTATTTTAAAAATAAAGAAATTTTTATAAAATGTTACTATGAAGCTTTTAAAAAGAAAAATAAAAATAAAGAAATTTTGATTGATGACCTAGCAAAACAAGCACTTAAAATGAAGTATAAAGTCAATACGATTAGTGATAAAATTTATGTAAATATGGGAACACCAAAATTGTTAAGAGAATTTAATTTTTGGGAAAAATATTTCGATGTCAGGTAAAATAATATCGTGTGTTATATCTTGCTATAATGAAGAAGAAAATTTGCCAACTTTACTCAATCAAATTAATTCGAATCAATTAGAAAAAAAGATTGAATTTGTAATTGTAAATAATGGATCTACTGATAATTCTTGGAATATAATCTTAGAAAACAAAAAACTTTTTCCGGAAATAAAATTTATTAATGTTAAAGAGGATCTAGGATGGGGCAATGGTATAATGGAAGGTTTAAAACATACGAATTGTAAATTTGTTGGATGGATACATGGAGACTTACAATATGATATGAAAATTCTTTTTCAGGTAATAGAAATTTTAGAAAAACCACAAAATCAAAATC
>QCNT01000014.1 GCA_003213135.1 Pelagibacteraceae bacterium AG-426-I15 | reverse complement strand
GTTACTATTTCACCTTGTTTTATTTCTAATGAAACTTCTTTTATTAATGCTTTATTATTTAAATAAAAGCTTGCATTTTCTACTTTTAAGAGAATTTTTTTATTTTTATTTTCCATAATAAACCCTTGATTAATAAAATGTAATATTATAACAAACGTTATATTATAACAAATTAAGGAGCAACATGAAACGAAGCCTATTTATTACATTGTTTTTATCTATATTTTCTTTAAACAGCACAGTATCTGCAGACGTTAAAGTAGTTACATCAATTAAACCAATACATTCATTGGCTGCATACGTTATGGATGGTGTTGTAAAGCCTAATGTAATAGTAGATGGTTATAATTCTCCACACGGTTTTAGCTTAAAACCTTCGCATGCAAAAATGATCGAAAATGCTGATCTAATTATTTGGGTTGGTGAGGATTTAGAAGCGTTTCTAGAAAAACCATTAGATTCAATTGCAAAAAAAGCAACAAAAGTTGAATTAATGGATTTAAAAGGAATTAAAAAATTAAAATTTAGAGAAAAGAATATATTCGAAGGTCACGATGATCACGGTCACAAAGAAGATAAGCACGATGATCACGGACATAAAAAAGATAAGCACGATGATCACGGACATAAAAAAGATAAGCATGATGATCATGGACACGAAGGACATGCTCATGGGGAACACGATCCGCACATTTGGTTAGACCCAATGAATGCCAAAGTGATTATTAAAGAAATTACAAATCAATTGGTTAAGCTTGATTCAGCAAACAGCGAAAAATATAAGGCAAATTCTAAAGAAGCTATTGCAGATATAGATGCTTTAACAAAATCTATTAAAAAAGACTTAAATAAAAATTCAAGAGTTGTAGTTTTCCATGATGCCTATCAATATTTTGAAAATAGATTTGGAATTAAAGTTCTTGGTGCATTAACTGTAAATACAGATGTATTACCTGGTGCTGAACAATTAGCTGAGATTAGAGAAGTTATTGAACATGAAAAAGTTAATTGTATTTTTTCAGAACCACAGTTTAATCCATCAATTATAAAAACAATTGCAAAAGATACTAATATTAAAACTGGTGTGTTAGATCCTCTAGGAGCAACCATAGACAAGGGTAAAGGCATGTATTCAGAATTACTGAAAAATATGTCTTCATCTTTTAAAGGCTGCTAATTTTTGATCCTATTTTTATTTGAGTCAAAGAAATAAACATTTTCTTTAGAGAATGATATTTGGGAATGATTTTTATCGATATTGCTTGAAGTTTTTATTCTAAACTCTTCTCCATCCACAGATGAGTATATAATCTTATCAAATCCAAGATTTTCTATAAGATCAATCTTAATTTTGGCTTTTATATCTTGAGAATTATCAGCTTTAATATGTTCAGGTCTAATTCCAAGATAAATATCATCATTAAATTTATAACCATTAAACTGGATATCGCTATTGAAAATATTAATTGTATTTTCATTTTTAATTTTACCTTTATCAATTTTTAAAATATTCATTCTTGGGGACCCTATAAATTCTGCTACAAAAATATTATTTGGATTATTGTATATTTCATCAGGTGATCCATATTGCTCCATTACACCTTGATTTAAAATAACAATCTTATCAGCTAGTGTCATGGCCTCTACTTGATCGTGTGTCACATAAATCATATTCGTACTAAGTTTTTTATGAAGTTTTGAAATTTCTACACGCATTTCTGATCTTAAAGCAGCATCAAGATTTGAAAGCGGTTCATCAAACAAAAACAATTTAGGGTTTCTCGTTATTGCACGACCTATTGCCACTCTTTGTCGTTGTCCACCAGAAAGTTGTCTTGGTTTTCTCTCAAGAAGATCTTCGATTTGAAGAGTTTTAGCAGCATCTTTTACCTTTTTATCTATTTCGTTTTTATCAAGTTTTTCATTTTTCAATCCGAATGACATATTTTCATAAACATTCATGTGTGGGTATAAGGCGTATGATTGAAAAACCATTGCAATTCCTCTTTTTGATGGAATTAAATTATTAATTATTTTTTTATCTAAATGTATTTCACCTTCATCAACAGACTCTAAACCAGAAATCATTCTTAGGAGTGTGGACTTTCCACATCCTGATGGACCTACTAAAACAATAAATTCGCCGTGATTTATTTTGATATTAAATTTGTCAATTACCTTGTTTTCACCAAATGATTTTTCAATATTTTTTAATTCTATAGTAGCCATAAATTTACAACCAGAAGTTTAATATTTTTTAAACTTATAATTAAATGCCTAAATATAGTTAATGCAAAAAATGTATAGCCGCCATATTTTTTTTTTGGGGGTTTATTATCTCGATATATTTGGTAGGTTTTTGACGTTAAAAAATTAATAAAAAATGGGGCAATAATGAAAAAAATAATAGTATATATATTCGCTTTTGTTTTGCTGGCTAACACTAGTTATGCTGGGATTACATTTTGGACGACTGAAGTACAGCCGGCTAGGATGGAAAAACAAAAAGCAATGGCAAAAGCTTTTGAGGCTAAGACTGGTATAAGTGTTGAGGTTATACCTGTTGAAGAGAAAGATCTTGGAACAAGAGCAACAGCCGCAGCAGCTGCAGGTGACTTACCTGATGTGATTTATCATACACTTCAGTATGTATTACCTTGGGCAGAAGCTGGAATTTTAGATGTAGATGCTAATAACGATGTTGTAAAAACATTGGGAAAGAAAACTTTCGCACCAGGTGCTCTTAATATGGCAAAATCAGGTGGCAAAATAGCTGCCGTTCCTGTCGATGGTTGGACACAAATGGTAGTCTACAGAAAAGATCTTTTCGAAAAAGCTGGTTTAGCACCACCTACAAGTTATGCAAATATTGTCAAGGCAGTGGAGACACTATCAAATCAATATATGTATGGGTTTGTAGCTGCAACAAAGACTGACGAAAACTTTATGAGTCAAGTGCTAGAACACGTGCTTTTAGCAAATGGAGTTAACTTGGTTAAAAAGGGCGGAACAAAAAAACAGGGGAAAGCTTTAAAAAATTCATTAGAATTTTATAAGACTATCGCTAAAGCTAGCCCAAGAGGTGAATTGTTTTGGAAACAATCAAGAGAACTTTACTTTGCAGGACAGACTCCAATGATTATCTGGTCACCGTTTATAATGGATGAATTAGCAGGTTTGAGAGACTCTGCTCCACCAACTATAAATAGTGATCCAACATCACCGGAACTTGCATCAAAAACAGGATTCATTACAAACTTTAGTGGTCCTAATAATAAAAAAGGTGCAGCATGGGCGGATGTTAGATATTTTGGGATCACAGCTGATGCCGATACAGATGAAGCTAAAAAATTCATTGAATACTCAATGGATGAAGGTTACACAGCTACACTATCAATTGCACCAGAGGGTAAATTTCCTGTAAGAAGAGGAAATTCAAGTGATCCAGCTGCTTTTACAAAAGCATGGAGCAAACTTCCTGTTGGTGTAGACAGAAAGAAACCTTTAACAGAACTTTATTCTGCTGATGTTATTAATAACATTGTTGCAGGTTTAGATACTGCCAACAGATGGGGTGTTAAAGAAGGTGAGCTTTCAAGAGCATCAAAAATCATCAATGCACAATTCTTAAACAGAATCACAAGAGAATATATTGATGGTATTATTTCAGTTGATCAGGCAGTTGATAAAATCAACGCTGAATTAGCAAAATATTAGTAAAATTATTTTTAAAAAGCGGGTAATATAAGATTATCCGCTTTTTATATGACCGATACTTTATCAAAAATAGAAAAAAGAACAGCATACACTCTCTTATTACCAGCGGTGTTTTTAGTGTTTGCTATAGTTTTGTTTCCAATTTTTGCAAATATTTGGATAAGTTTTAAAGAAGTTCAATTAAAAGATATTAGAATTCCTGAACCAAGAGCAAAAAAAATTGTAAAAACAATATCTGAAGATAATACAAAATTAAA
>QCNT01000013.1 GCA_003213135.1 Pelagibacteraceae bacterium AG-426-I15 | reverse complement strand
ATTTCATTGATTTTTTCCAGGATATTTGATTTAAAGATTTTGGAATAATTTTAATTAGCTCATTTTCTGTATTTATTTCAGTACCTTTAAGTTTGGCAAAATAGAATGTTCCTTTCTCTAATTTCTTTTCGTACAAATCTTCAACGCTCACATTTTTTGATCTCGCAAAGTTTTGGGCTACCTCTTGTGAAACTCCTAGTTTTGGTCCCTTAACTTCTGAAGGTAAAATTTTAATTTTATTTGATAATCCAGATATAAAAATAGTTAATCTTGTTGGAGTAGAATAAATTATAAAATCTTTGTATGGTAAATTTACTGAAGATAATTCATCACTGATTATTTTTTTTAATTGATTTCTTGCGTTTATTTGTAAGTTTGGAGGTATCTCTTCACTAAAAAGTTCAATAATTAACTCTGACATTTACTGTTCTTGGTTTTCCAACCATTTAGACCCAGCTCCCTTTGCCAAATCTCTGATTCTATTAATATATCCTGTTCTTTCAGCTACTCCGATGACACCTCTTGCGTCCAATAAATTGAATGCGTGACTTGCTTTTAAGCACTGGTCATAAGCGGGAAGAGGGAGTTTTTTTTCTAGCAAAGATTGGCTTTCTTTTTCTGCAATTTCAAAAATTTTTAACAAATACTCTGTGTTGGCATGATCAAAATTATAGGCTGAAAATTCTTTTTCTGATTGAAGATAGACGTCCCCATATTTAACGCCTTCATTGTTCCAATCTATATCGTAAACACTTTTTTTACCTTGAACAAACATAGAAATTCTTTCCAAGCCATAAGTAAGCTCAACAGAAATTGGTTTGCAATCTATACCAGTCATTTTTTGAAAATAAGTAAATTGAGTTATTTCCATTCCATCACACCAAACCTCCCATCCTAATCCTGCGGCACCTAATGTTGGACTTTCCCAATCGTCCTCGACAAATCTAATATCGTGCTCTTTAGATTGAATACCTATGGCTGCTAAACTTTTTAAGTATACTTGTTTTATATTTTCAGGAGATGGCTTAATAATAACTTGGTATTGATAATAATGTTGTAAACGATTTGGATTTTTTCCATATCTACCATCTGTTGGCCTTCTCGAGGGCTGAACATATGCTGCTTTCCATGGCTTTGGTCCCAAAGATCTAAGTGTGGTTGCGGGATGAAATGTACCTGCGCCCACTTCTAAATCATAAGGCTGTAAAATTACACAACCATATTTACTCCAAAATTTTTGCAAATTAAAAATTAGATCTTGAAAAGTTATTGGTGTTTTCTTTTTATTTTTTATTTTTTTTGGCATTTATAAACCAAATTTTTGCCATAAGGCTCTTTCTTCTACAGCCTCGATAATACTATCAATTTGATTATCAAAAGATGAGGACAGCTTTCTTGCAATAAAACCTTTAGATTTTTCCAATTTTTTTATAATTACATTTTCACCAAATTTTTCTCTTAAAATTTGCTCTGCATTTCCGATTCCATCTATAAGTCCTAATTTTAAAGAGGACGAACCTGACCAAAACTCACCCGTAAAAGTATTGTTTTTTTCTGGATCTTTTAATTTTGATCCTCTGCTATTTTTAACAAGATTTATAAAATCTGAGTGTAGCTCAAGCTGTAATTTTTTTATTCTTTGGATGTCTTCTTCTTTTTCTTCTTTAAAAGGATCTAGGGTGCTTTTATTTTTTCCAGCAGTATAAACTCTTCTTTGAACTCCAATTCTTTTGATTGCATCCTGAAAACCAAATGATGCGGATATAACGCCAATTGAACCAACTATTGAACTTGAATTGGCATAAATCTCATCGCCAGAACAGGCAATCAAATAACCACCAGATGCCGCAACGTCTTCTGCAAAAACTATAACTTTTTTATTATTTTTTTTCGCTAACTGTCTTATATAGTCGTGTATCAAGTGGGATTGGACAGGGGAACCACCTGGCGAGTTAATTGAAATAGCTACTGTTTTAGCTTTTTTAAATGAAAATGCTTTCTTTATTATTTCTTGCTGACCTGAAAAATCGATCCCTTGTCTAAATCTGCCTGCAGATCCAATCACACCTGTCAGTCTTACATGTGGAATTATTATTTTTTTTTTAAAAAATGAAAACATATGATTAACACTATTTCTTATATCAGCACTTAAAATTAATTAAATTATAAATTACGCTACTCACGGTTGAAATTGAAGTGCGTCACAGATGTATAAAATAGTTATTTTTTAAAGTATATAATGAATTAATGGGATCTGTAATACCTTTAAAAAAATCTGCAAATTCAGCTTATCTAGATTTAAAGAGTCTTTTAGATGGAAAATTGGAATCTGTAGAAAAACTTATAAATTTAAAACTTCAAAGTCAGGTGGATCTAATCAAAAAAATGAGTGATTATCACTTAAACTCTGGTGGAAAAAGAATAAGGGCTTTATTGACCATGGGAGCAGCAAAACTTGGTGGATATTCGAACGGCAAAAGAGATGAAAATTTAGCTGCATGCGTTGAGCTTATTCACAGTGCTACTCTGCTGCATGATGACGTGATAGATGAAAGCGCTGTAAGAAGAGGCAACAAAACTACAAACGCGATTTGGGGTAACCAATCATCAATTTTAGTTGGGGACTATCTTCTTAGCAGGTGTTTTGAAATGATGGTAGAGGATGGAAATTTAGAAGTATTAAAACTTTTATCATCTACTTCATCTAAAATAGCCCAGGGAGAAGTCATGCAACTTCAACACAAAGGTGAAGCCGATCTTCTTGAGGAAAATTATATTAAAATTATTGGTTTAAAGACTGCAGCACTTTTCGCTGCTGCTGCAAGAGTTGGAGCTTGTGTCTCAAATTTAGACAAAAAAAAGAAGGATGCATTAGAGTCTTATGGAAAGAATTTGGGCCTAGCTTTTCAAATAGCAGATGATGCTTTGGACTATTTTTCAAAAGAAAAAATTTTTGGAAAAGAAATTGGAAAAGATTTTTTTGAAGGAAAAGTAACACTCCCTATTATAATAGTTTTTCAAAAAGCTAATACTATTGAAAGATCTTTTTTATCAAATATCTTTAAGAAAGATTTTAGAAATAAGGTAGACCTCGAAGATGTATTAAAATTGATAAAAAAATATAAAGCTCTCGATGCAACTTTCAAAAGAGCTGAATATTTTGTTAATGTATCCTATGATGCTTTAGGTATATTTGACAATTCCCAGGAAAAAAGTATTTTACAAAATCTAACTGGTTTTAGTCTTAATAGATCCTTTTAAGGATAAAGTATTTCTCTTATCCATTTGCCGTTATTTTTTTTATAATTTAATCTTTCATGAATTCTATTTTTTATCTCAAGCCAAAATTCAATTATATTTGGCTCAACTCTCCATCCAGACCAATGTGATGGTCTTGGAACTTCTTTTTGATTTGGGTATTTTTTTTCATAAGCTTTAATTTTATCTAAAAATTCATTTCTATTTTTCATTACTTGAGACTGTGAAGATGCCCAGGCTCCTATTCTGCTTTCATAAGCTCTAGAATTATAATATTGATCTGCTTCTTTATCTTCTATTTGAACTGCTTTTCCAGAAATTCTCACTTGCCTTCTCAAACTTTTCCAATGAAAACACATCGAGGCTTGCGGATTTTCTTTTAAATCTTTTCCTTTTTTACTATTAAAGTTCGTGTAGAAAACGAATCCTTTTTCACTTAAACCTTTCAATAAAACCATTCTCACGCTAGGTATTCCATCTTTATTTGAAGTGGCTACAGAAAGGGCGTTTGGATCATTTATTTCACTTTTTTCAGCAACAGCAAACCATTTTCTAAATAAATCAATGGGATTTGCTTCATCTTCGAAACAAATGTTTAAACCTAACGAATTTTGGCCATTTTTTTGATTCATAATTTATATAAAATAATTTATACATTAAATATCGATGTCTTTTAATACTTTTGGAAAAATATTTAGGTTTACCACATGGGGTGAGTCACATGGTCCCGCAATAGGCTGTATTGTGGATGGTTGTCCTCCAAATATACCTTTATCTGAAAAAGATATACAAAAAGACATGGACCGTAGAAGGCCAGGTAACTCCAAGTTTGTTTCTCAACGAAAAGAGTCTGATAAAATCGAAATTTTGTCAGGGGTGTTTAATG
>QCNT01000012.1 GCA_003213135.1 Pelagibacteraceae bacterium AG-426-I15 | reverse complement strand
AATCTTTTGTTTTAGCTCTTTCAACTATCATGCCTTCATCCATAAAAACTACTTCATCTGCAACTTCTTTGGCAAAACCCATCTCGTGTGTAACGACTATCATGGTCATACCGGCTTTGGCTAAATTAACCATAGCATCTAAAACTTCTTTTATCATTTCTGGGTCTAAAGCAGAAGTAGGTTCATCAAAAAGCATTATTTTTGGTTCCATACAAAGCGCTCTCGCCAAAGCAGCTCTTTGTTGTTGCCCACCAGATAATTGACCAGGAAATTTCATTGCTTGGTCTGCAATTTGAACCTGCTCTAATTGTTTCATCGCTAATTCTTCAGCTTGTTTTTTAGGAGTTTTCTTAACCCAAATAGGAGCTAAGGTACAATTATCTAGAATTGATAAATGAGGAAATAAATTAAATTGCTGAAAAACCATTCCAACTTCAGCTCTAATTTTTTCTATGTCTTTTGTTTTTTCAGATAATTCATTCCCGTCGACGATAATTTGTCCTTTTTGATGTTCTTCAAGTCTATTGATGCATCTGATTAAGGTAGATTTTCCTGAACCAGATGGTCCACACACAACAATTTTTTGTTTTTCACCTACTTCAAGATTTATGTCTTTTAGGACCTGAAAGTCTCCAAACCACTTGTTAACTTCTTTCATTTTTATAATTGTCGACATAAATTCCTTATCTATCTGTTTTATATTTTAATTCTAAATATTGACTATATCTACTCATAGCATAACAAATTGCCCAGAATAATATAGAGGCAAAAATATAGCCTTCCATAGCATATCCAAGCCATTTAGGGTTTGTTTTTGCCATTTGAAGCATTCCTACGACCTCTGACAAACCTACAACAAAAATTAGCGGTGTATCTTTAACTAAAGCTAAAAATGTATTTGCAATTCCAGGAATGACTAATTTTAAAGCTTGGGGTAAAATTACAAAAATTTGCATTTTCCAATATCCCATTCCTAAAGACTTTGCGGCATCATATTGACCTCTAGGTAAAGCTTGCAAACCACCTCTAATTACTTCTGCAACATACGCAGCTTCGAAAAGAACTATTGCTGCAACAACTCTTACAAGTTTGTCTACAAAAGTGTCTGCAGGTAAAAACATTGGAAACATAACAGAAGACATGAATAAAACTGTTATTAATGGAACTCCTCTCCAAAACTCAATGTAACCAATTGAGATATATCTAATAACGGGCAATTCTGATCTTCTACCAAGTGCAAAGATCATACCTAAAGGAAAGCAAAAAATTAATCCAAAAAATGATACAATAAAAGTTAATGACAAACCGCCCCATGCATTAGTTTCAACCCACTCTAAACCAAAAGATCCTCCAGAAATTAGAAAATATATTATTAAAAAAGCTATAATTGGATATGCAATAGCATAGTAAAAAGTAAGGTAATTTTTAAATTTTCCTTTCGCAAAAAAACCAACAAATGCAAAAGAAATTAGAATAATAAAAGCTGTATTAATTCTCCAATGAAATTCATTAGGATACATTCCGTACATAAACCTTCTTAACCATACCTTAATATAAGTCCAGCAAGCTCCTTCTGTTGCTGCGCAAGCTTCTTTTGTGTTACCAGAAATATTAGCGTCAAATATCATCCAATTAAACGATGGCGGAATGGCTATTAAAGTTAAAAAGATTATTACGAGTGTAAGACCGGCATTAAACGTATTGTTATTTATGTTTTTATTAATAAAATCTACTATCTTAACACCTGAATATTCAAGCCTGATCATTTGTAGACCAATTAGGCCTATAATAAATGGAAATAAAAAATTTAATAAACCAGGTAAAAAAGATAAAAAATTTAAACTAAAAAAGCTTCTTAAAAAAACATCAAAGATTCCAAGTGAAATTAATACGGTACCAAGGTACAAATAACTTCTAAAGTTGTCTCTATTTGGCTTTAAAATGTTAATATTTTTCATTTTATTTCTCTTTTATTGCTATTTTTTTGTTGTACCAGTTCATCAATAAAGATATCGCCAAACTAAGTGTCAAATAAGTTAGCATCGTTATTGAAACTATCTCTATTGCCCTTCCTGTCTGCATTAAAGCAGTGCCAGCAAAAACTAGAACTAAATCGGGATAAGCAATTGCTGCAGCCAAGGAAGAGTTTTTTGTTAAGTTTAAATATTGGTTTGTTGTTGGTGGAATAATAATTCTTAAAGCTTGTGGCATGATTACTAATTTTAAAATTTGATTTGGCGTTAAACCAACCGACGCTGCTGCCTCTTTTTGGCCTTTACTCACTCCTTGGATACCTGCACGAACACATTCTGCTACAAAAGTTGCGGTATACAATGATAATGCTAAAACTAATGCAATTAATTCAGGAGGAACGCTCACACCACCATCATAAATAAACGATGTCTTAGATAACTGTTTTAAGACAGGTAGTTCAACCTCTAATTGAACAATGCCAGTAATAAATGTTAATGCTGGTAAAACTATTAATAATCCTAAAGAAATTAAAAAAACTGGAAGCTGTTGGCCTTTTTCTTCTTGTAACTTTTTTGCATACGATCTTATAACTATAATAGAAATAATTGCTGCTAGAATTGAGTATATTAAAATATCAAAATTTTCCCAAATAAAACCTGGCATGTAATAACCTTTAACAGTTAAATACGTGGCGCCAAATAAAGGTTCGGTATTCTCTGGAAGCGGTAGAGCCCTAAGAGCAGCATAGTACCAAAAAAATATTTGCAATAATAATGGAACATTTCTAAAAAATTCGACGTACCATGCAGCCGTAGTTCTTATCAAATAATTTGTTGATAGCCTTGCTATTCCAACTATAACTCCAAGTATAGTACAAAAAATAATTCCTAAAACAGATACCAAAATTGTATTTAAAAGACCAACAAGATATGCGCGCGCATAAGAATGTGATCCATCATAATCAATTAATGAAAACTGAACATCGAAAGAAGACTCTTGCCCTAAAAATCCGTAACCAAAGTCAATTCCTCTATTGGACATATTCATTTGGGCGTTAATGGTAAAAAAACCGAATATTAACACTACCAATACGAGTGTTAAAATTTGAGGTAAAATTCTTTTTGATTTATTAGTCATCCAATTTTATTAATAAAAAAAAGGGCCGGAAAAATCCAGCCCTTTCTTTTTAAATAATTATTATTAGCAATTATCTTGCTGGTGGAACGTAAAGAATACCACCTTTAGTCCATAATTCATTTGGACCTCTCTTAGGCAAAATACCTGTGTCTGCTATGTGTTTTTTATAGCTTTCACCGTAATTACCTACTTGCTTGATAATTCTTAAGCTCCATTCATTATCTAAACCAAACGCCGCACCAAGCTCACCTTCAGCCCCCACAAGTCTTTTAATTTGTGGATTGTCTGATGATGTCATGCTGTCTGCATTTGATGAATTAATGCCATATTCCTCAGCTTCAATCATTGTATTTAATGACCATCTAACAATATCTTCCCATACTGAATCCCCTTGTCTAACAACAGGACCTAGTGGTTCTTTTGATATTGTTTCTGGTAATACTTTGTGCTCATCAGGATTTTTCATTTTTGTCCTTTGAGCTGCTAATCCAGATTTATCTGTTGTGTACGTATCACATCTACCAGCATCATATGCTGCAACAACTTCATCGGCTTTTTCAAAAGCAACAGGCTCGTATTTAATATTTCTTGAATTAAAGAAATCTCTCATATTAAGCTCTGTAGTTGTTCCAATGTTTGTACAAGCAGATATTCCATCTTTGAAATCTTTAACTGAATTGATTCCAGAGTTTTTTCTAACCATGAAACCTTGGCCATCATAAAAATTAACACCAACAAAAGTTAATCCAATGTCAGCATCTCTTGATAAAGTCCAAGTAGTATTTCTTGATAGAACATCTATTTCGCCAGATGTAAGTGCAGTAAATCTTTCTTTAGCGCTTAAAGGAAAGTATTTTACTTTTTCAGAGTCACCTAGAACTGCAGCAGCTACTGCTCTGCAAACATCTACGTCAATTCCTGTCCAGTTTCCTGATGCATCAGCATTAGAAAATCCTGGTAGTCCTTGTGAAACTCCACACTTAACAAAACCAGCTTTTTTAGTATTGTCTAATGTTTTAGATTTTTTTCCACTACCGCCGCCTTGTTGACAAGCCGCCAACAAAATTGCTGCTGAAAAAAATAAAACAAAGTTTCTTACTATTTTTAGCATTGTTTTCCTTATTTTATTGTTAACAATAAAATTACAAATTAATGTAATTTTTTTAATAGTATCGAATATTACAAATTTTTGATCAAGTAGTTTGAGCGTGGCCTAAAATGACACAATTATAATATGGGTTTAATGATTGTCATATTTGTTATTAATTTTTAAAAAATAACTATATTTAGTTTTTTACTCTTATTAAGAGAGTGGCGCGCCCTGAAGGATTCGAACCTACGACCCTCGGTTTAGAAAACCGATGCTCTATCCAACTGAGCTAAGGGCGCAAAATAAAATTATATATATTTACTTAAAAACATACCAGATGGTCAATAAAAATTGGAGTTTTTATTCCAAATTTCTCATTTTTTTCATGTTGATGAATATGATGAGAATGAACAAAAACTGGTATTTGTTCATCTTTATTTGTTTTTAATGTGTAAATAAA
>QCNT01000011.1 GCA_003213135.1 Pelagibacteraceae bacterium AG-426-I15 | reverse complement strand
TTGTAGAACAAAAAGATATACTAGAAAAAGTATTTAATAACAAAAATTAATTAAATGTCAGAAAAAATTGTAGTTCCAACATTAGGTGAGTCAGTTACAGAAGCCACTGTATCAAAATGGTTAAAGTCTGTGGGTGATGATGTAGACTCAGACGAACCATTAGTAGAACTGGAAACAGACAAAGTAAATGTTGAGGTACCGTCCCCCTTGTCTGGGGTTTTAGAAAAAATTAATGTAAAAGAAGGTCAAACTGTAGAAGTAGGTTCATTGCTAGGCAGCGTAAGTTCCTCTTCAAAAGCTTCTTCACAAGAATTAGAGAAAGAAATTAAAAAATATACACCTCCGCCTAAACAAGAGGAGGAAGTAGTTATATTTGATAAACCAAAAAAGAAAAAGTCCGAAGACAAGCCGCTTAAAGCTCCAACAAACGGAGCGCAGCCACTAATACTGGACAATATAAAAGAGGAAATACCTCTAATTTTAGAAGAAGAGCATTCGGATACAGACTTAAAGCAAACAGAAATAAAAAAAAATATCTCTCCTTCGGCTCGGAAGATTGCAGAAGAACAAAAAATTAATTTAGATACTGTTGCTGGATCTGGAAAACACGGAACTGTTTTGAAAGAGGACCTTATAAAACTTATGGGTTCAAAACCAGCTACAAATAAACGAAGAGAAGATTACGGGGAAGAAGAAAGAGTAAGGATGACAAGATTAAGACTAACAATCGCAAAAAGACTTAAAGAAGCTCAAAATAACGCAGCTATGCTAACAACATTTAATGAAATAGATATGTCAGAAATTGTTCAAATGAGGAAAAATCACCAATCAGAATTTCAGAAGAGATATAATATAAAACTTGGTTTTATGTCATTTTTTGTTAAATCTTGCGTTGCTGCTCTAAAAAATTACCCAGCAGTAAATGCAGAGATACAAAAAGAAGAAATTGTTTATAAAAATTATTATAATTTGAGTTTTGCAGTTGGAACAGATAGGGGTTTAGTAGTGCCTGTTCTAAGAAATGCTGACCAAATGTCATTTGCAGATATAGAAAAAAATATATCTTTGCTTGGAGATAAAGCGCGTAACGGAAAAATAACTATTGAGGATTTACAAGGTGGAACTTTTACAATTACAAATGGAGGAATTTATGGCTCAATGTTATCTACGCCAATATTAAACCCTCCTCAATCAGGTGTACTAGGTATGCACAACATTGTTGAAAGAGCAGTAGTTAAAAATGGAACGATCATTATTCGACCAATGATGTATCTGGCGCTATCCTATGATCATAGAATTATAGATGGTAAAGAAGCAGTCTCTTTTTTAAAAAATGTAAAAGATTCCTTAGAGGATCCTAAAAGACTCTTTCTAAACGTTTAATATGGAAAAAAACTTTGATCTCTTGGTTATTGGCGGAGGCCCAGGTGGTTATGTATGTGCAATTAGGGCAGCACAACTCGGATTAAAAACTGCATGTGTTGAATCTAGAGGAACATTAGGAGGCACTTGTTTAAACGTTGGGTGTATACCCTCTAAAAGTTTACTTAATTCATCAGAACTTTATCATAAAGCAAAAAAAAATTTTAGCGACATCGGGATAGAGACGACAGGTGTAAAACTTAACTTAGAAAAACTGATGGCAAATAAAAATAAATCAGTACAAGTTCTAACCAAAGGTGTTGAGTATTTATTTAAGAAAAATAAGGTTACATATATTAAAGGAAAAGGTGTTTTATTATCAAAAAACAATGTTGTTGTTTACGATGAAGAAGGTAAAAAAATATCTTACAATTCAAAAAATATTGTTATAGCAACAGGATCTACTTATACGTCTATACCAGGAATTAATATTGATGAAAAAGATATAGCCTCGTCAACTGGAGCTCTTTCCCTTAAAAAAGTCCCTAGTAAACTGGTTATAATTGGTGGAGGCTACATTGGTCTCGAAATGGGATCAGTATGGTCAAGATTAGGATCAGAGGTTACTGTAATTGAATTTTTAGACCATATAACTCCTGGAATGGATAGAGAAATTTCAAAAGAATTCCAAAAAATTTTGAACAAACAAGGTATAAAATTTAAATTAGAGACAAAAGTTGTTTCCGTTGAAAAATCAAAAAATGGAACTCAGGTAAATTGCATAAATAACAAAACCGGATCCAAAGAAACACTTGATTGTGATAAAGTACTAGTTTCAGTTGGAAGAAAACCTTATACCGAAGGACTCAACTTGTCGAAAGTCGGAGTCAAAAAAGACAATAAAGGGCGAATCGAAGTCAATAAAAAATTGCAAACTTCTGTTTCTAATATTTACGCAATTGGAGATGTAATTAAGGGACCAATGTTAGCTCATAAGGCCGAAGAAGAAGGAATTGCAGTAGCAGAAATACTTGCAGGTCAAGCAGGCCATGTTAACTATGATGTTATACCAGGTGTGATTTATACTTCTCCAGAAGTAGCTTCTGTAGGAAATACCGAGGAACAACTCAAAGAAAAAAAAATTAAATATAAAATTGGAAAATTTCCTTTTTTGGCAAACTCTAGAGCAAAAGTTAATAATGAGGCAGAGGGGTTTGTAAAAATTTTGGCAGAAGAAAACTCAGACAGAGTTTTAGGCGTTCATATTATTGGGCCACACAGTGGTGATATGATTGCTGAAATGGCCCTTGCGATGGAATTCGGAGCTAGCGCAGAGGATATAGCAAGAACATGCCACGCACATCCTACACATACAGAAGCAATAAAAGAAGCTGCTTTAGCAGTAGATAAAAGACCAATTCATTTTTAAATAATTATTAAAATAAATATTTAATGAAACTACCCGTTCTTATCCCGAGAATTTTTGATCACCCGCATACATATTTATCTGGTAAATTTAAAAAACTAAAGCCAGGCACAATAGTTTCAGTACCTTTTGGTAAAGAAAAAGAAATAGGTGTTATATGGGACAAACAAGAAAAAACTAATAAAAAATTTAAAATTAAAACCATTTTAGAAAATCATGAATTTTGTTTTAATGAAAAATTAATTAAATTTGTTAATTGGTTTTCTCTCTACAATATGGTTCCTAAAGGAATGGTTTTAAAAATGTTTTTAGGCGATAGATATTTCCTCACAGAAAAATCGACCGATTTATTTGAAAATAAAATTAACAACAAAATTAAATTTAATTTGAACAAAGATCAAAAAAACAGCCTTGAAGAAATAAAAAGCTTTGGTGATAAATTTAATGTTACCTTATTGCAAGGAATTACAGGATCAGGAAAAACATTAGTCTATTTTGAGAAAATCAAAGAACTATTAAAAAAAAATGAACAAGTATTAATCTTACTTCCTGAAATTTTTCTGACTAATCAATTCAATAATAGATTTGAAGAATATTTTGGTTTTAAACCGGCGGTTTGGCACTCCAAAATAACAAAAAAAAATCGAAGAATAATTTGGCAAAATATTATTAATGGCAAAATTAAACTTATTATTGGAGCAAGATCTTCTCTTTTCTTACCATTTAAAAATTTAGGACTAATAGTTGTAGATGAAGAGCATGACAATTCGTACAAACAAGACGAGGGCATAAGATACAATGCTAGAGATATGGCAATTTCTAGAGCCTCCATTGAAAATATTCCAATTATACTTTCAACATCTATACCTTCTCTTGAGACTTTTAATAATGTTAAAACTGGAAAATATAATTTTACCAAATTAGAAAGAAGATATAAAAATTTTTCGTTACCTAAAGCTGAAATTATTAATTTAAATTTAATAAAAAAAAATAAAAATATATGGATAGATATTAAAACTATAAAGTTAGTTGAAAAATACTTACAAAAAAATGAACAAGTTCTTTTTTTTCTAAACAGAAGAGGTTATGCCCCATTTATGATTTGTAAAAGTTGTGGTTCAAAATTTGAGTGCCCCAACTGCTCTATTTTTTTAACTTTTCATAAATATATTAACAAAGCCCTATGTCACCATTGTGGTTACAAAACTAATATAAAAAGAACATGTAATAAAACAAAATTAAATTGTGAATTTCAAATGTACGGACCCGGAGTAGAAAAAATTTTTTCTGAACTAAAACATATATTTCCTGATAAAATAATTAAAATTTTATCTAGTGATTTTCTTTCTAAAAAGAAAGAAACTAAGAATTTATTAAATGATATTGAAAATAATAAAATCAATATTTTGGTCGGAACACAATTAATATCAAAAGGTTTTAATTTTCCTAATCTTAATTGCATAGTAGTTGTTGATGCTGATTTTTCAGGTATGGGTTTTGATTTAAGATCTGCTGAAAAGAATATTCAACTTTATAATCAGCTGAGCGGAAGAGCCGGAAGGTTTAGCAAAGATTCTCTTATAATTTATCAAACATTTGATCCAACTGGCAGAACTTTAAAAAACATACTTGAAAATAATCAAGAAAAATTTCTCGAGGAAGAAACACTATTAAGAAAACAAAAAAATCTCCCACCGTTCTGTAGGCTAATTGCAATTATTATTTCTTCAACAAACGAAAAACAAGGTTTTCTTGAAGCTCAGAAAATTAAAATTAATCTTTCTAAAATTAGAAATTTAGACATCTTAGGACCAGTTAGTTCCCCAATCTTTAAAGTAAAGAATAAATATAGAACAAGATTGCTTGTTAGATTTAAAAAAAACTTATTTGCCCAAAAACTCATTAATAATATGTTAAAAAAAATTGATATTCCAAAAAAAATAAAACTTACAGTTGATGTTGACCCCCTAAATTTTAGTTAATCTGCGTACCAATCG
>QCNT01000010.1 GCA_003213135.1 Pelagibacteraceae bacterium AG-426-I15 | reverse complement strand
AATCTAATTTGCAAAACAAAAGAAAGAAATATTATAAGAATTCCAGTAGTACAAAAAGATAGAGAAAAAGGTCAATCATCATGGAATAAAAATTTTGCCTCTAAATTTTTATTAAGTTATAGAATGTTAATTGGAATAATAAAATTAATATGACAATATATATAGCTCACAGACAAAATAATTTAAAAAAAGTAAAATATAAACATAATTCATATTTTGATGGAATTGAAATAGATGTTAGATCAGATTCAAAAAATATAATAATAAATCACGATCCTTTTAAAAAAAGTTTGAATTTGTTCAAAAATTTGAAAACTCTTAAAAAGTTTTTTTTAATAATTGATGTTAAATCGACTGGTGTTTGTCATAAAATATATAATGTATTAAAAAAAAAACATAAAAAATTTTTATTTTTGAATTTAATTCAGTCAGAATTTTTAAATATGATTCAAAGAAAACGAGGAGGAAACCTAATGTTAAGATTTTCATCCTACGAAAATTTCAATTTAAATGATAAGAATTTTAAAATGATTAAATGGATATGGTTTGATTTTTTTCGATAAGCATTTTATAAGCTCAAAAGAGTATGCTTATTTAAAAAAATTTAAAAAAAAAATTTGTTTAACATCTCCTGATTTACTTGGTTTCAAAATTGGCCTTGTTAAAAAATATATTAAACATTTAAATAAAAATAAAATAAAAGTTGATATGGTTTGTGCAAAAAAAAAGAATATAAATATCTGGAAAAAATTTTATAAATTTTAATAATATATTGATATTTTGGTGCGGTCGGAGAGACTCGAACTCTCACGGGAAACCCACACGCCCCTCAAGCGTGCCTGTCTACCAATTTCAGCACGACCGCTCTGCAGATGCGACAATAAATGAATGACTTTTTATCTGCAAGTTGATAAATTATTATAATGTCGACAAGCAATATAGAAAATAAATCTTTAAGTGAGATTTATAAAAAAAATCTCCTCTGTAGTCCCTGAGGTTGAATGGAAATTTCATGCCCCTTTGATTGATAAAATTAATAAACTTAAAAAAGACAAAGGTGCTGTTATTTTAGCTCATAATTATCAAACACCAGAAATTTATCACGGTATAGCAGATATATCAGCTGACTCTCTTGCTCTAGCCTTAGAGGCAGCAAAAACTAAATCTAAAATTATTGTTCTGTGTGGAGTGCATTTTATGGCGGAGACCGCTAAATTAATGAGTCCTGATAAAAAAGTTTTAATACCTGATATGCAAGCTGGGTGCTCTTTGGCAGAGTCTATAACTGGCGCAGATGTTAGAATGTTAAAAGAAAAATATCCAGGTGTCCCGGTAGTTTCTTATGTAAATACTTCTGCAGACGTTAAAGCCGAGTCTGACATTTGTTGTACATCCGCTAATGCTGTTAAAGTTGTCGAGTCTCTTGGTACCGATAGGGTTATTTTTCTTCCTGATCACTATTTAGCAAACTATGTTCAAAAAAACACTAAAGTAAAAATCATTTCGTGGCAAGGCACTTGTATGGTTCATGAAAAATTTACTGGTAAAGAAATTGAAGATATAAAAAAAAGAAAACCCGGGTATAGAAGTTATAGCGCATCCTGAATGTCCGCCAGATGTTATTAGCGCTTCAGACTTTGCTGGTTCAACCTCGACAATGGTAAATTATGTGAAGAAAAAATCAACCTAAAAAAGTTTTACTAGTTACTGAATGCACTATGAGTGACAATGTTCAAGTTGAAAATCCTAATGTTCAATTTATAAGACCGTGTAATCTTTGCCCTCATATGAAAAAAATTACTTTAAATAAGGTCTATGATTGCTTGAAAAATGAAACCAATGAAATTAAAATTAGCCACAATATTGCTGAAATGGCAAGAAAATCTGTTTTGAGAATGGCTGAAATTGGTAGATAATTTTGAGTGCAAAAAAATAAATCAAAAATATATTAAAGCTTTCACAAAACAAGCTCTAAGGGAAGATCTTAAACCATCCGGAGATATAACAACTAAAAATATAAAAAACAAAAAAGTTACCGCAAAAATAATAGCTGGTCAAAATTGTGTAGTTGGTGGTTTAAATTTTGCAAAGGAGGCTTTTAAAAATTCAGATAAAAAAATTATTTTCATTTCAAAAACAAAAGACGGAAGAAAAATAAATAAAGGTAAAGTAATTGCAATATTAAAAGGTAATGCTTCAGGTATTCTTAAGAGTGAAAGAGTTGCTCTAAATTTTTTAGGATTAATTTCAGGTGTAGCCACAACTACAAGCAGCTTTGTAAAAAAAGTAAAAGGGAAATACTGCAAAATATGTTGCACCCGAAAAACATTGCCGAACCTTAGATTAATACAAAAATATGGAGTAAAACTAGGCGGAGGTACTAATCATAGATTTAATTTGAGTGATGAAATTTTAATTAAAGATAATCATATTGCTGTTAACAAAAATATCCGATCTATTGTTATAAAGGCTATTAAAAATAGAAAAGGAAAAAAAATAACGGTAGAAGTTGATAATTTAGGACAGTTAAAAAAAATTATAGGCTTAAAATTCAATAGAATTTTGTTTGATAATATGAGTCCTAAAAATCTCAGCAAGGGAGTGAAAATATCTAAAAAATTTTATGAAACTGAAGCGTCAGGCGGAGTAACATTAAGTAATGTCAGAAGGATAGCTTCAACAGGTGTTAAAAGAGTTTCAGTAGGACAGCTGACCCATAGTGCAACAGCAATTGATTTTAAGTTAGATTTTATCTCCTAAGTTCTGCTTGGGCAGCAGCTAATCTGGCAATTGGAACTCTAAATGGTGAACAAGAAACATAATTTAAACCTGCTTTAGAACAAAACTCAATACTTCTAGGATCTCCGCCATGTTCTCCGCAAATTCCAAGTTTAAGTTTTTTGTTTTGTTTTTTTCCTCTTTGAGATGCTATTTTAACCAACTCTCCTACTCCATCTTTGTCTATACTTACAAAAGGATCTCCATCAAAAATCTTATGATCCAAATAATCATTTAAAAATTTTCCAGAATCATCACGACTTATACCAAATGTTGTTTGGGTTAAATCATTTGTCCCAAAGCTAAAAAAGTCTGCATATTTTGATATTGGCGCTGCTCTTAATGCGGCTCGTGGTAGTTCAATCATGGTACCAACAAAATAATTAATTTTTATTTTGTATTCTTTTTGGAGCTCATCAGCTACCCGGTTAACTAATTTTCTCATTATTCCGAGCTCGTCCTCTGTCGAAACTAATGGTATCATTATTTCAGGTATTATAGACTGTACCTTCTCTTTTTTACAATCTATTAGAGCAGTAAAAATTGCTCTACATTGCATTTCATAAATTTCTGGAAAAGAGATCCCAAGTCTACATCCCCTATGACCCAACATAGGATTAAGCTCGTGTAGCTCTGCAACTCTATTCTTTATTTCTTTAACCCCTAAATTAAGTGATCTAGCAACCTCCTCCATATCTTTTTCAGTTTTAGGAAGAAATTCGTGTAATGGTGGGTCTAAAAGTCTAACCGTAACAGGTAAACCCTTCATAATTTTAAAAATTTCTTTAAAATCATTTTTTTGATAAGGGAGAAGTTTGTCTAATGCAATTTTTCTGTCGTCTAAATGCTTTGATAAAATCATTTGTCTAACAGATAGAATTCTTTCGTCATCAAAAAACATATGCTCCGTTCTACACAATCCAATACCTTCGGCGCCAAAATTTCTTGCCATTTTAGTATCTTGGGGAGTCTCAGCGTTTGTTCTAATTTTTAATTTTCTAAACTTATCTGCCCATTTCATTATTGTTGAAAAATATCCTGAAATATCAGGTTTAACTGTTGGAACTGAGCCTTGCATTACTTTACCTGATCCACCATCAATTGTTATGATGTCTCCTTCTTTGATAGTAAGATCTCCTGCTTTAAATTCCTTAGTTTCATAATCTATGTTGATTTCGCCTGAACCAGAAACACAAGGTCTTCCCATGCCTCTTGCTACAACTGCAGCATGGCTTGTCATTCCTCCTCTTGCGGTTAATATTCCTTTAGCAGCATGCATACCGTGAATATCTTCTGGAGAAGTTTCAACTCTAACCAATATTGTATCTTCTTTTTGATTTTTCATTCTCTCTGCCTCATCAGCAGTGAAGACTACTTTTCCACTTGCTGCACCTGGAGATGCAGGTAAACCTTTTGCTATTACTTTTTTATCCACTTTTTCATCTAAAGTAGGATGGAGAAGTGTATCCAAAGTATTTGGGTCTATTCTTAAAATCGCTTCCTTTTTTGAAATCAGATTTTCTTTAACCATATCTACAGCAATTTTAATCCCTGCCTTAGCTGTACGTTTTCCGCTCCTAGTTTGTAGCATCCAAAGTTTATTATTTTCAACTGTAAACTCAATATCTTGCATATCTCTATAATGTTTTTCTAGTTTTAAAAAAACATTTTTTAATTCCTTAAAAACTTTTGGCATTGTCTCTTCCATTGATTCTTCTTTAGCTCCCGCATCTTCTTTTGCTTTTTTTTGTAATATACCTGGGGGTCCTACTTCCGGCTACTACGTCCTCACCTTGAGCATTTATAAGGTACTCACCAAAAAATCTATTCTCTCCGGTAGATGGATTTCGTGTAAATGCAACACCTGTAGCACAATCATTTCCCATGTTACCAAAAAACCATAGATTGAATATTCACCGCTGTTCCCCATTCTCCGGGTATATGATTAAGTTTTCTGTAAGTTTTTGATCTTTTGCTTTCCCAAGATAAAAATACAGCACTTACAGCTCCAAAAAGTTGTTCGTAAACATCTTGGGGGAAATTTTTTTTTGTTTTTTCTAATATTAAATTTTTAAAATTTTTAATTAAACCTTCCCAATCATCAGAACCAAGCTCTGTATCTAGTAAAACTCCTTTGGTTAATTTATAATTATCAATCATTTCTTCAAACAAATGGCTTTCGACACCCATAACAACATTTCCATACATTTGAATAAATCTTCTATAACTATCCTTAGCAAATCTTTCATTGTTAGTTTTGTTTGATAAAGCTTCGGTAGTTTTGTCGTTTAAACCTAAATTCAAAATAGTATCCATCATACCAGGCATAGATACTCTGGACCCAGATCTTACTGATACAAGTAAAGGATTTGTATTATCACCAAATTTTTTTTTAGTTTTAATCTCAATTTTTCTTAACTCTTTTTTTATTTCTATGCGTACCTTAGGTGTTAGTTTTTTATTGTTTTTATAAAAAATTTCACACATTTGAGTTGAAACAGTAAAGCCTGGCGGAACTGGTAAACCGAGTCTTGCCATTTCGGCAAGGTTTGCTCCTTTGCCACCTAGAATATTTCTTGCATTAGATATTTTTTTTGCCTTCTTATCTCCAAAGCCAAATAAATATTTCGACATTTAAGTTCCTTCTAATTTTGAAAAGTCTACAAAAGTATTAAACGTTGAACATAAAATTTGCAACAATTCTAATCGATTATTTTTAAGGTCTTTATTTTCATCGTTAACTTTTACATTATCAAAAAATTTATCTGTTGATAATTTTGTTTCAGACAAAAGTCTCAGATGATCCTCGTAGTTCTTTTTGTCTTCTTTTAAAGTAAAAGACTTTCGGATTGAGTTAATTCTCTCAAAAAGTTCTTTTTCTTCCTCATATTTAAAAAGAACAGCATCAGGCCCACTTCTTGAAATAGGTTTTTCTTGACCAAGAATATTTGAAGCTCTCTTGTAGGTAGAAAGTGCATTTTTTCCTAAATCTTTCGAAATGAACTTGTTCATGATGTAAGTCTTTTTAGCAAGCTCCAAAAAATTATCACTTAAATGTGAACTAATTGAGGCTTCAATGATATCGGTCCTAAATTTTTTTTCTTTAAGAATATTCTTCATTCTTTCTCTGAGAAAAATAAGTAAATCACTACTAACCTTAGCATTAAGTTGCCTAACCCCCTGTTCTAAATAAATTTTAGTAGAATAGTCAATCAAATCTCTTAATCTGACTGTAAGATTATTTTCAATTATAGTTCTTAACAAGCCGATAGCTGCTCTTCTTAGAGCGAAAGGATCTTTGGAACTTGTTGGTTTTTCGTTAATTAAATAAAAACCAACCAAAGTATCAAGTTTATCTATGATTGACAGAGCACAACTAATTGGTTTTTTTGGTATAGATGATGATATGCTTATAGGCAGATAGTGTTCGCTAATTGCACATGAAACATCTTCTTCAAATCCTTGGCTTAAAGCAAAATGTTTACCCATTACTCCTTGGAGCTCAGGGAA
>QCNT01000009.1 GCA_003213135.1 Pelagibacteraceae bacterium AG-426-I15 | reverse complement strand
TAACTCTAATATAGATTTGAAGAATTTTATAAAAAATCCAACTTATTCAACTGAAAAACAAAAAATTGTTTTTGAAAAAATATTAACACTTATGAATTTTAATAAAATTGTGAGAAATTTTTTTTCTATACTAATTATAAAGAAAAGAATATTTTTTTTAGATAAAATTGTTGATGAATTTTTAAAGTTAATCCCAATTAAAAAAGGAGAAGTATCTGGAAATTTAATTTCATCAAAACAAATTGATAAAACAACAATCTTAGCAATTGAAAAAGAAATTTCAGAAAATATTAATCGTCCAATTAAATTAAAATCTAAAATAGATGAAAGTTTAATTGGCGGTATTGTTATACAAATTGGCAGTTTGATGATTGATACTTCAGTCAAAAATAAGTTACAAAATTATAAAAAATTGATGCTGGAGTCTTAATATGGATATCAACCCTTCAGAGATAACAAAAATACTAAAAGAACAAATTAAAAATTTAGGAGATAAAACTGAAATTTCCGAAATCGGAAAGGTGCTTTCAGTCGGTGATGGTATTGCGCGAGTTTATGGACTTGACAATGTTCAAGCTGGAGAAATGGTAGAATTCAAAGACGGATCAAAAGGTATGGCTTTAAACTTGGAAAGCGATAATGTTGGAATTGTAATTTTTGGAGATGATAGAGATATTAAAGAAGGAGATACTGTTAAAAGAACAGGAGCCATAGTTGATGTACCAGTAGGAAAAGAATTGCTTGGAAGAGTCGTTGATGCATTAGGCAATCCTATTGATGGTAAAGAGGCTTTAAAAAAAGGCACAAAAAGAATGAGAGTAGAAGTTAAAGCTCCGGGCATAATCCCAAGAAAATCTGTTAATGAGCCAATGCAAACAGGATTGAAAGCAATTGATAGCTTAATACCTATTGGCAGAGGTCAACGTGAATTAATTATTGGAGATAGACAAACTGGAAAAACAGCAGTCGCAATTGATACAATCATTAATCAGAAAAAAAATAAATGAATCTAGCGATGAAAAAAAGAAACTTTATTGTATTTATGTAGCCATAGGACAGAAAAGATCTACTGTTGCTCAAATTCTTAAAACTTTACAAGACGCAGGAGCAATGGACTACACTATTATTGTATCAGCAACAGCTTCTGATCCAGCTCCTTTACAATTTTTAGCGCCATATACAGGCTGTACGTTTGGTGAATTTTTTAGAGATAACGGTATGCACGCATTAATCATATATGATGACTTATCTAAACAAGCAGTAGCTTATAGACAAATGTCACTTTTATTGAGAAGACCCCCAGGTAGAGAAGCTTATCCTGGCGACGTTTTTTATTTACATAGCAGACTACTAGAAAGGGCAGCTAAACTTAATGATGATAATGGGGGAGGTTCACTAACAGCATTACCAATAATAGAAACTCAAGCTGGAGATGTTTCTGCTTACATACCAACAAATGTAATTTCAATAACTGATGGGCAGATATTTTTAGGCACTGAATTGTTTAATCAAGGAATAAGGCCTGCTGTTAATGTAGGGCTTTCTGTTTCAAGGGTTGGATCTGCTGCTCAAACTAAGGCAATGAAAAAAGTAGCTGGTTCAATCAAACTTGAATTAGCACAATATCGTGAAATGGCAGCGTTTGCACAATTCGGATCAGATTTGGATGCGTCAACACAAAAACTTTTAAACAGAGGCTCAAAACTTACCGAGTTACTAAAGCAAGATCAATATAGCCCAATGACAGTAGCAGAACAGGTCATTACGATTTATGCTGGTGTAAAAGGTTATTTAGATAGTATTGAAATCAATGATATTAGAGTTTTTGAAAAGGGTTTAATAGAACTGGTAAAAAGCGAAAGCCCTGAAATACTAGAGTCTATTCAAAAAACTGGAAAAATCGAGGAAGATATAGATAAAACTTTATCAGAGATTATTTCAAACTATAAAAAAACAAATTTTGAGAAAAAATAATGCCAAGTCTTGATGATTTAAGAAAAAGAATTGCTAGCGTGAAATCTACACAAAAGATCACAAAAGCAATGAAGATGGTTGCTGCAGCAAAACTGAGAAAAGCACAAGAAATGGCAGAAAAGGGAAGACCTTACAGTGATAAAATGAATTTAATTATACAAAATCTAAGCAAAGCAATAAATGATCCTATGAATGCACCAAAACTTTTGGTAGGAACAGGACAAGATAAAAGCCATTTGTGTGTTGTTATGACGGCCGACAGAGGTCTTTGCGGGGGATTTAATACAAATATTGTAAAGCAGGCTAAGAAATATTTTAATAAAGTTTTGAAAGACTCAAAAAAATTAAAAATTATTACAGTGGGCACGAAAGGTCTAGATCAACTCAAGAGAGATTATGGAAAGTATATTATTAAAAAAATAAATTTTAAAGATAAAAAAAAGTTAACCTTTAAAGATGCTGAATTAATAGGAAACGAGATAGTGAAATTATTTAAAGACAATGAGTTTGATAAATGTGTGATTTTTTTTAATAAGTTTAAGAACGTAATGACTCAAATACCTCAAAGTCAACAAGTTATCCCTGCAAAACAAGAAAACAAAGAAAAAGAAGATGAAAATTCATCTTACGAATTTGAACCAGAAGAAGATGAAATTTTAGAAGATCTTTTGCCTAAAAATATCTCAACACAAATATATAAAGGTTTTCTGGAAAACTCTGCAAGTGAGCAGGGTTCGAGAATGACAGCAATGGATAATGCCACAAGAAACGCTGGTGATTTGGTGGACAAATTAACAATAAATTATAATAGAAGTAGACAGGCCGCTATTACAAAAGAATTAATAGAAATAATATCGGGAGCAGAGAGTTTATAATGAGCAAAAATGGAAAAATTATACAAGTTATTGGTGCTGTAGTTGATGTACAGTTCGAAGGTGAATTACCAGAAATTTTAACAGCCCTGGAAGTAAACAACGGTGGTAATAAATTAATATTAGAGGTCGCTCAGCATTTAGGAGAAAATAGCGTTAGAACAATTGCAATGGATAGTACCGAAGGTCTAAAAAGAAGCGATGTTGTACAAAATACTGGAGCACCAATAAGTGTACCTGTTGGACCTGAAACTTTAGGAAGAATTATAAATGTTATTGGTCAGCCTATTGATCAAAAAGGAGAAGTTAAGACAAAAGAAAAATGGCCAATACACAGAGAGGCTCCAAAGTTTACAGACCAGTCTACTGAAACAGAAATTTTAGAAACCGGAATAAAAGTTATAGATCTTTTAGCACCTTACTCAAAAGGTGGAAAAATTGGATTATTTGGTGGAGCAGGAGTTGGTAAAACAGTAATTATAATGGAATTAATAAATAACATCGCAAAAGCTCATGGGGGATTTTCTGTTTTTGCAGGTGTTGGAGAAAGAACAAGAGAGGGAAATGACCTTTACCATGAAATGATTGAATCCGGAGTTATTAAACCTGAAGGCAAAGGTTCAAAGGCTGCATTGGTATATGGTCAAATGAACGAACCTCCTGGAGCTAGAGCAAGAGTAGGTTTAACAGGTTTAACAGTGGCAGAATATTTTAGAGACAAAGAAGGACAAGACGTTTTATTTTTTGTAGATAATATTTTTAGATTTACACAAGCAGGCTCAGAAGTTTCTGCTTTACTCGGTAGAATTCCATCTGCTGTAGGATATCAGCCAACACTAGCTACTGACATGGGAAACTTACAAGAAAGAATTACAACAACAGGAAAAGGATCTATTACATCAGTTCAAGCAATTTATGTTCCTGCAGATGATTTAACGGATCCAGCGCCCGCAACATCTTTTTCACACTTAGATGCAACAACTGTTTTATCAAGACAAATAGCAGAGCTTGGAATTTATCCTGCGGTCGATCCACTAGACTCTACATCTAGAATATTAGATCCTAGAATTTTAGGCGAGGAACATTACAGAGTAGCAAGACAAGTTCAAAAAATCTTACAAGCCTACAAATCTTTACAGGATATTATCGCGATTCTAGGAATGGATGAGCTTTCTGAGGAAGACAAGTTAACAGTAGCAAGGGCAAGAAAGATTCAACGTTTTTTATCACAACCTTTCTTTGTCGCTGAAGTTTTTACAGGAACACCAGGAAAATTAGTTAATTTAGACTCTACAATCAAAGGCTTCGACGCAATTTGCAAAGGAGAGTACGATCACTTACCAGAGGCTGCATTTTATATGGTTGGCACAATAGAAGAAGCAATAGCTAAAGCTGAGAAAATGGCTAAAGAGGCGGCAGCATAAATGAGCGAAGATTTTAACGTTGAAATCGTATCACCAGAGAAAAGTTTACTAAAGGAAAAATCAAACTCTATAATTTTGCCAGCATATGAAGGCGAAATGACAATTTTGTCAAATCATATACCTTTGATAACTTTTTTAAAACCTGGAATTATAAAGGTTTCTGGCAATTCAGAAAAAAAATATTTTGTGGAAGACGGAACTGTAGAATTTTCTAATAATAATTTAACTATTTTATCATCAACAATTGTTGATCTGAAAGATCTATCTAAAAACAAAATTTCTGAAATGATTGAAAATACAAAAAATCAATTAAAAGAAGAAAACTTAGATGATAAGAAACGTTATATTTTTTCACATAAGTTAGATTGCTTATCAGGAATTAATCAATAAAAGGTTTAATTTTAGTCAATAATTCTTCATATAATTTTCTTTTAAAATCTACAATGATATTTGGAATAATTTCTGGGTTTACCCATTTCCAATCAATAAATTCAGGATACTTAGTTTTAAGATTAATTTCATTATCTGAACCAGTAAATTTGAGCAAAAACCATTTTTGCTTTTGTCCTCTGAATTTACCTTTCCAAATTTTTCCTTTTAAATAATCTGGAAGTTCATATTGAGTCCAATCATCAAACTCTTTTAAGATTTCAAAACTTTTGACACTTGTTTCTTCTTGCAACTCTCTCTTCATAGCAGCAACATAATCTTCCCCTGCATTCACACCACCTTGTGGCATTTGCCATTTATTATTATTTGGGTGATCTTTTCTTTTTCCAACAAAAATTTTATTTTTTTTATTTATTAGTATGATTCCAACACCGATTCTAAAAGGTAGACTTGTATCTTTCATCAGGTTGTAAATAAATTTAATGCATAATCTAATTGATTATCAGAATTACTATTTATTTCAAATTCACTTCCCTGCTCCTCTACGAAAATATCTGGTTCTACACCGACCTCTGAAATTGATTTTCCTGAAGGTAAATAATATTTTGAGACAGTTAATCTCATACCTCCGCCATCACTAAGAGGAATAATTGATTGAACAGAACCTTTGCCATAAGTTTTTTCTCCCAAAATGATTGCTCTCTTATGATCTTTAAGTGCCCCTGCCACTATTTCTGATGCGGATGCAGACCCATTATTTATTATCACAATTAATGGTTTTCCATTAACTGTATCCCCTTTTTTTGCAAAAAAACGTCTGTTCTCAATAAATCTTCTGCCTTTAGTTGAGACTATTTCACCTCTGTCTAAAAAGAAATCCGTTATATTAATTGCCTGGGTCAATAGTCCACCAGGATTATTTCTTAAATCAAGAATATATCCATTTGGCTTTTGTTTTTTTTCAAAATCTTCTATTTTTTTTTTTAATTGATTGCTACTATTATTATTAAAAGATTTTAATCTTAAATAAGCAATTTTTTCTTTTAAAATTTTACCTTCCACAGATTTAACAACAATAATTTCTCTTGTTACTTTTTTAATAAGGGCTTTTTTTTCACCCCTTCTTCTTATTGTTAATTCTACCGAAGACCCAATTGGCCCCCTCATAAGTTTTACTGCTTCCATCAAAGATTTTCCTTGCACTTGAACACCTCCGATTTTGACTATGTAGTCTCCAGCTTTAATTCCTGCTCTAGACGCAGGTGTATCATCTATTGGTGATATTACTTTTACTACACCTGCTTCCATACCTATTTCTATACCTAGCCCACCAAATTTACCTTGGGTATCAGTTTGCATATTTTTAAAAAGTTCTGGACTCATGTACGCAGAGTAAGGATCCAATGACTGCAAGACACCATTTATAGCTGAGTCTATAACTTCAGATTGATCAATATCATCAACATATTCCTTATTTACTTTTTCTAAAACTTCACCAAATAGATCGATTTTTTCATATAAATTTGGATCATCTTTTCCATGCGCGTAATTAACAAAAAATATGAATAATAAAAACAAACTTAAGACTCTAATCATAAATTAATTCCCTCGTTTAAGATAGGTTCAGACCACATTTTTTCTAAATCATAAAACTTTCTTTTTTCAGGATGAAAAATATGAATTATAATATCAGCAGCATCAATCAATTTCCAACCATCGCTTGTTTGTCCTTCGATTTTAAATTTACCTGCGCCTCGCTCTTCAAGTGTTGACAAAATTATTTCAGACAAAGATTGAATATGTCTCGATGATGTTCCTGAAGCTATAATCATATAATCAGCAATATAAGATTTCCCTTTTAAATTAATTGTTACGATTTTTTCTGCCTTATTTAGATTTAGAGTATTTTCGACAAGCTTTTTTAATTTAACTATTTGCATTAATTTTTATACTTTAAATAATTTTCTCTAATTTTTGAAGAAGAAATATTGACCATTTTTGATTTTAGTAACAAGAATTTGCTCTTTTCCTTACCCCTATAAGCTTTTGAGTTTAAAGATTTTTGAATAAATCCTCTTCTCGGAATAACAACAATCTTAGATTGTTTTAAAATTTGCTTCCAACTTTTCCACTTGTGAAAATTTATAAGATTATCAGAACCTATTAAAAAAAAGTATTCGGTTTTTTTATTCTTTTTTTTCAAGTATTTAATTAAATTAATGGTTTTAGAAGATTTAATTTGCGCGTCAAAACTTTTAATTATTATTTTTTTATAATTTTTGACTATATTTTTTGAAAGTTTAATTCTTTTATCTAATGGTATTACTGCTTTTTTTTTAAAAGGACTCTTCTTTGTTATTGCCCATATAACATAGTTCAATTTTAATTTTTTTAATGAAATTTTTGATATTGATAAATGTCCGTAATGCGGAGGATCAAAAGTGCCGCCCAAAATACCAATCTTTTTGTACATATTAATTTTTTTTATATAAGTTAAAGTCTTATAGTTCCTTTTCCTTCTACTATATACTTATAGGAAGTTAGCTGATTAATTCCAACTGGTCCTCTTGGAGGCATTTTATTTGTCGATATTCCTATTTCTCCACCAAAACCAAATTCTCCACCATCAGCAAATTGTGTTGATGCATTATGCATAGCAATAGAACTATTAACTTGTTCCAAGAAAAAGTTGGCTGTCTTTTTATTTTTTGTAATAATAGAATCGGTATGCATTGTTCCATATTTATGTATGTGCGATACCGCCTCTTTGACTCCATTAACTATTTTTATAGATATTTTTGGCTTTAAATATTCTGTTCTCCAATCTTTATCAGTTGCTAAATTAAATTTATTTTTAAAAATTTTATTTAATTTTTTATCTACAACAATCTCACATCCAGCAAAAAGTAAAGTTCTTATAATTTCAAATACATGAGATTTAACACATTTATTATCTATAAGAAGTGTTTCAGCAGCGCCACAAATAGAAGTTCTTCTCATTTTAGCATTCAAAACTACTTTTTTTGCCATCTCTAATTCTGCATCTCGATCAACATAGATATGACAATTTCCCTCTAAGTGTCCAATAACATTTACTCTAGATAAATTTTTGACTTTTTTTACCAAATTTTTTCCACCCCTTGGTACAATTAAGTCTATATAATCTGACATTTTAGATAAAATGTGATCAACGATTTTCCTATTTTTGTTTTCAATAAATTGAACACAATTTTTATCAACATTATTTTTAACGAGTGAGCTTCTAAATAAGTTTGCTAAAATTTTATTTGAATTAAAGGAATCAGAACCACCTCTCAGTATTACAACATTACCTGATTTTAAACACAATGCTGAAACATCACATGTAACATTAGGTCTACTTTCGTAGATAACACCAATGACCCCAATAGGAACAGTTATTTTTTTAATTAAAAGATTATTTGGTCTTTTCCACTTATGTATTGTTTTACCTATAGGGTCCTTAAATTTAATAATTTGGTCTATCGAATCTCTAATGCTATCTATTCTTTTTTTATTAATTAACAGTCTATCAATTAAATCTTCTCTTTTGCAGTTTTTAACGTCTTTAGAATTTTCTCTTAATATTTTATTTTTATTCTTTAAAAGAAGTTTGCTGTAAGTCTCGAGAACTTTATTTTTTTTATCTATATTTATTTTTGAAAGGTTTTTTTCTGCAACTCTAGATCTAAATCCAATACTACTTAAATATTTATTAATCACAGTTTCACCATATCGTCTCTATGTATAATTTCAGATTTACTAGAGTAACCTAAAATATTTTCTATCTGATCACTTTTCAATCCTTTAATTTTATCAATTTCCTTAGAAGAGAAAGAGGTTAGTCCTCTTGCAAGTGTTTTTTCATTATTGTCTACAATCAAAACATTGTCCCCTTTTAAAAAATCACCTTCAACTTTAGTAATTCCAGCAGGCAGTAAACTTTTTCCATTTTCAAGGGCTTTCGATGCACCCAAATCAATATATATTTTACCGTTAGATCCAATGGAGCTAACTATCCACTTTTTTCTTGCATCAAGGCTGGAAACTTTTGGTATAAACCAAGTACAATGATTTTCTTTAATTAATTTTTCAAGTGGATTTAAATGTTTTCCATTTGCTATTGCCATGTAACAACCTGAGTTCATACAAATTTTTGCAGCTTCTAATTTAGTGGACATTCCACCAGACCCATATGAATTTTTTTTATTTTCAACAAAAGAATAAATTTTTTCATTTATTTTTCTCACTTCTTTTATAATTTTTTTATTTTTAGATGATTCATATAATCCATCTACATCTGAAAAATTGACTAATATATCAGCACTGATTATTTGAGCCACTCTAGCAGCCAAGCGATCATTATCTCCATATTTTATTTCTGATGTAGCAGTTGTATCATTTTCATTAACAATAGGTATAGCTCCTAGTTTAAATAAATTTTCAAATGTTCTTTTTATATTAATCGCTCTTCTTCTTTGCTCAGTATCATCTGGAGAAATTAAAATTTGACCAATTTTAATTTTATTTTTTTCAAACATTTCCCTGTATATATTTGTTAGGTGTATTTGACCAATTGATGCTAAAGCTTGACTCATTTCTATTTTTAATTTTTTTTTCTTCACTTTCAGATAATTTTGACCTAGAGCTATCGCCCCAGAAGATACTATTACAAAGTTTTTTCCATTTTTTTTAAATTTTTTTATATCTTTTACAAAACTTTTAAGCCATTTTTCCTTTAATTTACCCTTACTGTCCACAAGGTTTGAAGAGCCAATTTTTATTACAATAATTTTTGA
>QCNT01000008.1 GCA_003213135.1 Pelagibacteraceae bacterium AG-426-I15 | reverse complement strand
CTCCCATTTTTCTAATGTCTTGTTCTTCTTTCAAAGAATGTATTACCGATCCTGAGCCCAAAAATAGTAATGCTTTGAAAAATGCGTGTGTAAACAAATGAAAAATTGCTACATGATATGCTCCTACGCCAGCTGCTAAAAACATGTAACCTAATTGACTACAAGTTGAATAAGCGATTATTTTTTTTATATCGTTTTGAACTAAAGCAATAGAAGCTGCGAAAAACGCAGTTGTCATTCCAATTATTGTTACGAAATTAAGAGCAACTTGGGAGTATTCAAAAATAGGAGAGCACCTTGCAACTAAAAAGACGCCTGCTGTAACCATTGTTGCAGCATGAATTAACGCTGAGACTGGAGTTGGTCCTTCCATAGCATCGGGTAACCAAGTATGTAAAAAAATTTGAGCCGACTTACCCATTGCGCCCAAAAATAAAAATAAACTAATAAGTGTAATAATATTAGATTCAATACCTAAAAAATTTATCTGTTTAGAAGATATCTGAGGAACAGATTGGAAAACCTCTTGAAAATTTAAAGTCTTGCAAAATAGAAAAATTAAAAAAATACCTATTGCAAGACCTAGGTCCCCCACTCTATTTACTAAAAATGCTTTAATAGCAGCTTGGTTTGCGGAATTTTTTTTATACCAAAAACCAATTAAAAAATAAGAGCATAAACCAACACCTTCCCATCCAAAAAATAATTGTAAAAAATTATCTGAAACTACAAGCACCATCATAGAAAATGTAAAAAGTGAAAGATATGACATAAATCTTGCTTTATTAGGGTCATATCTCATATAGCCTATTGAGTAAAAATGAACCAAAAAGGAAATCAGTGAAACTACTACAAGCATAATTGAGCTCAAAGGATCAATATTGATAGACCAATTAACAACAAAATCTCCTGATGAAACCCACTCAAAAATAAGATGGTTTTCATAATCATTTAGAGTAATTCCATTATAAAAAATCAAGATAGATAAGACAGCGGAAACTAAAATAAATAGATTAGTAATTATCAAAGGTAAAAAATTTTTTATAAACTTTGATAAATAACCTAAGATCGAACCTATTAATGGTAAAAAAATTACCGCGTATTCCACTTTCACCCTTTCATTTGATTAATTTCCTCAACTCTTATTGAGCCTTTGTTTCTGTAGTAAACAACAATAATAGCTAAGCCTATTGCGGCCTCTGCTGCAGCAACTGTTAATATTAACATTGTAAAAACTTGACCAACTATATCCTGTAGAAAAATTGAAAAAGAAACTAAATTTATGTTAACTGCTAATAAAATAAGCTCTATTGACATTAAAATAACTATTACATTTTTTCTGTTAAGAAATATTCCAATCATTCCTAATGCAAAAATTACTGCTCCTAAAACTAAATAGTGTCCTAAACCAATTTCAATCATCAATTTTTACACCTTCCTTAAAATTAACATCCATCAATTCTACCGAATCTTCTCGTTCTCTTGAAATCTGTTCAAAATAGTTTTGTCGTTTTACTCCTTCACGTTTCCTGTAAGTTAGAACTATTGCTCCAATCATAGATAATAATAAAATTATTCCTGAAATTTGAAAAAGATGTATGTATTCAGTGTACATAACATTTCCTAATTGATGAGTATTGGTAATACCTCCATCAAGGTTAAATGATCTGGTATTTAAAAAATCACCTTTATATTTCCATCCACCAACTACTATTATTAGCTCTAAAAGAATTACAATGCTAATTACTAAGCCAACCGGTATATGATTAGATTTTTTTGATCCTCTTAACCATGAAAGTTTCTGTTCTGAAACATTCATTATCATAACCACAAATAAAAATAAAACAGCTACAGCTCCCACATAGACAATTAGCATCATCATTCCTAGAAACTCCGCTCCAACCATAATAAAGAGGCAACCTATCGATACGAAATCAAGAATAAGGAAAAAAACTGCATGAACAGTATTTCTTGAAACCACAACCATGATTGCTGAGAGGATAGCAATTACTGAAAAAAAATAAAAAAATATAGCATGTGCAATCATTTTTTATCTGTATGGTTTATCCAATTTTATATTTTGTGCCAGAACAGATTCCCATCTATCGCCGTTGTCTAAGAGTTTTTCTTTATTATAATATAGTTCTTCTCTTGTTTCTGTGGCAAACTCAAAGTTTGGACCCTGGACTATTGCATCAACAGGGCAAGATTCTTCGCACAAACCACAATAGATACATTTGAGCATATCAATATCATATCTGGTAGTTTTTCTACTTCCATCAGCTCTTTCTTCTGACTCAATTGTAATTGCTTGTGCAGGACAAACGGCCTCACAAAGTTTACATGCGATACATCTCTCCTCTCCATTTGGGTATCTTCTTAAAGCATGTTCGCCTCTAAATCTTGGGCTAATTTTACCTTTTTCAAACGGATAATTAATTGTTTTTTTCTTCTTAAAAATTTCTCCAATTGCAATTATTATTGCTTTTATAAATTCTGCTAAAAAAATAATTTTAAATATTCTATTTAACTTCATTGAATTCCTGTATTGGGTAATAAATCAAAATAAATTAAAAAACTTGCGGTAAGAACTACGTATAATAATGAGAAAGGTAAAAAAACTTTCCAACCTAATCTCATTAGTTGATCATACCTATACCTTGGTACTATTGCTTTGATAAGAGCAAACATAAAAAATAATATAAGTATTTTAAGAATCATCCAGAAAGGTCCTGGAATTATATTAAATGGATAAATATCAATTGGTGATAACCATCCTCCAAGAAAAAGTATAGATCCTAATGCACACATTAATAAAATATTTGCATATTCTCCTAACCAAAACATTGCATACATCATGCCTGAATATTCCGTCTGATATCCGGCCACTAGCTCAGCTTCAGCTTCTGGCAAATCAAATGGTGGTCTATTAGTTTCTGCTAACGCAGAAATAAAAAAAATAATGAACATAGGAAACAAGGGAATAACAAACCAAAGATTTTTCTGAGCTAAGACTATATCTTTTAAATTCAACGAACCTACACAAAGTAGAACGTTTATGATTATTATTCCAATTGAAACTTCATATGAAACCATTTGAGCCGCAGATCTGATTGCTCCAAGAAATGGGTATTTAGAATTTGAAGCCCAACCACCCATTATGATTCCGTAAACACCGAGTGAAGAAATTGCAAATATGTAAAGTATTCCAACATTTATATCTGCTACAAATAATTTTTCACTTATCGGTATAACCGCCCAAGCCGATAGTGCGAGGGTCATTGTAATAATTGGTGCCAGAATAAAAACTATTTTGTTAGCACTCGCAGGTATTATTATTTCTTTAAAAATATATTTTAGAGCATCAGCTAAAGTTTGCAGTAAACCAAAAGGACCGACAACATTCGGTCCTTTACGTTTTTGAACAAAACCCCAAACTCTTCTGTCAAACCAGACTATAATAGCTACTGAGACTAAAATTGGAATAAGCAATAAAGAAATTTTAAAAACTTCATTTAGAAAAATATTTAAATAGTTCATTTATATTTTCATTTTTTAAGGTTGTTTGCTTTTGCAATTTTGCAATCACTCATAGTTTTTGATGAGCGTGCTATGGCATTGCTAAAATAATAGTCTAGCTCATCTACTTTTATAATTTCGTTAAAATAGTCAGAATTTTCTGTTTTTATAATTTTTGGATTTATTTTTGGTAGCAAGTCATAGTCTGTGTGATTTTTAATTTTATCGATGGTCATTTGTCTCAACTCATGAAAATTCTTAAACAACAAATCGTTTTTTAATTTTTTATTAATAATATTAAAAATTTTCCAATCTTCCTTGGCTTCCCCGGGAGGGTAACTAGCTTTTATACTTTTTTGTAATCTTCCTTCTAGATTAATGAATAACCCATGCTGCTCGGTATAAGCAGGGCTTGGTAATATAATATCTGCTATTTGTGCAATTTTATCACCATGGCTACCTTGATAAATGACAAACTCATCTTTTTTAATAAAATTTAAATTATCAGATCCAACAAAATAAATTAGCTTAAATTCATTTTTATTAATTTTTTCAAAAAAAGAATTTCCTTTCGTAAAAAAACCTAAATCAATAGCACCTACGGTAGACGCATTCTTTGGTAAAAAATTTAAAGCATTCCAATTTTCATTGATATAATTATTTTTAATAAGAAATTTCTTTAAAGTTTCTAAAATAAATTTGCCGGACTTTAAACTTAAAGCTGACTCTCCAATTATAATGATTGGATTTTTAGATTTTAGCAACTTTGATTTAACCTCATTTTCATTTTCAATAATATTTTTAATATCTTCTGTTTTTTCGCCTACAATCTTATAATCATAGGTCAAATCTCCAGGAGAACCGATTGAAAAAATTGGTATTTTTTTTGACAAGAAAGTTTTTCTTATTCTTGCATTAAGCATAGTAGCTTCTGTTCTGGGATTTGTTCCTATTAGAAGTATAAAATCACTTTTTTCGATATTTTTTATTGATGTATTAAAAATATAATTAGCCTTATTATCATGGTTTATATGAAAAAATTTCTCTCTGAAATCAAAACTATTAGATCCAATTGAATTAAATAGTGATTTAAAAGAATTTATTGTCTCCAAACTTGACATGTCGCCCACATGCCCTGCTATTAATTTTGGATCTATCTCTTTTATTTTTTCTGAAATTAAATCTATAACCTCGTCCCAATTGGTTTCTTTTAATTTTCCATTTTCTCTTTTGTAAGGTTTGTCGAGTCTCTGTTTTAATAATCCATCACACGCAAATCTTGTTTTATCAGATATCCATTCTTCATTTATATGATTATTTAGTCTGGGCAAAACTCTTTTGACTTCCCAACCGTATGTATCTATTCTTACATTTGAACCTACAGCATCCATAACATCGATAGTTTCAGTTTTTTTCAATTCCCAAGGTCTTGCTTCAAAAGCATATGGTTTTGATGTTAAAGCTCCCACGGGACAAAGATCAATTACGTTTCCAGACAATTCAGAAGTCATAGACTTTTCAAGATAAGTTGTTATTTGCATATCTTCGCCTCTTCCAATAGCGCCTAACTCGGAAACACCAGCGATCTCTGTTGCAAATCTAATGCACCTTGTACAGTGAATACATCTTGTCATTTGTGTTTTTATTAACGGGCCCATATATTTATCTTCTACAGCCCTCTTGTTTTCCTTAAATCTTGATTTATCAAATCCGTAAAATAAAGATTGATCTTGCAAATCGCATTCTCCACCTTGATCACATACTGGGCAGTCTAAAGGGTGGTTAGCTAAAAGAAATTCCATTACTCCTTTTCTCGCTTTTTCAACTACTTTAGTGTTAGTATTAATAACCATTCCTTCTGAAGCTGGCAGAGCACAAGAGGCAATTGGTTTCGGTGAATTCTCCATTTCTACTAAACACATTCTGCAATTTCCAGCTATTGAAAGACGCTCGTGGTAGCAGAACCTTGGAATTTCTGCTCCAGCAATTTCACATGCTTGCAACACTGTCATTCCATTTTCAAATTCTATCTCTTTATTATTTATTTTTATTTTAGGCATCTTTATTTTCTAATAAATGTTGGTCTACTAAATAAGGAATCTTTCTTTTCTTTTTAATAATTGGTTCTGAAAAACACTTTTTATCTAATTCCTTTCTAAAATGTCTTAATAGCCCCTGCACTGGCCAAGCTGCTCCTTCACCGAAAGCACAAATTGTGTGTCCCTCGATCTGTGTTGTTACCTCGGATAATAAATTTATATCTTGCTTTGTAGCTTCGCCTTTAGCTGTTCTCTCAAGAATTCTCCACATCCAGCCAACTCCTTCTCTGCAAGGTGTGCACTGTCCGCAGCTCTCGTGTTTATAAAACCTGGCTATTCTGGTCATACACTTCACAATATCTTGATCTTTATTGATAACTACTATTCCAGCTGTACCTAGTCCACTTTTAGCAGCTACCAACGAGTCAAAATCCATTTTAATGGTTTCGCAAACATCTTTTGGAATTAAAGGCATTGAAGAACCACCTGGAATTACTGCCTGCAGATTGTTCCATCCACCAACGACTCCTCCAGCATGTTTTTCTATAAGATATTTTAAAGGAACACCCATTTCTTCTTCAACATTACAAGGGCTGTTAACATTACCTGAAATACAAAATATTTTCGTACCTGTGTTTTTCGGACGACCAATTGAAGCAAACCATTTGCCGCCTTTTCTTAAAATTGTAGGTACTACTGCAATTGTTTCTACATTATTTACTATTGTTGGGCATCCGTATAATCCGACTAAAGCTGGAAAAGGTGGTTTTAATCTTGGTTGACCCTTGTTGCCCTCTAAACTTTCTAATAAAGCAGTTTCTTCACCACATATATAAGCTCCTGCTCCGTAGTGTATATATATATCAAGATCCCAACCTGAATTACATGCGTTTTTCCCAATTAATTTTTTTTCATAAGCTTCGTCTATTGCCTTTTGTAGTCTTCTGCCTTCATTTAAATATTCTCCTCTAATATAAATATAACAAACGTGTGCGCTCACAGCTAATGATGTGATCAAACAACCTTCCAAAAGTTTTTGTGGCTCAAACCTAATAATATCTCTATCCTTACAGGTTCCAGGTTCAGACTCGTCAGCGTTAATTACTAGATAATGTGGTCTTGAACCAACTTTTTTTGGTGCAAACGACCATTTAACTCCAGTTGGAAAACCTGCTCCACCCCTGCCTCTTAATTCAGATAATTTAATTTCATCAATAATCCAATCTTTACCTTTGGCCATAATCTCTTTAGTGTTAGACCAGTCTTTTCTTTTAAAAGAATCTTCGATGCTCCAACCATGTTGATTATATAAATTTGTAAAAATTTTATCTTCTTCTTTAAGCATTATTTATTCCGTTAGTTTTTTTATTTTCAGGAGAACTATTTGTTCTATTTTTTGATGATCCAGGTTTTACAGGGTTGTTTTCTAAAAATGAATCCAGAATTTTTTCAGCGCTAGGCACATCTAAATCCTCGTAATAATCATCATTGACCTGCATCAAGGGCGCACTGATACACGCACCTAAACATTCTACTTCTGTCCATGAACAAGTGCCATTATCAGATATTTGGTTTTGGTTTTTAGATATTTTTTTTTGACATAATTTAACAATTTCTCCAGCTCCTCTCAACAAACATGGGCTCGTAGTACATACTTGAATAAAATATTTTCCTACCGGCGCTAAGTTATACATTGTATAAAATGTAGCGATCTCATAAACGTTTATGTATGGCATAGATAAATATTTGCCTATATATTTTAGAGCTGATAGGGGTATCCAATTATCATTCTGTTTTTGGGCTAAATATAACAGAGGCATTACCGCACTTTTTTTATTTGTTTTGGGATATTTTTTTAAAATATTTTTTGCAGCTTGTAGATTTTCTTCAGAAAATTCAAAGTTCTCAGGCTGTTGATCATGTACTTTTTTTATACTCATCTATCTACTTCTCCAAAAACAATATCCATTGAGCCAAGAACAGCCGGAACATCAGCTAACATATGGCCTTTTATTATGTAGTCCATAGCCTGCAAATGAGAAAACCCAGGAGCTCTAATTTTACATCTGTAAGGTCTGTTGCTACCGTCAGAAATTAAATAAACACCAAATTCACCTTTGGGTGCCTCGACTGCAGAATAAATTTCCCCTTTAGGAACTCTGTATCCTTCAGTGAAAAGCTTAAAGTGATGAATTAAGGCCTCCATTGATTGTTTGAGTTCTTCTTTTTTAGGCGGAGAAATTTTATTATCTATATTTTTGATTGGACCAATAGGAATTTTTTTTAAACATTGTTTAATTATTTTTACACTTTCTCTCATTTCCTCCATTCTGCAGAGATATCTATCGTAACAATCGCCATTTTTTCCTACAGGTATTTTAAAATCTAGGTCTTCATAACATTCATATGGTTGAGATTTTCTCAAATCCCAGGCTATGCCTGATCCTCTTAACATGACGCCGGAAAAACTATGGGCAATAGCTTCTTCTTTTGTTACAATTCCAATTTGAATATTTCTTTGTTTAAAAATTCTATTGTCTGTTAAAAGATTTTCTAGATCATCAATTATTTTTGGAAATTTATCACAAAACTTACCAATATCATCTAATAAATTTTTAGGAACATCTTGGTGAACTCCCCCTGTCCTAAAGTAGTTTGCGTGTAATCTGGATCCAGATGCCCTCTCATAAAATGTCATTAATGTTTCTCTTTCCTCGAAGCCCCACAAAGATGGGGTTAGAGCGCCTACATCCAAAGCTTGTGTTGTTACATTTAATAAATGACTTAGAATTCGTCCCACTTCACAAAAAATCACTCTTAGGAATTGAGCTCTAATAGGAACGTCTATCTTTAGTAATTTTTCAGTAGCAAGAGCAAAAGCATGTTCCTGATTCATTGGTGCAACATAATCAAGTCTATCAAAATAAGGTAAGGCTTGTGTGTATGTTTTGTGTTCAATTAGTTTCTCAGTACCTCTGTGTAATAAACCAATGTGTGGATCTGCTTTTTCTACTAATTCACCGTCAAGTTCTAATATTAATCTCAGAACGCCGTGAGCAGCTGGGTGTTGCGGTCCAAAATTAAGATTTAAAGTTTTTTTCTCTTTAGTCATTTTTTTTTACTTTTTTGTTGGCTTCCTCAATATACTTTGTACCCTCCCAAGGGCTTTCAAAATCAAAGTTCCTATAATCTTGCTCTAATTTTACTTGTTCATAGATAACTTTTTTATCCTTTTCGCTGTATCGAACTTCATTAAAACCGGTAAGCGGAAAGTCTTTTCTAAGTGGATGTCCAACAAAACCATAATCGGTTAAAATTCTTCTCATATCTGGATGATTTTTAAATTTTATTCCGTACATATCAAAAACTTCTCTTTCCATCCAATTTGCAGATGGGAAAAGCTTTACAATTGAGGGAATTTTTAATTCTAAATTAAAGTTTATTACTACTTTAACTCTTAAATTTTTTTCATGACTTAAAAGCAGATAATATATTTTAAATCTATCTTCAGAATTTGGATAATCAACACCAACAATATCAATTAATTGTTTGAATTTACAATTTTCATCTGTTTTAAGGAATAACAACGTTGAATACAAATTCTCAACACTTACGTTTATTAAAATTTCATCATTATTTATACTTGATTTTATTATTTTACTTGTAAGTTCTGAATTAATCAGTTTGTTTAAATCAATTAGGTTCATTTTTTTAGTTTTATCTTTTTTGTGTGCCTTCTCTTCTAATCTTTTTTTGAAGCTGAAGAATTCCATATAGTAAAGCCTCTGCGGAAGGAGGGCATCCCGGAACATATATATCTACTGGCACAATCCTGTCACAACCTCTTACAACAGAGTATGAGTAATGATAGTAGCCACCCCCATTTGCGCAACTTCCCATAGATATAACGTACCTCGGTTCCGGCATTTGATCATAAACTTTTCTTAACGGTGCTGCCATTTTATTTGTTAAAGTACCTGCAACAATCATCACGTCTGATTGTCTTGGCGAAGCTCTTGGGGCAGCTCCGAATCTTTCTAGATCATATCTGGGCATCGATGTTTGCATCATTTCTACAGCACAACAGGCTAAACCAAATGTCATCCAATGGAGAGAGCCTGTTCTAGCCCAATTGATTAAATTTTCTGATGAAGTGGTAACAAAACCGTTTTCACTAAAATCTTTAGCAATTTGTTTAAACTCTTCAGGAATTTTTTTTTCCTTCTTTTTAAAATTTGAAAAATTTAATCCCATTCTAATGCTCCCTTTTTCCACTCATAAATAAAACCTACTGTTAATGTGAATAAAAAAATCATCATGGAGTAAAAACCCATAAGTCCAATATTGCCTAATGATATGGCCCAAGGAAATAGGAAGGCTATTTCCAAATCGAATATAATGAATAAAATTGCTACTAAATAAAACCTAACATCAAATTGAATTCTTGAATCGCTAAAAGGTTCAAAACCACATTCATAGGCGGATAATTTTTCAGGGTCAGGATTTTTTGGAGACGCTAAATAGTTTATTAAAATAAATCCAATACTTAAAAATAAGGATAGGAATACGAATATTATGATAGATAGGTAATCTGATAAAAAATCAAAAATCATTGTTATTAATACGTACTCCAATACTAAAGTTTGGAGATTTTCATATTTAACTATTTTTGTAATATATATTAATTTCTTTGCAAGTGTACAGATGACAGATATTCACACTTAAATTATTATTAGCTGAAAACGATTCTCAAAAGTGGCGGGAGTGACGGGACTCGAACCCGCGACCTCCTGCGTGACAGGCAGGCGCTCTAACCAACTGAGCTACACCCCCACTTTCACGTGGTGGGCGGTAAAGGACTCGAACCTATGACCCTCTCGGTGTAAACGAGATGCTCTACCAACTGAGCTAACCGCCCTAAATAAGCAGATCAGACATATACAACATTAAATTTGTAATGTAAAAACTTAAAAAAAATTAATGTAAATTGGCGTTTATTAAATGTATTATTGGAAACTATGATTATTCAATGCACTGCATGTGAAAAGAAGTTTTCAGTACCTGACTTGGCAATTACACCAGCTGGTCGACTTGTACAATGCAGCTCATGCGGCAATAAGTGGACACAGTATCCGATTAAAAAAGAAATAATTAAGCCAAAAAAAACTACCACCAAAATAAATATTCCAAAGAAAAAAACTACAAAGAAAAAAAGTACACCAACACCATATTCGAAAGAATATATGATGCAGAAATGGGGTGGAACTATACAGGATTATGCCACAAATAAAGGAATATCAAAAAAAGAGAAAGCTGCAAAGAAACAAAAAATATCAAAACATAAAACAGATATAAAATTAGATAAACCAGGATTCGGTTTTTTTAATTATATAATTACAACATTTGTAATAACAGTATTTTTTATAGGTATTTTAAATTTCGAAAGAACAAGGCTTTCAAGAAAATTTCCATTCCTTGAGCCATATATAAATCATTTTTTTGAAACATTAGAAAATTTTTATATACTTATTCTAGATTTTTATAAATAATAATTTATGAAAAAAGTGGATTCTTCATTATGGTCAGCTAATGAAGAAATTAAAAAAAAATCCAATTTAGAGCAATTTTGTAGATCCTTAGACAAGAAAAAATTTTTAAA
>QCNT01000007.1 GCA_003213135.1 Pelagibacteraceae bacterium AG-426-I15 | reverse complement strand
TAGTTTGTTAATCATCTTTTTTATTTTTGCTATTTGATTGCTATCACCTACTAAATCAAATGAGTGGAAGAGCTTATTTTCTAATTGTTTGTTCTCTTTTTTTAAATTTATATTTTCTAATGCTCTGTTAACAAAGTTTAGAAGTTGTTCGGCAGCAAAGGGTTTAGTAATAAATTCATACGCGCCCAGTTTTAGAGCCTCTACGGCCATCTCAACATTAGCATGGCCTGATATAACAATTACTGGGACTGTATCAGTAATATTTTTAATTTTTTTTAATAGATCTATTCCGTCCTTATCTCCTTTGTCCAACTTTACATCAATTATTGCTAAATCAGGTAATTTCTTATCAATTTCGTTTACTGCTTGATCAAAATTAGCTGCTTCTCGAATATCGTAATTTTTGTCTTTAAGAATATTTGAAACCAAATTACGAATATCAAAATTATCATCTATAATAAGTACTTCTTGTTTCATTAAATAGTTGGAAGATAAATCTTTATCTCAGCTCCTTTGGAATTTTTAATGAATTCAATGTCACCGTTATGTTCATTTATTATTTTTGATACGATAGGTAAACCAAGACCTGTACCATCTTTTTTTGTTGTATAGTAAGGTTTCAACATACTTTTTGTATCGCCAAAACCAAGACCGTTATCTAGCATTTTGATCATTATATATTCATTATTCTTGTCTATTTCTACATTAATTTTACCAAGTAAACTGCTATCTTTTTGTTTCTTTTCATCAATTGCCTCAATAGAATTTTTTATTAAATTAATGAATGCTCGATAGAGTTGATCGCTATCCCCTTTGATAAAGAATTTTTTGTTTGAGTTCGTATTTAGTTCAATATTGAGATCTTTGTGAGATATTTTATAAAAATCAAGAGATCTTTTTATAACGTTCAATAAATCTATCTTTTTTAATATTGGTGATGGCATTCTTGCAAAACCAGAAAATTCATCAACAAGTTTTTTAATGTCTACTATTTGCCTACTAATTGTTTCAAGATATTTAGTAAACTCATTTTTATCGTCTTTTAATTTTTCAGAATATTTTTCTCTAAGTCTATCAATAGATAATTGTATAGGGGTTAATGGGTTTTTTATTTCGTGTGCCAATTTTCTTGCAACAGACTCCCAAGCTGAAAATCTTTCGGCAACCAAAAGTTTGTCTTGCTGAAGCTTTAATCTGTCGATCATGTTGTTAAAATTTTTATTAAGCGTTTTAATTTCTTCATCTGATTCAATTTCTGGAACTTTGCTATTGAGATGCCCTGAGCTTATATTTTTTGATGCAGTTATTAAGTTAATTATTGGTTTTGTCAATCTACTTGCGAATGTTATTGCTAGTACAATTGTTAAAAATAAAAGCATCGATACAACAATTATATAAATAATTGCAAAAGTAATTTTTATTCCTGTTCTATTATTTTCTACTGTGTAATAAAAGTTCACCGCTTGCTCTGTTGCATCTAGATAGTTTAATAATTGAGGTTGTACATTTTTTGCAATATATAAATATGTATCAATATAGTTATTTAATTTGACCATATAGGCCGCTTTTTTTTCTTCTGTTCGTTCTATAGACACGGGTTTTCCTTCTAACGCTTTATCAAAGTATTTTTCTGTAGGAACATTAAATTCAATATCCGGATTGTTAGTTTCCTTTAGAAGAATGCTGCCAGCACTGTCTATTAGATAGATTTCGTCAATTTTTCTTAAAAGTCTTTGGGTTCTAACAAATTTTTTAAATTGATTAGGATTGGTAAAATAAACATTATAATATCTGTTTAAGTCTATGCTAATTAGAAAAATATCTGCCTCAATAGATCTTTTGGACTCTTCAATGTATTTTTTTGCAACCTCATAAGAATTATTTACAGCAGATGTAATTTTACTATCAAAATATTTTTGTAATGCTACATTAAATAAAATTAATGAAAAAATTGCTACAATTAAAGATGGTATAAATGCAAACAAGGAAAATTGTAATATATAATTTAAACTAGTTCTAGATCCAGTTTTTTTTAAAGAATACTGAGAAAATAACTTTGTTGTCTCTTTCACTAATAGAATTAAAAATATTATCAGTAAAATTACGTCTAATATTAACAAATACTGAAGATTATTTTCATTTAAAAAAATAAAGTTCTGATTTATAAAAGTTATAAAAGTAAATACGCCAAGCAAAACACATAAAAAAGATATGCTAAAAAACCACTTGAAGTTTTTGATAGTTTTGAACATTTTAAATTATTTTATTAACTTACATAAATATGAGGTAAATTAACATAATGAGTTTTTGCTTAGTTTTATTGGCAGCAGGAGAGAGTAAAAGGTTTGGGTCAAAAATTCCTAAGCCTTTTGTGAAAATTGGTCATAAAACGCTATTAGAGTATTCGTTATCAAAATTCGAAAAATTTAAAAAAATTAAAAAAATAATTGTTGTTATAAATAAAAAACACACAAAATACCTAAAAGATATTAAGGTAAATAAATTCATAAAAATTGTTGGTGGAAAAAATAGGCAGGAGTCTACGATTAAAGCATTAAAATATATTAAAAAAAGAAAAATTAAATGTTCAAACGTGCTTATTCACGATTCTGCTAGACCCAACGTATCACAAAAATTAATATCTAAAATTTTAAAAATACCGAAGAAAAATTCTGTTGTTCCGATAATTCCAGTCCATGATGCTATGAAAGAAATAATAAATAAAAAAAATGTAATAAGTCTGCCAAGAGAACATTTTTTTTTAACACAAACACCACAGTCTTTTAATTTTAATGAAATTTTGTATCATCATTTGAATAATAAAGATTTATATATGGACGATGATGTATCTTTGATGAAATCCATAAATAAAATTAAATTTATAAATGGTGAAAAAAGTAATTTTAAGATTACAAGTATGGAAGACTTTTTAATGTTTAAAAATTTGAATAACTTTAAAACCTCAGTTGGAATTGGATTTGATGTTCACAGACTGGTTCCCAAAAGAAAGCTTTATCTTGGTGGGATTACTATTAAGTCTAAACTTGGAACCTTAGGTCACTCAGATGGAGATCCAGTTTTACATGCTATCACAGATGCGATACTTGGCGCATGTAAAATGGGAGACATTGGCCAAATGTTTTCTGACAAAAATAAAAGATTTGAAAATATAAGATCAACCATTTTATTAAAAAAAGTTATCGAACTAATTAAATCAAAAGGATATATTATTAATAATTTAGATATTAATATAATTACTGAAACACCAAAAATTAAAAATTTTAAAAATAAAATTATTAAAAATATTTCAAAAATTTGTTGTATTTCAATAAACCAAATAAATATTAAAGGTAAAACTACAGAAAAATTAGGTGTAATAGGAAAAGAGAAAGCTATAGCCACTGAAGTTATTGTGTCAGTGATTAAAAATGATGAATAAAATTAATTATTATTTTGTAACACTTTTTGTTTTTGGAAATATGATACAAAAATATCGTGGTACCTGGGCGTCTTTGTTTACCACTTTGTTGTTATTTTGTGTTGTTTATATTTTAGAAATTCCAATTTTAATTTTATCAATTTTATTTTTGATAATTTTATTTTACTCTTTTTTTGCAATTAAACATTGTTTAAGTTTTTTTACAAATGAAGATCCTCAAGAGATTGTGATTGACGAATTTGTTGGTCAATCAATACCTATAATTTTATATGAACTTGTTCATATTGATAGAAAAAATTCAAATGTAGAGGCGTTACAAATTTATCTTTGGTTTTTTTTATTATTTAGATTGTTTGATGGATTAAAGCCCTTTCCAATTGATTATATCGATAAAAAATATAAAAACTCTTTTGGTATTTTATTTGACGATATTTTGGCTGGAATGTATGTCGTTTTATGTCTGGTATTATATGTGGTTGGAAAAACTTTCTTTTTTTAAATGAAAAATATTAATAAAAAAATCATTAACTTGCTTTATAAAAAAAGATTAAAAATATCTATTGCAGAGTCTTGTACTGGTGGAATGCTTTCTAGTTCTTTCACTTCTATAAGCGGATCTTCAAAGGTATTTGAATTGGGTTTAGTTACATATTCTAATAGGTCGAAAAATGTTCTGCTAAAAATTCCCAATAAAACTATTAAAAAATATGGCGCTGTAAGTTTTCAATGCTGTTATTTTATGGTTAAAAATTTAAGTAAAATTACTAAAAGCAAAATTACAGTTTCTGTTACGGGAATAGCTGGGCCAAGCGGTGGCACCAGGAAAAAGCCAGTTGGTTTAGTATTTATAGGTATTAAAAAAGGTAATAAAATCAGAGTTAATAGATATTTTTTTAAAAATAAGGGCCGTTTATATATTCAGAAATCAGCTATTAAAAAATCACTAGATTTAATTTTAAGAGACCTTAAATAATTGTATCGCTCTTTTTTCAAATGCGTCAGCAATTTTTTTAAGACCTTGATCAAAAGACTTTGACATTATCATATTGTAAACAATATTTTTAATCTCAAAATCGATTTTAAAATTTATTTCGCTCTGATTATTAATTTCTCTAATTAACCACTCGTTTTGGAGGTGCTTTAAGGGTCCGCCAATATTATTAACAATAATCTTTCCTTTATCTTTATAGTATGCCACGTGGCTTTTGTATGTTTGGTTTAAAAATTTTTTTCCTACTGTTAAGTCAGCCTCTAGTTCAATAATATCTGCCATTTCATTTTTTTTATGTATTTTCCCATTTAAACACCACGGAACAAATTCTGGGTATTTTTCAATATCAAGAATCATATTTACAAGATCTTTTTTTTTACAGGGTATAATTTTTTTTATTGAGGCGCTCGGCATATAATTTCATCATCTCTAGCAATTTTTAATTTTTTAAAATCTTCATCTGCATGATAAGAAGATCTTGTTAAAGGTGATGAGGCAACAAGTAGAAATCCTTTTGATAAAGCTATATTTTTCAGTTCGATAAATTCATGGGGCTGGTAATATCTTTTTAAGGGAAAATGTTTTGCTGAAGGTTGTAAATACTGACCAATAGTTAAGAAGTCCACATTAGCTATTCTAAGATCGTCCATCACTTGTAAAATTTCATTTTTGTTTTCACCAAGTCCGACCATCAATCCAGATTTAGTAAATATTTTTGAATTAATTTTTTTAACATTTTCTAAAAGTTTTATTGAAGCAAAATATCTTGATCCAGGTCTTACTGATAAATATAAACTTGGAACGGTCTCTATATTGTGATTAAAAACATCTGGCTTGGCCTCAATAATTTTTTTAAATGAGTCGCCTTTTCTTAAAAAATCTGGTGTTAAAACTTCTATAGTAGTATTTGGATTATTTTTTTTACTTTCTAAAATTACTTTTTTGAAATGGTTTGCTCCCCCATCTGATAAATCATCTCGATCAACAGATGTGATCACTACGTGATTTAGATTTAATTCTTTTATAGCATTTGAAATTCTTAAAGGCTCTAACGAATCTAATTTACCTGGTTTACCTGTCTTGACATCACAAAAAGCACATCCCCTTGTGCAAGTGTCGCCCATTATCATGAAGGTAGCATGTTTTTTGCTCCAACACTCAGTAATGTTAGGACAGTTTGCTTCCTGGCACACGGTATTTAAATTATTTTTGTTCACTATCTCTTTTGTTTTAAAGAAGACCTGACTGTCAATAATTTTTGACCTTATCCATTCTGGTTTTTTTTTGATTGGATTAATAGGTTTGTTAATTTTTTCTGGATGTCTAATTTTACTCATTTAATTTAATAACCACTTCGTCTGTATGACCAAATTTAAGTTTTTGCCTTATTAACATATCTAAATAATCAAAATTAATTTTTTCAGATAAAAGTTTATTTTTGTTTTCAAGTATATTTAAATTTTTTTCTAAATATATTTTTTTGTTAACCAAGCTCTCTTTATGGTTCTTTTTATCTATATAAGAAAAAAGTCCTCTATCGCCATCAAAAAAATTTATTAAAATATAGGAAAACAAAAAAATATTTAAAAAAATAAATTTTTTTCTTTTAAAAACATGTAAAAATCTCATATTTAGATTTTAGCCATTTTTGAAGAATTTCCAAGTTCCTCTTCTATTCTTAAAAGGCGATTATACTTGGACACCCTCTCTGATCTTGCAAGTGATCCTGATTTAATTTGAGATGAATTTGTCGCAACAGCTAAATCCGCAATAAATGTGTCTTCTGAGTCGCCAGATCTATGTGAAATAATTGTCTTAAAACCATTTTTGTGAGCCATATTTACTACATTTAAAGTCTCACTCACTGTTCCAATTTGATTTAATTTAACCAAAATTGTATTTGCAGATTTTTCATCTATTCCTTTTTTTAACCTGTTTATATTAGTAGCAAATAAATCATCACCTACAATTTGAACATTCGTACTTTTAGTTAATTTTTTCCAGGAATCCCAATCATCCTCGGCGAAAGGGTCTTCTATAGATGTAATAGGGTATTTTTTAATTAAACTAGAGAAGTATTCTATTGTTTTGGGTTCGTTTAATTCATTTGCGGCCACATCTAAACAAATAGAAACTTCTTCGCCAGCTTTGAAACCAGATTTTTCTATAGCTTTTATTATTAATTCAATGGCCTCTTCATTGTTTTTCAAATTAGGAGCAAATCCTCCCTCATCTCCAACATTGGTGTCATCTAACATAGTTTTTAAATTTTGAATTATTAAAAAACTTCTTCTTATAGCTTCGGAAAATGAGTTTGTTTTTTCTGGTCGAATCATAAATTCTTGGATATCAAGATTATTTTTTGCGTGAACACCTCCGTTTATAATGTTCAGAAGCGGCACAGGTAATTGAAAATTTTTAGAGTTAGTTAACGATTTAAATAAAGGAATTTTTCTTGTAGATGCCAACAATTTGGATGAAGCCAATGATACAGCTAAAATAGCATTAGCTCCAAGTTTTTTCTTTTGTTCTGTCCCGTCTAAATCAATTAATGTCTTATCCAATTTTGATTGATTGCTTACATCAAAATTTTTTAAAGCTTTAAATATAGGGCCGTTTATATTCTCAACAGCTTTTAATACACTTTTCCCTAAATAATCTTTATTTTCTTTATCCCTTAGTTCAAATGCTTCATATGTGCCTGTTGAAGCTCCAGATGGAACTATAGCTAACGCAGAAGAGGTGTCAGAAAAAATTTCAGCCTCTACTGTGGGGTTGCCTCTACTATCAAATACCTGTCGGCCTTTGATTTTTTTAATTTTTGACATTCTTTATTAGATTATCTATTTCAACAAGTTGTTTTAAAAGTTCTGGCATTTTTGATAATGGTACCATATTAGGTCCATCAGATGGTGCGTTATCGGGATCAGGGTGAGTTTCAATAAAAATTGCGGCTACACCCACTGCAATAGCTGCACGTGAAAGATGTTCAACAAATTCTCTTTGTCCTCCACTTTTATCTCCCATGCCGCCTGGTTGTTGTACTGAATGTGTAGCATCAAAAACAACTGGGAAACCAATTTTTGCCATTATGGGCAAAGATCTCATATCAGAAACCAAAGTATTATAACCAAAGCTAGCTCCTCTTTCAGTAACTAATATATTTTTATTTCCTGAGTCTTCAATTTTTTTAGTAACATTGACCATGTCCCATGGAGCTAAAAATTGACCTTTTTTTACATTTATTACTTTGCCAGTTTTTGCTGCCGCAACAAGTAAATCAGTTTGTCTGCATAAGAATGCTGGTATTTGTAAAACATCTACGTGCTTAGAAACAGTTTCACATTGTTCAGCTGTATGCACGTCAGTCAAAACAGGAACTCCAATTTCTTTTCTAATCTTATCAAAAATCGGCAAAGATTTTTCTAGACCAGCTCCCCTCTTCCCTTTCAGGCTTGTTCTGTTAGCTTTATCAAACGACGTTTTATAAATTAAACCTATCCCAAGTTTGTCCGTAATTTCCTTAAGTTCAGTAGAAACTTCTAATGCGTGCTTTTCATTTTCTAATTGGCAAGGTCCAGCAATTAAAGTGAACGGGCCTGTATTTGAAATATTTAGTTTTCCGCATTTAACAGATTTGTTTGACATTATTTTTTTCTCCTGTTTTCACCTGCCGCCTTAATAAAAGATGAAAATAATGGATGCGGTGTAAAAGGTCTTGATTTAAATTCAGGATGAAACTGAACACCAACAAACCAGGGATGATCTTTTAGCTCAATTATCTCAGGAAGTGTTCCATCCGGTGATAAAGCTGAAAAAATTAAGCCTTTTTTTTCAAATTCATCTTTATATTTTAGATTCACTTCGTATCTGTGTCTGTGTCTCTCTTTAATTTTCTTTGCTGAATAAATTTTAGATATTAAAGAATTATTTTTTAATACAGCATCATATAAACCTAATCTCATTGTTCCGCCTAAATCTTTTTTAGTTCCTTTAATTTTTTTCTTTCCTTTTTGCCATTCTTCAAGCAAACCCACAACTGGCGTACAGTTATTTCCAAACTCACTTGTTGAGGCATTCTTTATATTTAATAAGTTTCTAGCTGCTTCAATTACCGCCATTTGCATACCAAAACAAATACCAAAAAAAGGTATACGATTTAATCTTGCGTATTTTATGGCAGCAATTTTACCTTCCGTGCCTCTTTTTCCAAACCCTCCTGGAATTAATACTCCTGAAACATCTTTTAATAAAAGCTTTATGTTTTCTGGCTTTAAATTTTCAGAATCTATTCTTTTGAGATTTACCTTTAAATTATTAGATAAACCGCCATGGCTTAAAGCTTCATCTAAAGATTTGTAGGCATCTTTGAGATGAATATACTTTCCAATAATCCCAATATTCACATCTTTTTTTGGATTTAAAACTCTTGATGTAATATTTTTCCATTTCGACAGATTTGGGGGTTTGCTTCTACTAATTTTAAAGTAAGATAAAACTTGATCGTCTAATTTTTCCTTATGAAAACTTATTGGTGCCTCATATATAGTTCTAACATCTACTGTCTCTATTACATTTTGAATTGGGACATTGCAAAATAATGATATTTTTTTTCTTTCCTCTTTCGGTATTATTCTTTCAGATCTGCAAATAATTATGTCTGGTTGAATACCCAAACTTCTTAATTCTTTAACGGAGTGCTGGGTTGGTTTTGTTTTAAGTTCACCAGATGCTTTTAAATAAGGAACCAACGTCAAATGAATAAATAAACTATTTTTTTTACCTGTATCATTTGAGAATTGTCTAATTGCTTCAAGAAAAGGTAGGCTTTCTATATCACCAACTGTTCCACCTATTTCACAAATTACAAAATCCTCGTCTTTTACTTTGTGTGTTATGAACTTTTTGATTCTATCAGTAACATGTGGAACTACTTGTACAGTACCACCAAGATAATCTCCTCTTCTTTCTTTTTTAATTATATCGCTGTAGATACCGCCTGTTGTAATATTGTCAGATTGTGTTGCTGATATACCTGTAAATCTTTCGTAGTGACCTATATCCAAATCTGTTTCGGCGCCATCGTCTGTCACAAAAACTTCTCCATGTTGAAAAGGATTCATTGTGCCTGGATCAACGTTTAAATATGGATCTAATTTTCTGATTCGAACCTTAAATCCTCTTAGTTGCAATAAAGCAGCTAACGAAGCAGAAGAGAGACCTTTACCGAGTGATGAAACCACGCCGCCAGTGACAAATACATATCGCGCCATGGAAGAACAATATATCTAATTTTTTTAAAAAAATAAAGTTTATTTTGTTGAATCTGGTATTTGTGGCGTATTTGAATCTTTTTCATCTTCTACTTTTTCTAAAACTGATTGTGTGCTTTGCAAATCGGCTCTGGACAAAACAACCAATGAAATACTTGAAATTATGAATAAAGTAGCGATAACAGCTGTGGATTTTGTTAAAAAATTCCCAACAGATCTAGTTGAGGCAAAATTATCTTCTGATAATCCAAGGCCTAACGCACCACCCTCTGATCTTTGCAATAGAATTAGTAGAATCAGTATAACCGCCAACACAACATTTGCAGATATTAGGATTGTTTCCATATGAGCTATTTATAGAAGTTTTTTATTATATCAATAAAATTTTTAGATGATTTTGAGGCTCCACCGATTAAAAAACCGTCTAATTCTCTAACAGACTTCAAATTATATATAATTTTTTTATCTACTGACCCGCCATAAAGAAGTTTTGGTTGAATTTTTGATTTAATTTTTTTGTTCACAAATTTTTTAAGAAAAATCACAATTTTTTTTAATTCTACAGGTGATGGAACCCTGCCACTTCCTATAGACCAAACAGGCTCGTAAGCAATAATTATATTGTTAAATTTATATCCCTTTTTTAAAACACTCAATATTTGCCTTTTCAAAACTGGTAAAGTTTGTTTATTTTTCTTTTCTTTTTTATTTTCCCCAATACAAAATATAACATTAAGTTTATTTTTTATTGCAAGTGAAACTTTTAGTTTAATAACTTTATCGTCTTCGCCTAAAGCTCGATTTTCTGAATGACCCAAAATTATAAAATTAACACCCGTTTTTTTTATCATGAATGGGCTTATTGATCCGGTGTGTGCTCCAAAATTATCTTTTTCATAACAATTCTGGGCGGCTATTTTAATCTTTTTACCTTTAAACCTTTTAGAAAAACTATCTAATAAAGTAAATGGCGGTGCAATAATTACTTTGTATTTTTTATTATTTTTTTTATCTCTTTGAATAAAACTATTTATTCTTTCTAAAATTTTATATGAGCCAGAAAGCCCAAACATCTTCCAATTACCTATAAAATACTTTGTTCGATCAGCCATAATTCAAAACTTTCTATATAGATTTTTTTGTATAATTAATTTAAATTTCATAAATTAAAATTATGATTGCTTCAATAAGAAAATTCTCTAAATCATTTATAGCAAAGGTTTTTGTGGCTATAATAGCATTACCTTTTATTCTTTGGGGTATGGGAGATGTATTCAGGTCGGGTAATCAAAATGTTATTGCTGAAATTAATGACACAAAAATTAGTACCAAAGAATTTATGAATTATTTGCAAGCAGTAAATATTACTAGTGAGGATATTAAAGAGAAGGGTAAAGATAGAATAGTTAACGAGGTTTTAACTAACTATATAAGTGAAAAAATTATTTATATTGAAACAATTGAAAAAGGTATTCAATTAACTGATGCCTCACTAAAAGATATTCTAATAAGCGATGCCGAATTTCAGGACAAGGGCAAATTTTTGAGAACAAAATATGAAAAATTTCTTCTGACCCAAGGTTTTGCTGCATCTGAATATGAGAAAAATATTTTTAATTTAGAAACCAAAGGGCAATTACTTTCTTATTACAGTGGCGGGATTAAATTACCAAATTTTATAATTGATGATTTATACAAAAGAGAGAATAAATCTAAAGAAATAAGTATCCTCGATTTAAATAAAATTTATTCCCAAAAAAAAATAACTGAAAGCGAAATACAAGATTTCTATGAAACGAACAAGGAATTTTTTAGAGATAAGTTTTTAAGCTTTAGATATTTAAACTTATCTCCAAATATACTTGAGGGCAAAAGTGAATATGATGAAACTTTTTATAAAAAAATAGATGATATTGAGAATAATATTTTAGATGGTAAAACTTTTGAAGATATTACTTCACCTTATAATAAAAATATTAAAAATATAAAATCTATTAATATTAAAAGTTTACTGAAAGGTGGAAAAGCTTTTAATGTTAACAAAAAATTACTTGCTGAGGTATTTAAAATAAATAACTTAAACACTCCAACTTTCATTAATTTTGAGAATAATTTTTATGTTGTCGAAATATTGGAAGAAGAAAATAGTATTTTGGATATAACCAATAAAGATGTTCGATCAATTGTTGATAAACAAATTAAAATTGTAAATTTGATAAAAGAAAACACCTCAATAATTAAAAAAATAGATGATAAAAAATTTGATGACAAAGACATGGTCGAATTATCAAAAAAACATAATGTTCCAATCGAAATAAATAAGATTAAGAATATTAAAGATAATTCAAAATTTAATAAAGATTTAGTTAAACAGATATATAATTTTAATGCAGGTCAATTATTTATTATAACTGATTATCCTAAGGCTGAAAAAAACTTTTTAGTTAAAATCGAAAAAGAAATTGATCCGGTTATAGACAATAAGTCTGAGATTTATAAAGAATACATTAAAAAAGCTAATGCAGAATATATATCAAAAGTTTACAAATCTTATGATAGCTATATAAACTCAATTTATAAAATAGATATAAATAAAAAAGTTCTTGAAAGACTAATTAACTCAATTTAATGAAATTAAATATAAGTTTAAGAAAATTTAAAAAACTACATCGTAGTAAAAAAAATCATACAATATTTTTTTCACAAAATTGTAGAAATTATAAATTTGTTGAAAATCTTTATAAATTTATATTGTCAAAAAAAAATAGTTTTATTTTTGAGTCTGTTGAAAAAGGAGCTGTTAGAGGCAGATATACAATTATAGGTTATAATCCTGATAGAATTTATAACATTAAAAAAAATAAAATAACCATAGATAATTTAAAAATAAAAAAAACCATCAAAAAAAATGTTTTAAATTATTTGAATGAATTACTAAAAAATTTCAAAGTTCTATCCTCCGAAAATCTACCAAAGATGTCTTCGATGATAGTGGGCTATTTTTCATATGATATTATAAGGTTGATCGAAAAAATACCAGATAAGTGTAAGGATGATATTAATATACCCGATATAAGATTAATGAGGCCTAGAAACTTAATAATTTACGATAATATCAAAAAAAAAATTTTTTTTATTGAAAATATTTTTAAAGAAGAAATTATTGCAAATTATGAGCATAAATATCAAACAATTAAAAATACATTTATTGAATTAGGGCACCTTGGTCAAATAAATTTACCTGAAGATTTTTTTAAGATCTCAAAAAAAGTTAAGGTAAAATCAAATATAACTAAATCCAATTTTAAAAACAATGTTCTTAAAGCAAAAAAATACATTAGAAGAGGAGATATTTTTCAAGTGGTTTTGAGTCAAAGATTTGAAGCGCCCATAGAAAAACCTCCAATGGAAATTTACAATTCCTTAAGAGTTTTAAATCCTTCTCCATTTATGTTTTATTTTAATTATGAAGACTTTCAAATTTTAGGAAGCAGCCCTGAAATTTTAGTTAGATCCATGAATAATGAAATCACTATTAGGCCTATAGCTGGTACAAGACCAAGGGGTAAAAATAAAAAACAAGATATAAAATATACTAAGGATTTATTAAAAGATCCAAAAGAACTTGCTGAACACCTAATGCTTTTAGACTTAGGTAGAAACGATGTTGGTAAAGTATCAGAAAAAAATACCGTTAAAGTGACAGAAAAATTTAAAGTAGAAAAATATTCTCACGTCATGCACATTGTGTCAAATGTAACTGGTAAACAAAGAAAAAATCTAACTCTTTTTGAAACATTTTTGTCAGGATTTCCAGCCGGAACCGTTAGTGGGGCACCTAAGATAAGAGCTATGGAAATTATTGATGAATTAGAAAAATCAAAAAGAAAATTATATGCTGGGGGTATTGGCTATTTTACAGCAAATCAAGATTTTGATACCTGCATTGCTTTAAGAACAGCTTTAATTAAAAATAAAAAAATTTATGTGCAGGCAGGTGCAGGAATAGTAGCAGACAGTAATCCTAGAAATGAATATAACGAAACAGTAAATAAAGCTAAGGCTTTAATTAAGGCTATAGGTTAAATGAAAATTTTATTAATAGATAATTATGACAGTTTTACTTATAATCTTTATCATTACCTTTTATCTTTCAGGTGCAAAGTCGATGTAATAAGAAATGATAAAATTGACTCAAAAGAAATTTTAAAAAAAAAATTTAAAAAAATTGTTATTTCGCCTGGACCTGGTACGCCTAACCAAGCAGGCAATTGTTTAAAAATTGTAAAAAAATTGTCTAAAAAAATACCAATCCTTGGAGTTTGTTTGGGTCATCAAGTAATTGGTCAAGCTTTTGGTGCAAAAATCATTAATGCAAAAAAGCTCATGCATGGAAAAACAAGTATGATTTCCCACAAAAAGAAAGGAATCTTTAAAGGAATTAAGGATAATCTTATTGGAACCAGATATCACAGTTTAATAATTGATAAGAAAACGTTAAATAAAGATTTTATAATTACTGCCAAAACAAAAGATGGCGTGATTATGGGCATTATGCACAAAAAATATAATTTACATGGAGTACAATTTCACCCTGAAAGTATAAATACTAAAGAAGGAATTAAGTTAATTAAAAATTTTTTAAATTATAAATAAAATGGATCAAATTATCAAAAAGCTTAAAAATAATGAAAATTTAACTTTTGAAGAGAGCAAATCCGCATTTGAAAATATTATGTCTGGAAAAGTTATAGATGAACAAATTCATGATTTTTTAACCTTTTCATCTAATAAAGGTGAGACGTCTGATGAAATTGCTGGAGGTGTTTATGTTTTACGTAACAAGGCTACTAATGTAAACGTGTCGGACGACACAATAGATACTTGTGGTACTGGTGGAGACGGAAAAAATACACTAAATATTTCTACGGCCGCATCTTTGCTTCTATCTAGCTTCGGAGTAAAAGTTGCTAAACATGGTAATAAATCCGTTTCTTCAAAGTGTGGTTCTGCTGATGTTTTAGAAAAATTGAATATTAATATTAATCTTGGGGCTAAAGAAGTCGAAACAAGTATAAAAAATAATAATTTTGGATTTATGTTTGCTCCAGGTTACCATGCCGCGATGAAGTATGTTGGTCCAGTCAGAAAAAAAATTGGTAAAAGAACAATATTCAATCTGATCGGGCCGCTTAGTAGTCCCGCAAAAGTAAAAAGGCAAGTTGTTGGTGTTTTTGATAAAAAATTACTTAAAATTTTTGCTGAAGCACTTAAAAATTTAGATTTGAAAAAAGCATTAATCGTTCATAGCCAAGACGGTCTTGATGAAATTTCTCCATATGCAAAAACTGATATTGTTGAACTTACGAACGGAAAAATTACAGAATCTGTCTTGAGCCCACATGATTTTGATATTAAAGCAAGTAATTTTGAAAATATTATTGGAAAAGATCCTGAATACAATGGGAAGAAAATGAAAGAAATTTTTGAAGGAAAAGATAGTGATTTTTCTATTGCCGTATGTCTTAATGCTGCAGCTGGTTTGCTTGTGGCAGAAAAATCAAAATCTTTTAAAGACGGATATCAAGATTTAAGAAAACATATTCTTTCAGGAAAAGTTATTAATCACATTTCAAAATTACCTAAATGACCAACATTCTAGAAAAAATAATCTTCGATAAAAAAACGACTTTAGAAAAATATAAGAAAACTTTTACAATTGAGGATCTTAAAAAAAAAATATCTTCTTGTAAAAATTATTTAAATTTTAAAGATAAATTGAATAGAAACGAAGTTTCGGTTATTGCAGAAATAAAAAAGGCTAGTCCTTCTGCGGGAGTTATTATTGAAAATTATGACCCTAAAAAAATTGCCAAACAGTACTTGAATTCTGGAGCATCTTGTCTTTCTGTTTTAACAGAAGAAAATTATTTCAAAGGTAAATTAGAACATATAGAGGAGGTCAAAAGAGAAGTTAAGCTACCAGTTTTATGTAAAGATTTTTTCATAGATCCCTATCAAGTTTATCTAGCAAAAAGTTTTGGTGCAGATGCTATTTTAATTATTTTAGCAGCCATTAATGAAAAGACCGCCAAAGAAATATATAATGTTGCTGAAGAGTTAAATATGAGCACAATAGTAGAAATACATGTAGAAGAGGAAGCAAAAAAAGCACTTGATTATAAAAATGCAATTATTGGAATTAATAATAGAAATCTCAAAACTCTCAAAACAGATATCAAAACAACTTATGATTTACATAAGGTGTTAGTTAAACATTCTGGTCCGCTAGTTTGTGAAAGTGGAATAAAATCTGAAAAGGAAGTAGAAGAAATTCTAAAAAAAACAAATATAAATAACTTCCTTATTGGTGAATCACTTCTTAAAGACTTAGACAAAAACTCATCAATTTTAAAAAGAATCGCTAAAATCGCCCCTTAAAATAAGGGTAATTTAGCATTGATATTGTAGTAGAACTTTTGTAGAACATAAATGTACAGGATTTGTTCTATGCTAACAAAAAAACAAAAAAACTTATTAATTTTTATCAATAAAAAAATCAGATCGACTGGTGTGTCGCCTTCTTACGAAGAAATGAAAAATTCACTCAACTTAAAGTCGAAATCGGGGATCCACAGGTTAATCTCGGCACTGGAGGAGAGAGGCTTCATAAAAAGATTGGCTCACAAAGCTAGAGCTCTTGAGGTTATTAAGCTTCCTGAAAATGCTAGTGCACATGATTTATTTAATAGTTTCACTCCAAGCGTCATTAAGGGTGGATTAGACAAAAATGCTAATAAGTCTAGTAAAATTTCGGTTCTTGGATCTATTGCGGCTGGTACCCCAATAGAAGCAATACAACAAGAAGTTGATAAAGTTAATTTGCCTGCAGACTTTAATAAAAATGATGATCATTTCGGATTGAAGGTAAAAGGAGATTCAATGATCGAGGCTGGTATTAATGACGGTGACACTGTGATTATTAAAAAAAGTTCTAATGCTGATAATGGTCAAATAGCTGTAGTTCTGATAGATAACGAGGAAGCAACTTTAAAAAGAATTAGAAAAAAAGGAAATACCATAGCTTTAGAAAGTGCTAATAAAAAATACGATACCAAAATATACGCAGCAAAAAGAATTAAGATTCAAGGAAAATTGATTTCTTTATATAGAAACTTCAATTAAAATAGTTTAATTTCAAATCATGTCTTTTATTTGTAGGTTCGCGCCCTCACCCACAGGACCTTTGCATATAGGTGGTGTTAGAACAGCTTTATTTAATTGGCTTTTAGCTAAAAAAAACAAAGGTAAGTTTTATCTTAGAATTGAAGACACCGATAAAGAAAGATCAAAGGAAGAATTCAAAAAGCAAATTATAGACTCTCTTGGTTGGATAGGAATTAAACATGATGATAAAGAATTTATTCAATCTGAAAATATAAAAAAACATAAGCAAATAGTAGATGAACTGCTTAAACAGGGTTTTGCATATAAATGCTATTGTTCTGAAGAGGAAATAAAAAAACAAAAAGAAAAATGCAAAAAACAAGGAATACCTTATGTTTACAATAGAAAATGGAGAGAACCAAAAGATTTAGAAGTTCCAAAAGATGTTAAGCCAGTTATAAGATTTAAAAGCAAAATTTCAGGAGAAACAAAAATAAAAGATTTAGTTCAAGGTGAAGTAAATATATCAAACTCAATTATTGAGGACTTTGTAATATTAAGACAAGATGGTTCTCCAACGTATCAATTGTGTGCTGTAGTTGATGATAACGAAATGAAAATCACACATGTTATTAGAGGTGATGATCATAAAATAAATACTTTTAAACAAAAACAGATCTATGAGGCAATGAAATGGAAAATTCCAGAGTTTGCTCATATACCTCTTATTCATAGTGAAAAAGGATCAAAGCTATCTAAAAGAGATATGGCTTCTACTATAGGGGATTATATAAAAAAAGGAATTTTAGCAGACGCATTGAGAAATTACCTTTTGCGTTTGGGCTGGGCTCATAAAGACAAAGAAATTTTTACTCTTGAAGAAAGTATAAATTTATTCGATTTAAATGGTGTTGGAAAATCCCCATCGAAGTTGGATTTGTCAAGAATTTTGTCGCTTAATGAACATTACATTAAGCATATTGATGAAAAGCAATTGTTTGGATTACTTAAAGATTTTGCTCAGAATTTTAGAGATAGAATAAGCCCCTCAAAAGAAAAAGCTGTGCTACAATCAATAAATTTTTTAAAGAATAAGGCTAAAACACTTGATGATATTTATTGTAATTCTGAATACATAATTAAAGATAATATTGACATAGTAGCTGAAGATAAAAAACTTTTAGATGCTGCAGCAAAGAAAATTATCTCAGAATTCTTAGAAAAATTCAAAAAAATAGACGTTCCTAATAAAGAAAAACTTGAGGAAATCATTAATAATTTGATAAAAAAACATAACACAAATTTTAAAGGTGTTGGTCAGCCATTAAGAATAGCTTTGGTTGGATCTAGATTTGGTCCAGGTATTTACAATATTATTCTTTCTCTTACAAAAGATGAAGTTATAAAAAGAATTTCGAAAATTAATTAAATTCTTTTCATAATTAAACTTGACGATACTATATCTTATCTTTATAAAAAGAACAAATCAAGAACATTTATGAAGCTTAAATTACCTTTTTATATTCACAAAGTCGGTGCTGGCTTTCCATCACCTGCAACAGATTACATCGAAGACGATGTGGATTTAAATACACATCTAATAAAAAATGCACCAGCAACATTCATAATAAGAGTGCAAGGCAAGTCTATGGCCGATGTTGGTATTTATGACGGTGATTTATTAATTGTTGATAGAAGTATTAATCCAAAAAATTCATCAACAGTAATAGCAAATGTAAATGAAGAATTAGTAGTAAAGACTTTTATTAAAGGAAAAAATAATAATTACCTGACCTCTGGTCCTAATAAAATTGAATTAAGTGAAAATCCTAACATAATAATTTGGGGAGTAGTTACTTATGTCATCCATAAATTATAATAAAAAAAAACTTGCTCTTGTAGACTGTAATTCCTTTTATGTCTCTTGCGAAAGATTATTTAATCCAAAAATACAAAACAAACCTGTTGTAGTTTTATCAAATAACGACGGATGTGTAATTTCAAGATCTAATGAGGCAAAAGCTTTAGGGATAAAAATGGGAGAACCGTATTTTAAAGTAAAAGAATTAATCAAAAGAAATAATGTTCATATTTTTTCTTCGAATTATGCGTTATATGGTGATCTATCAAGACGAGTAATGAAAGTTTTAAAAACTTTTTCAACTAACGTTGAAATTTATTCTATTGATGAAGCATTTATAGATTTATCTTTTTTAAAAGAAGAAGATGTTGATAATTATGGAAAAGAGATAAGAAAAAAGGTTTTAAAATGGACGGGGATACCTACCAGTGTTGGAATTTCAACAACAAAAACACTTAGCAAAGTAGCGAATCATATCGCTAAAAAAGAAAGAGCTGGCGTTATGTATTTAAACAAAAACATAGATGAAAGACTAAAAAAATTTCCTATTCAAGATGTTTGGGGTGTGGGTAGACAATTATCTAAGCTATATATAAAAAACGGTATAGAAAATGCTTATCAATTAAAGTCTGTTTCTAATACGTGGGTAAAAAAAAGCACAAATGTTCTTGGGTCAAGAACGGCAATGGAATTACGAGGTATAACCTGTATTGGATTAGAGCTTCATGAAGAGAAAAGAAAAAATTGTTGTGTATCAAGATCTTTTGGGGAAAGAATAACAGACTTACAAAAACTAGAGGAGGCTGTATCTACTTACTGTTTAAACGCCGCTGAAAAAATAAGAGGCGACGATCAAATATGTAGAGGGTTAACGGTATTTATTAGGACTAGCCCTTTTAATAAAAATAGAAAATATTACTCAAATTCGCAAACTGTTGAACTACCAATTGCTACAAATAATAGTATTGAGCTTGTTAAGTACGCAAGAAATATTTTAAAAGGTATGTATAAGCCTGGATATCATTATCAAAAAGCTGGGATTATTTTATCAAAACTAAAAGATGCGGATAAAAATGAAGTAAATCTATTAACACCACTTTTAGATGATAGATCTAAAACATTAATGAAGGCTATTGATCATACAAATAATAAATATGGTAGGCACGCAATAACAATAGCTAGCGCAGGAATACATAAAGGCTGGAAGATGAGAAGAGAACATTCTTCGAAAATAGATACTGCTTCCTTTAATTATTTGCCTAAAGTAAGTGCGTCATAAATATAATAAATCTGGGTTGAAAAAAGGGTAAAGAATTGTTTATAAAAACCCATGGAAAAAAATATCTATGTGATACATGAAAATGATGAGTGGCTTGCACCATTAAGGGAAAGTTTTAAAAAAATTAAAGCTCCATTCAAAGAATGGCATATGGACAAAGAAAGCTTCGATTTTAAAAAAACACCACCAAATGGTGTTTTTTATAACAGGATGAGTGCGAGCGCGCATTCAAGAGGACACAGATATGCTCCAGAAAATACAAAAGATGTACTTGATTGGTTAGAAAAAGATAAAAAAAGAGTAGTAAATAACTCAAGAGCTTTGGAATTAGAAATTAGCAAACAAAAACAATATAAAGAATTAAAAAAATTTAATATTAACTATCCAGAAACTTACTATGCTAAAGATAAAAAAGAGATTTTAGAAAAAGCAAAAAATTTTACAAAACCATTTATTACAAAACATAATCGAGGAGGCAGAGGCCTAGGTGTAAAGTTTTTTCAAAATAACAGTGAGCTTGAAAAATATATTAATGGAGATTTTGAAGACTCAATTGATGGGATTACTTTATTACAAGAATATATTCAGTCAGACCCTAAAATAATAACTAGAGTAGAGTTTGTTAAAGGAAAATTTTTATATGCTGTTCAAGTAGATGCATCTGAAGGTTTTGAGTTATGCCCTGCAGACGCATGTAACGTAGAGGAAAAGTTTTGTCCTACTAATCCTGATGGTAATAAGTTTATGATTTTAAAGGATTATAAGAATCCTGAAATTAAAAAATATGAAAATTTATTAAAATCAAATGGTATTGAAATTGCAGGAATAGAATATATTAAAGGAAAAGACGGTGTTCACTATACTTACGACATCAATACAAATACAAATTATAATTCAATTGCAGAGAGTAAAAGTGATTTAAAAGGAATGGATTCGATTGCAACATTCCTTTACAATGAATTGAGAAAATAAAATTTAAGGGGTGTCTATTAAGACTGAGATTATACTCTTTGAACCTGACCGGTAATTCAGTGAGGGAATATGAAAATTAAATTAGCACTTGAATGGTTTATAAATCCTGATCACCTACCCTTTATCGTAGGTTTGGACAAAGGTTTATATAAAAAACATAATATTGATTTAGAGATTATTGAACCCGAGGGTCATTATGATGGCTTTAAAGAACTCGCACTAAATAATATTCAATTAGCAACGAATGAACCATTACACTTAATAGAAAAATACCAAAAAAATATTTGCTCTATTGGAAACTTTTTTGAAACCAACGGTGGCATAATATTTACAACAAAAGGATATGAAAATTTAATTAATGGAAAACAAATTAGAATTACTTCACCAGTAAGCAACCCTGTTACAGATAAAATAGCTAACGATATTATTCAAAGGCATTTAAAAAAAATTAATAAAACCAATAAAAATATAAAAATTGTAGCTAATGATTTTTATCATATCAAACATCTAAAAACCGGATTTGATGCTGCATGGTTATGTTTTGAAAATTTTGAAGGCGTTGAGTCTAAACTAGAAGGTTTAGAAGTTAAAAAATTATACTTAGAAGATGTTCAAATACCAAATTTTTGTGCGCTGGATGTATTTGCATCTAAAACCTTTGCTAATAGTAATAAGAATTTAATAGATGACTTTAAATCTATGGCACAAGAAAGTATCAAGATTTTAAGCAGAGACTTAGACTATTCAAAATCTTCTTATTATGCATATACAAAAACGAAACCCTCTCCTTTGATGGATAATATTATTAAAGATACAATACACAGATTTAAAAACCCTTTTGATAATTCAAAAAATAAGTGGAAGAATTTACACCAATACGTAGTGACTCAAAAAATTTCAGATATATCTGATTTACAATACGCAGATATGTTTGTTTAAAGGCTATTGATTAAAACTGAACTAGCTATTTCCGAAGATTTTTCTGTTTTAAAATTTCTGATTATTTCTTGAGTTTTAATAACCTGTTTATCTAATGTACTTTTGTTGCTTAAAAGCTTGTCAACTGTATTATAAATATTAGTAGGATTACAGTTAGATTGTAATAATTCAGGGATAATTTCTTCTTTCGCAGCTATATTGATAATATTTGCAAATTTAACTTTAACTAACATTTTAACAATAAAAAAGTTAATTATGCCCATCTTATAAATTATAATAGATGGAACTTTTGCATTACAGATTTCTAATGAAATAGTTCCTGATTTTGATACTGCAAAAATAGAAGACTTAAGTATATGAGATTTTATTTTTTCATCTCCTATAGCTCCACAATTTTTAAAACCTTTTTTTAATAGAAGATTTTGAATTAACTGAACATGTTCTGATGTGGAATGAAAAACAAAAAATAAATCCTTGTACTTCTCGTTCATCTTTTTAACAAATTCAAACAAAATTGGCGTTAAAATATTAATCTCAGACAATCTACTACCAGGATAGATGGAGATGATTTTTTTGTTATCTTTTATAATCTGGCTTAAATCTACTTTGCTTTTTTCTTGCTCCTCTAATAATGGATGTCCTGTGAATGTTGATTGAATACCCTCTTTATCAAAATATTTTTTTTCAAATGGAAATAATAATAAAATATGGTCTAAAAAGGATTTTAGCTGCTTTACCCTTTGCTCTCTCCAAACCCAAACTTGTGGTGCTACAAAATGTATTGTTTTGATACTTGGGTCAATTTTTTTCACTTCTTTTGCTACACGTAATGTGAAATCAGGGCTATCAACTGAAAAAAGAATATCTGGTTTAAACTTAAGAATTTCTTTTACAGTATCGTTTAATTTTCTCTTTATTTTAAAAATATTTAATATAACTCTTGTAAATCCAAGATAAGTGATCTCCCTTAAATCATAAAGTGACTTAATACCTAAAGCTTTTAGATGTTCACCACCAACAGATAAATATTCTATATCTGGTCTTGAATTTTTAATTTTTGAAATAACTTTAGATGCTAATTTGTCTCCAGATGGCTCACCAGTTAGTATAAAAATTTTTTTCATTTATACATTCTCCAGAGTTCTCCTTTATCTGAGAGCAAATAAATTTCCCCTGTTATCTGGTGTATCTTTATATCTCTTATTCTTCCAATCTTTCCTTTAAAAATAGTTTCTTCACCAATTAATTCATTATCTTTAAATTTTATTTTTCTCAAAGATTCATCTTTGAGTGATGTAATTAAAGCATCTCCATTCCATTCTTTGAAAGCATTGCCTTTATAAATTGTCATTGCACTAACGGCTATTGAGGGCACCCAATATTTAATGGCTTTTGTAAATCCAGGTTTCCATTTGGGGCCAATTTTTGAGCCTGAATAATTTGTTCCTCCCCAACCCAAAATTTTCCAACCATAATTTTCTCCATAATTCACCTTGCCAAACCAATCGCCACCTCTTGCGCCATGATTTGTAATATAAATTTGGCTGTCAAAAGGTGATAAAGCTATACCTTGAGGATTTCTTACGCCTATTTGAAAAATTTCAGGTAGCCATTTGCTTTTATTTTTAAATTTAGGATTATCTTTTGGAATAGAGCCATCTAGATTTATCCTTATTATACTTCCAGGATGTTGCGTTGCGTCTTGAGCAATCATTCCTTTTCTTCTTTCCCCTGCAGTAATGTACAGATGATTATCTTTAATAACTAACCTTGAACCAAAGTGGTAACCAGAGTCGATCGGAGGTTCCGCTCTAAAAATATTTTTAAATTTTATATTATTCATATTAAAAATTCCTTTAGCTACAGATGTGCTAGTTTCCCAGTTTCCTCGATTTTCAGAATAAGATACGAAGATTTCTCCATTATGATTTAAAACATCGAGCAAACCTCCTTGTCCAACCTCTAAAACAGAGAGATTGTGTTGAATTTCTGATTTTTTTTTAGTTTTTAAATTAAGTGTATACAATCTTCCTGATTTCTCTGTAAAAATTATATTTTCATGATCAATAAAAGAAAAACTCCAAGGTTTATCTAAATTGTTAATTAATTTTTCAAATTTAATTTCAATACTATGTAAAATAGTGAAATTAAAAAAAAATAAAAAAATAAATATTGTTTTCATTCAACCTTTATAAACATTTTGTTTTTATCTACAAATTTGATACATTTATTTTTTTCTAGAAATACATTTTGCTTACTTTTTAATACAATTCCTTTTAAACCTGCAGATTTTGATTGCACAAAAGTTTTAAGACCAACTGTTGGCAAATCAATTCTTAAATCTTGTTTTTTTTTTGGAAATTTGACTAAAACACCGGTTCTCTTAAATCTTTTGTTTTTACATTTCATGAGCATTTTTTGAGTTCCGCCTCTACCTTCAATAGCTACAATTTTTTTGTTTCTTACTACTGTTCCTTGTGAGAAGTTATATTTTCCTATACTGTTTAATGTTTCAATCGCTTTCTTAATATCGGCTTTGTCATTTTTATTAGGTTTTAATTTAGAGTAACTTCCTTTTTTTAAAGTTAATTCAGGATTAAAAGATAATGAACTTATTGTTTTAATTTTTTCTTGATTTAATATTTTAATAATTTCTTTTAATATTGCGGCATCTCCAAATCTTGAACTTTTAATTATTCTTGGGATATAGTAAAAACCTTTGAGATCTAGACGAATTCTAGAAAAATTAGGTTTTTTAACTCTTCCTGCGAACAAAACTTTTTTACAATTATTTTCTCTTAATATATTTATAATTTTTCCGAATTGACCAATCGAAAGACTGAATGAACATTTGTCTTTTTTAAAAACTTTTCCTTTTGTCAAATCAATAATTAAATATTTTAATTTTCTTCTTTTAATTTTTTTTAAAATTTCTTTTGGGAAAGTTGTTTCTCCAAATATTAAGCCAATCATTATTCAGATAACGGTGCACAAATAGGTCTTTTTTTATCCTTTTCTATAAACTTTGTGACCTCTTCGACAAGTTCGTTTCCTTTAAATTCGCCGTTGATTTTACTTAAATTTTCTTGAAGATTGACCGAAGAAAACATTTTTTTATAGGCCCTGTCTAATTCAATTATTTTTTTATTACCATACTTTTTTCTTCTTAAACCTACTAAATTGATCCCCTTTAGATAATTTCTGTTTCCAAAAGATAATCCAAAAGGAATTACATCTTTTATAACGCCGGTCATTCCACCGATCATTGCCAGTCTACCAATTCTAGTAAACTGATGAACAGCAGAATTACCTCCTATTACAACTGAGTCTTCGATAGTTACATGGCCTCCTAAAGGTACATTGTTTGCAATAACAACATTATTTCCAATTTTACAATCATGAGCTACGTGAGATGAGATCATTAGTAAACAATTATTGCCGACAATGGTTTTGCTTCCACCTCCTGCTGTACCAGGATTAATAGTTACATATTCTCTAATAATATTATTTTCCCCTATTTCTAAACTATTAGTTTCGCCTTTGTATTTTAAATCTTGTGGTACAGTTCCAATACTTGCAAAAGGAAATATTTTTGTTCCTTTTCCTATTTTTGTATTACCCTCTATATGGATATTTGAAATCAGCTCAACACCATCGTCTAATTGGACGTTTGGACCAATAAAACAAAAAGGTCCAATTTTAACATCTTTTCCTATTTTTGCTTTTGAATTTATTACATTTGTTTTGTGTATCATTTATTTCTATCAACTATTGTTGCAGACCATTCTGCATCTGCCATTTTCTTATTATTAACTTTTGCTATTCCTTTATACTTCCAAACTCTTCCATGTGATCTGACAGCTTCTATGTCTAAATGTAATTCACAATTTGGCATGACAGGATTTCTAAAACGAGCTTTTTCAACGCTCATTAAATAAACAAGCTTATTCTTATATTCATTTGGATCAATTCCATGTGCTGTGAGAGCTGCCGCGGCTTGACCAAAAGCCTCTACTATTAAAACTCCAGGCATAACCGATTGTCCAGGAAAATGACCGTCAAAATAGAAATTTCCTTCTTTCACGTTTACAATCGCAGTAGCAGATTTTAATGGTACTATATTTATCAATCTATCTATTAAAAGCATAGGCTCTCTGTGAGGAAGAAGTTTTTTAATAATTTCTTTATCTATACTGTTAGTCATTTTTTTAAAAATTCTCTTAAAGGCACAGCTGGATAACCCATAACAGTTGTGTTATCTGGAATATTTTTTACAACACCACTTCCGCCCCCAATTTTAACATTATTTCCAATTTTTAAATGGCCAGAAATTCCTGCTTGTCCACCAATTGAAACATTGTCTCCAATAGTTGTGCTTCCTGCAAAACCAACTTGACCGGCTATCATACAATTTTTTCCAATTTTTACATTATGAGCCACATGAACCTGGTTATCTAAAAAAGTATTTTTTCCTATAATTGTATCTCCTATTGATCCTCTGTCTATTGTGCAATTTGCACCAAGTTCAACGTTGTCATTTAAAATGACACTGCCAATATGTGGAAACCTAAAATTTTTTTCTTTTGATGGAATAAATCCAAACCCTTTAACACCAATTTTGCATCCATCTTGTATCACAACTTCATTTCCAATTAATGAATTCCTAATGGTAACATTAGAACCAATTAAACAGTTGCTGCCTAAGTGAACATCATGTTCAATTATAACATTGCTACCTAATGAGCTCTTAGAACCTATTTTAACGTTATTGCCAATAAAAATATTCTTACCAAATGTAACAGAGTCATATTTCGATGAAATTTTATGAAAATCTGCTAGGGACTTATCGGGGTAATCCAAATGTGCTTGAGGATGAAACTTGTGTGAAATTTGTGCTGCTGATAGTAAAACATTTTTTACAATAATTTTAATACATTTTTTTGGTATATATTGTTCTAAATTACTAGTAGTTAAACATGCTGCAGCACTAGTGTTTTTAGCATGCTCTTTATAATCAACTGAATTAAAAAAAGTTATATCATTTTTGGTGGCTTTGTCTAAAGTTTTAATGTTGGATATTTTAATTTTTTCTTTACGGTCAGATAAATCTTTTAATAATTCGTTTAGAGGAAATGGACCTTTAGGTTCAAAAAAAATTACTTCTGGCATTGAAACTATTTTAAGTTAATAGATTTTAATTCTTTATTAAGAAGTTGTAAAATTTTATCTGTTAAATCTATCTCTGTTTTGGCAACAACAATACTTTTTTTATCTATTACAACAGGAATATTTTTTTCTGACATATATTTTTCTAGTATTGGTTTTAAAGCTTTATTTAATTCAGCTCTAGCTTTTTCCTTTTTTTTAAAAATTTCATTTGCGGCTAATTGCTTTTTTTTTTGAAAAGCGATATTTTTTTTTCTAAGTTCATTTAATTTTTTTTTATATTCTTCTGAGGAAAGTATTTTTTTTTTGGAGATTAAATCTGTTTCCGCTTTTTTTAGAGCAACTTGTTCTTTCTCAAATTTTTTTGTGTCCTCTGTTAGTTTTTTTTTAAGAAAATCTTGGGCATTTTTCCCTGCTTTACTTGTATTAAGGATTTTTTTCATATCAACAAAATATACATCAGAAGCAAACGAAAAATTGCTATAAATTATGAGCAAAATTGATATTAAAAAAAATTTTAAAAACTTCATTTTAGAATGACGTTCCTATTTGAAAGTTAAACGATTGTGTTTGATCTGTTTCAGCTTTTGATAAGTTCTGAGCAATTACAAAACTTAATGGTCCTATCGGTGTATACATGTTTGTAGCTACACCTATTGAAGATCTAATTTTGTCAGAATCATTGACAGAACTTGAATAATCAACATGCCAGAGATTACCTATGTCCATAAATAAAGAGACATCTGTTTCTGTTCCTTCTGGAAGCAGATTGGGTAATGCTGCCTCTAAATTTAATGCGGTAGCATAGTTTCCTCCAATATAATCAGACCCATCTTTTGGACCAACTTTGCTGGTTTCAAAACCTCTTAAAAGTTTTCTACTTAAACGAAGTCTTTTACTTAATCGAACATCATCATCACCTAAAGCCGTTACAGCAGCTCCGTAGAATTTAAGAGCTCCAATTACATTTTCATTAAAAGTATAATAAGAACTATGCTTGAATGAATTTAGTATACTTTTGGAGTCAGCATAAATAGGTAAATTTTGTTTAAAAACTAATATATGTCCATCGGTGGGCATGAATCTTCTGTTTCGTTTGTCACTTTTAATTGAATACCCAAAAGTAAAATCGGTAAAGCTTCCTGCTTGTTTCTTTAACTGACTTGATGCTGTGTCATCTACTGTAAGATCGTCGATAGTAAAGCTTAAATCTGGGGCAATAAAAATATCTTTGTATTGTTCAAATTCAATACCGCCAGCTAGATTAATAAGAGTATTTTCATATCCAGAGTCTGGTTGGTCAGTTTTTTTGCTGGAAAATCCACCAAAAACTTTATTACCTGTATAATTATAGTTAGGGTTGATCACATTAACTCCTCCTCTAATTGACTGAGAGGTTACATCTGCATTGGCAGATACTTTTAAACCTTTTCCTAAATAATTATTTTCTCTTATTGAAAAAGAAAATGCACCTCCTTCAGTACCATAACCTGCGCCTGCACTTATTTCTCCGGTAGGTTTTTCCTCAATAGAAATTGATAGAACCTTTAAGCCTGGTTCGGAACCATCGGATATTCTATGGTCAACCTTATTAAAAATATTCATAGATTTTAAATTTGATATAGATTTCTCAACTTTGGTTTTGCTATAAGGATCGCCTTCATCCAGATAAAGGCCCGCTCTTATTACTGAGTCGGTAGTGACAGTATTTCCGCTAATATTAACCCTTTCAATTTGAATTTTTTGACCCTCAAAAACATTAAATTCTACATCTATACCATCTTCGCTTGCTGTTTCTTTTACAGTATGTTGAACAAATTGAAGTTGATTGTCATCAATAATTTCATCTAAATTATCAAGAATTTTTTTAATTTTAAATGGTGAGTAATATTCTCCTACGTACTTTTCATAAATAGGTTTTAAATCTTCAAAAACAGATGTATTAAATACAGGGTCAAGATTTGTTGAGATCTTTTTAAATCTATATCTTTTTCCTGCATTAATACTAAATGTTAAATCAATATTATTTTCATTAGTTATTTCTGCACTAGTAGATAAAACTTGCACATCATAATATCCTCTGCCTAAATAATAATTTTTTAAAAGTCTTTTATCTAATTCTATTCGTTCTGTATTCAGATAAATATTTCTAGTTAAAAATTTCCAAAATTTAGCTTCCTCTGAAGTAATTACATCTCTCAATCTTTTGCTTTTAATTTTTTTATCTCCAATAAAATAAATTTTCTTAATTTTACTTCTGTCACCTTTTTCTAAATTAAATATTAGATTTAATGTATTTTCACCAGCATCTGCTTTTCTTTTCTCTGCATTAACAGAAATAGAATAAAATCCTAAAGATTTATAAAAATTTTTAATTATTTCAATGTCGGTTTTTACAAAATTTTCAATATAAGAAGCCTTTTCTTTTAATGAAATAATTTTAAATATCTGCTCTTTATATTTCTTCGCATCTTCACCTCTTATATCTATTGAATATATAATGGGATTTTCGGTAACATTTATTTTTAATACACCATTTGAAAAACTAGTCGAAATGTCAGAAAAGAAATTTGTATCATATAGTTTTTTAATTATATTGTTTATATCATCAGCTTGATAATTTTTATTTAATTGAACATCGCCGTAAACTTTAATTGTTTCTTTAGAAATTCTTTTATTTCCTGATACTTCAATCTTTTTTAAAATTTCTGCAAAAGCATTATTGCCTATTAAAAGAAGACTCACGATAAACAATATTTTTAAAGTTATTTTTTTCATTTATTTTTAATAATTTTTAAAGTCTTTTGTCTGCTCCATTTATCAATTTTATATATTTCTTTGATAGATGGTGAGCGTTTTATAGCATATTTTTTAAAATCTTTATCCCTAAAAACCCTTTTTAGGCATGGGTAAATTGAATTAAACGCTATCCTTTTTTTTAAAAATTCACCTACTAAAACCTCATTACATGCGTTTAAAACTATAGCTCCAGAATTTCTGTATATATTTTTAGATAACAAAGTAACAATTGGAAATTTTTTTTTATCTACGGGTTCAAAGCTCAGGGTAGTGATGTTTTTTAAAAAATTACTTTTTGATTTTAATAAATTTTTTATATTAATTTTATTATTATATATTGCATTAGCTAATGGAATTTTCATATCTGTTTCATGGTAAAGAAGTTTAGTTTGACCGTTTTTAAAGAAAACTATTGCGTGTATTAATGATTGTGGATGTATCACAATTTCATACTTATTTTCATCAAATGGAAAAAGTTTAAATGCCTCAATAGATTCTAAAACTTTGTTCATCATAGTTGAAGAATCTACTGATATTTTTTTTCCCATTTGCCATTTAGGATGTTTTATAGCTTCACTAGCTCTAATATTTTTGAATTCATTAATCGACTTTCTTAGAAATGGCCCGCCTGAACCCGTTATATATATTTTTTGGATGTCTTTATTAGTATAGTTTTTAGTAAGTTCGTTTATTGAAAAATGTTCGGAGTCGACTGGAATTATTGAGGTATAATTTTTTTTGCAAACATTTTTTAGTATATGCCATCCACAAATAACTGTTTCTTTATTGGCTAATAAAATTTTTTTGCTATTTTTAGCAAACTGTATAGTGGGTTCTAGTCCTGCTATACCAACAATTGCGGAAATTGTAATATCAAATTTAATCCTTTTTAATTCTATATTATTGAAAGTATTTAATATCTTAGTTTTTTTTTTTTTAAATTTTTTAATAATTTTTTTATAGACGAGAAGATTATTGATGACGAAGTATTTGGGCTTATATTTTTTAATCTGCTTGATAATATGAGGGTAATTAGAATCTGAAGAAAGCAGAACTATATCAAAATTTTTTAAATCATTTTTTAAAATATTTAAAGAATTTGTGCCAATTGATCCAGTAGATCCAAGTATAGCAATTTTTTTTTTCATTAAGGAAATAGTCCTAAGCGATAAATTAAGGTAGCAAACAAAATAGTAAACATGAGTCCGTCAATTCTATCAAAAATACCTCCGTGTCCAGGCAATATTTTTCCTGTATCCTTAATTTTTTCTAATCTTTTTAAATATGATATTGCAATGTCACCAAGTTGTGCAATAAATGATAAAACTATTGCTAGGACAAAATATCTTACCTTAAAAAAATTAAAATCAAGATTAGAAAATATTTGAAAAATAAGTCCGATTATAAAGACTGATCCTATTGAAAAAATAAATGATCCTATTGATCCTGATAATGTTTTTCTGGGGCTAATGTCTGTAAGTTTTCCCCATTTAAATAATTTACCAAAAATGTATCCTCCGATATCAGAAAAAATTGTTAAAATTATTACCCATATTAATAAAACATATGATGATATTGTATCATTTCTTAAAAATAAAATTGAAAGTAAAGCCGAAACAAGAACTAAGTCTAAAAAAATTATAGATAACTTTCTTTTAAAAACAGAAAAAACTTCAAAATTTCCAAGTATTAAAATAGCATATAAGAATGAGACAATATAATTGCCACCTTTAAGAATAAAAAAAATACATATTGGAAAAATTATAATTGATGTAATTACTCTTTTTTGTAAATTTGTCATATTTTTCCAAAGTTTCTTTTTACATTCCTAAAATCTTTTATAATCTTATTAAAATCTAGACTGGTAAAATCTGGCCATAACTTATTTGTAAAATATAATTCAGAATAAGCTAGCTGCCACAACAAAAAGTTACTTAGTCTTTTTTTACCCCCTGTTCTTATTAATAAATCTGGATCAGGTAGATTATTAGTATATAAATTTTTTTCAAAGTTTTTGTTTGAAATAATTAATTTTTTTCTTCTCATAATTTTGACAGAGTTTATTATCTCATCTTTTGATCCATAATTTATGGCTAAATTTACCAAAATTTTATTACATTTTCTGGTTTTTTTAATAGTTTCGTTTATTTTTTTTTTAATTTTATTGGGTAACTTATTTGTGTTTCCTATTATATTTATTTTAATATTATTCTTTATTAAATTATTTATTTCTTTTGTGAAATAACTTTCAATTAATTTAAATAAAAAACTTATTTCTGTTTTGGGTCTTTTCCAATTTTCTGTGGAGAAAGTGTAAAACGTTAAAATTGGAACTTTTAATTTAATCGATGATTTGACAATTTTTTCAATTACTTTCACACCGTTCAAGTGACCAAACTTTCTTGACTTCCCTTTTTTTTTACCCCAACGTCCATTACCATCCATAATAATGGCAATATGGTCGATTTTATTCATTGGTTAAGTATTTCTTTTTCTTTATCTGCTAAAATTTTATCTATCTTTTCAATATTAATATCAGTGGTTTTTTGTATTTCTTTTTCATAATTTTTGCTTTCGTCTTCACTAATTTTTTTTTCTTTTAAGAGATTTTTTATTAAATCATTAGAATCTCTTCTAATATTTCTAATAGAAACTTTTCCTTTTTCTCCCAACCCATTTAATGATTTTACTAATTCTACTCTTCTCTCTTCAGTTAATTGTGGAATATGAATTCTAAGAATTTGCCCATCAATTTGTGGGTTAATACCTAAATTTGATTTTTTTATTGCGCTATCAATTAATGTTACATTTGACTTATCCCAAACCTGAATTGATATTGATCTTGCTTCTGGAACAGTAACTGTTGCTAATTGGTTTATTGGCATTCTCTTTCCATATGTTTCAACAGAAATTAAATCAAGCATAGCCGGGTTTGCTCTTCCAGTTCTAATTGAAGTTAAATCTTTTTTAAATGCCGCAAGGGACTTGTCCATCTTATTTATAATATCATTTTTATCGTATGTATCACTCATTTTTTAATCAACGCCCTCTCCGACTTTAAAACGAACGAAGTCAATAACTGTTATATCGGTTTTAAGAATATCTTTAACTTTTTTTTTAGGATCCATTATCCAAATCTGATTTAAAAGTGTATTGTCCGATATAAACTTATTTAATTTTCCTTGAGAAATTTTATCAATCATTTCTTCTTTCTTTCCGCTATTTTTTAATTCTTCTTTAATAATTTCGATTTCTTTATCTAAAATACTTTTTTCTATTCCATTTTTTTCAATTGCAATTGGAGCTGAGGCAGCGACGTGCATTGCTAGTTTAGATCCGATATCCTTTAAATCTTGTTGTTTGCCACCATTGATTTTAATAATTGAAACCACTTTTCCTACATTTTTTTCTAAAGAATTATGAACATAACTAAAATTACTTCCACTTTTATCAAAAAATTTACTTCTTCTTATTGTTATTTTTTCGCCAATTTTCGTTATGAGATTTATTAAATTTTCATCAACTGATTTATTGTTTTTCATTAAATACGATTTTGTTTTTTCGAGACTACCCTTATTTTTAAAATTTATCTCAGAAACTTCTTTACAAAAATTAATGAAATCTTTATTTTTTGCAACAAAATCTGTTTCGCTATTTATTTCTAGTGCTGACATTTCATTATCTTTTTCACAAACTAACACTAAACCGTCTGCGGCTGTACGGCTCATCTTTTTTGAAGCTTTTGCAATTCCTTTTTTTCTCAGATAATCAATAGATTTTTCAATATCACCATTATTTTCATCTAATGCTAATTTACAATCCTTAAAACCAACGCCAGTGATTTCTCTCAATTTTTTTACATTTTCTAGCATTTTATCTTTAGACATTTTTATAGAAATAATAAATTAATTCTTTTCTGAATTTTTCTTTTTACTTTGTGCTTCTTTTTTTGGCTTTGTTTCTTCAGAGTTATTGTTTTTTTTGTCCTCAACTTTTTCTTTTGCTATGTATTTTTTAGCATCTACAATAGTTTCTTTTAATAATTCACAATAAAGATTTATTGATCTTCTAGCATCGTCATTTCCCGGTATAGGAAAGCTTATACCTTCAGGATTGGAATTTGAGTCTAAAACTGCTGCAATAGGTATACCCAATTTTACCGCTTCTTTAATCGCTAATGATTCTACATTAGTATCAATTACAAAAAGCATATCAGGTACCTTTTTCATATCGGAAATTCCACCAAGAGATCTTTTTAGTTTATCTTTTTCTTTACCAAGTTTAAGAATTTCTTTTTTTGTGAAACCAATATCTTCTTTTGATAAATCTTGTTCTAGTTTTTTTAATCTTTTTATCGAATTTTGGATTGTTTTCCAATTAGTTAACATTCCGCCAAGCCATCTATAGTTCACGTAAAATTGCCCAGTTTCCGCAGCAACTTTTAAAACAGTTTCTGAAGCTTGTTTTTTTGTTGAAACAATTAGAATTTTTCCACCACTTGAAATACATTTGTGAACTTCCGTTAATGCTTTTTTAATTAATGTGACTGTTTGTGTAAGATCTAGTATATGAATGGAATCTTTTTCGCCAAATATAAAGTTTTTCATTTTTGGATTCCATCTTAGAGTTTTGTGGCCAAGATGAACTCCGGCTTCAAGTAATTGTTTTATAGATACACTTGGTACGTTCATAATTTTTCCGGTTTTACCTCCACAGTTTTCCTTTCGGACCGGTGGGCGTATACCCAATACTGTGTGCGAAATTAACTAGTAGATACTTTCTATTTAAAAAAAAATCAAGATGTTAAAAGCTTATTTTTTTGATGAAATCTTTGTCTTTTATAGCGTTAAAAGTTTTAAAATTGAATTTTCTTGGGTTTTTGAGCTCAAATATGTAAGTTTTTGATGTGTCACCAATTTTAATTTTAACCTTTGTATTACCGCTTTCTTTGAGAAGATCCTTTAGCTGATCAAAAGATGATTTGTCTTTAAGTTCGATGGTCACATTTTCATGTGTTTTATTCATAATATCATCAATATTGATTATTTTTTTTATATTTATACGTTTTGTTTCTGATCCGTTAGAAGAAGAGTCTTTCTGAAGAGTTAAAATAAAAGATTCAGCAGCTTTGAGCTCGTTTCTTTTTTGAATCAACAAATCAGAAAATAAAAAAAGCTCAAATTCACCTTCTAAATCACTAAATTTAATAATTGCGAAAGGATTGCCTTTTATACTTTTTTTTTCTTGAATAGACATAATTGTTCCAGCAACTACCGCGCTGTTGTTCTGACTATTCATAAAATCATTAAATGGCAAAATTTTAGACTCTTTTAAGTAAGTTTTGTATACTTTTAGGGGATGATCAGACATGTAAAAACCAATTGATTGAAATTCATGCATAAGTATTTCATTATTTTCCCAATTTTCTTTATTTTCTATATTAATTAAGTCATCATTTTTATCAGCGCTGTTCTGAAAAAGATTGTTCTGTTTGCTATTTTTTTCTTCCCACAAACTTTTATTAATTTGAATTATTTTTGGTATAGAGTCAAATAATGATCTTCTGTTATTATATAGTTCATCAAAAGCACCTGCTTTTACTAAGCCTTCTAATTGTAGCTTGTTAATATTCTTGGGGTTGGTTCTTCTTATAAAATCTTCTAAAGATTTATATGATCCATTTTTTTGTCTTTCTTTTACTATGTTAGATACTGCTTCGTGACCAACACTTTTGATGCCTGAAAGTGCATAATATATCTTTCCTTTATCTGCTTTAAAATCTGAGTAACACTTGTTTATATTAGGTCTTTGTATTTCTATCTTGAGGCGTTTCAATTCTTGAACAAATTCTCTCAGCTTATCTGTATTTGAACGTTCTGTGGTCATGGTGGCAGCTATAAAATCCTCTTTATGATAATGTTTAAGATAGGCTGTTTGATAAGCAATTAATGCGTAAGCTGCCGCATGACTTTTGTTAAATCCGTATTCGGCAAATGGTTTAATTTTTTGGAAAATAAATGAAGCGATATCTTTCTTAATTCCATTGTTTATAGCTCCCTTGATAAATTTTTCCTCTTGTTTTTCAAGTTCTTTCCTTTTCTTTTTTCCCATCGCTTTTCTTAAAATATCCGCCTCTCCCGCAGTAAAACCTGCTAAAACTTGGGCGATTTGCATAACTTGTTCTTGGTAAATTATGATTCCATATGTTGGTTTTAGAATTTTTTCTAAACTTTCGTGTATATAGTCAGGTTTTTTTAGACCATTTTTACAATCATTGTAAATAGGAATATTGTTCATAGGGCCAGGCCTATATAGTGCAACAAGAGCTATGATATCCTCAAACCTATTCGGTTGCATTTGTTTTAAAGCAATTCTTACGCCTGAACTTTCTAATTGAAACAATCCTGTAGTTTCTCCAGTTGATAATAGATTGAAAATTTCTGGATCATTTAAAGGTATTTTGTTTATATCTAAATTAATTTTCTTAATTTTTAACATTTGAACTGTCTTGTGGATGACAGTTAAGGTATTCAATCCTAAAATATCAAATTTAACTAATCCTGCATTTTCTGATGAGTGCATATCAAACTGTGTTGATGGTAAAAGCAAATCTGAACTTTTGTCTCTATAAAGTGGAACTTGTTCTGATAATTTTTCTCCAGCAATTACGACACCGGCAGCGTGAGTTGCTAGATTTCTATTCAAACCTTCTAGTTTTAGAGATAATTCAATTAATTTTTTTACTTTAGGGTTGTTTTTTTCTTCTTCTTTTATTCTTGGCTCCCTTGCAATTGACTCCTGTAAAGTTAATGGTCTTGAGGGATCGAATGGTATCATTTTACATATTTTATCTACATGTCCGTAAGGCAAGCCAATTACTCTACCTACATCTCTTAAAGCCATACGTGCTTTAAGTTTTCCAAAAGTAATAATGTGTGCTACCCCACTCTTGTATTTAGATCTTAAGTATTTAAAAACTAAATCTCTTTTTTCTTCACAAAAATCAATGTCAAAGTCAGGCATTGAAATTCTATCAGGATTAAGAAATCTTTCGAAAATCAAATCAAATTCTATCGGGTCAAGATCGGTAATATCTAATGAATAAGCCACTAAAGATCCGGCTCCCGATCCTCTGCCCGGACCAACCGGAATATTATTTTGTTTTGCCCATTTTATATAATCAGATACAATTAAGAAATATCCGGCATATTTCATTTCATTAATAATTTTAATTTCATGCATCAATCTATCAAGGTAAATTTTTTCAATTTTAGATTTATTAATTTGCGGATTTTTTTTTAAAATAAAATTTTCGATCCTATTTTTAAGGCCTTCCTTTGATAAATTTAATAGTTCCTCTGACTCACTTAGACCATTTGATATTTTTATAGATGGCAAAACAGGTTCGGATTTCTTCGGTTTATAACTAAATCTAAAAGGAAAAAGAAAGTTATTTTCTAATGCCTCTGGAAGATCTTTGTAAATATTAGTTATCTCTTCATTGCTTTTTATATAATGTTCCGTTGAGAATTTTTTTCTCTTTTTGTCTTCAACATAAGTTTTTTGACCAATACAGGTAAGGGCGTCATGGGCTTCGTACATTTCTTTTTCCAAATAATA
>QCNT01000006.1 GCA_003213135.1 Pelagibacteraceae bacterium AG-426-I15 | reverse complement strand
TTTTGTTTTTTTCTTATGCTAGAGAATCTTATATTAGATTCTTTTGAATAACCAAAGGACTTAACTACGATTTGTTTTTTTTTTGCAATTTTTTTAAAATAATTAAAAAATTTATCGTCTCTATTTAAAATTACCGTGCCACCTTCTTGAATATTATAAATTATTTCACTTTTCGCCTTGGCAATACCTTCAATATTTTTAAAATTTTCAAGGTGTGCCTCTGATATATTTGTTATTATTCCAATATTTGGCTTTACCAAAGATGATAATTTATAAATTTCATTAAATTTGTTCATACCAACTTCAAAAACTCCAAAATTATCATAAAGGTTCATGTTACAAATACTAAGTGGTACGCCATATTGATTGTTGTATGAATGTGGAGAAAAATAAGTTTTAGAATATTTTTTTAATAATTCTCCTATCATAGTTTTAACAGTTGTTTTTCCAGTGCTGCCTGTAATTGCTATGAATTTAGCTGGTGAAAGTGTCCTTATATTTTCGGCCATTTTATTTAAAAAACTCATTGTATTTTTTACTAATATAAATTTTTTTTTATTCATAAATTTTTTTGATACTACACAATAGCTAGATCCATTTTTTACTGCTTCATTTAAAAAATTATGCCCATCATTTTTTCTTCCTTTTATTGCAATGAACAAATTTTTACTTTTTATTGTTTTTGAATTAATAGAGACGCCATTAAAAAAATGGTCATTTTTACTTTTAACAACTTTTTTTAAAATTTCTGAATTGTGTTTTAAAATATTAAAGTTTTTATTTGAAAATTTTTTGGGTGATTTAAAACTTTTTATTATATTTTTATCACTTAAATATATTTTTTTCTTACCATAGTCCTGATGAGTTTCGTGTCCTTTTCCTGCAATTAATATAATTTCTTTTGGTGTGGAATTTCTTAATGCGTGAATAATTGCTTTTTTTCTACTTCCTATTTCATGAAATTTTTTTCCTTTTAGACCTTTTATGATGTCACTTCTTATTTTTGTCGGGCTCTCAGTTCTTGGATTATCATCTGTTATGTAAATTTTATCACAATATTTTTTTGCAATATTGCCCATTATTTTTCTTTTACCTTTGTCTCTTTCGCCACCGCAACCAAAAATAACTGTAATTTTTTTGTGAAAATGTTCCCTTAATGATAAAATTGCGTTTTCTAATGCGTCTGGAGTATGAGCATAATCTAAAAATATTTTAGATTCGTTTGGTAATTTTTTAATTAAATTTAATCTCCCGTCAACACTTTTTATTTTCGAAATTTTATTTAAAATATTTTCTATTTTTAAACCACAAACTTTAGATGCTAGAATTGCCATTAGCAAATTTTTAATTTGAACTGATCCATACAAAAAAACTTTTAATTTATAAATTTTACTTTTATACTTAAGCTCAATAAATTGAAAATTGTTGTAAATTTTATGACTTAAAACCTTGAAAATATTGCTCCTAGATCCAATAGAATAAATTTTTAAATTTCTATTTTGTTTTATTTTTTTTATAACGTTAAATTGTTTAATGTCTGAGTCTGTTATTATTGTAGACTGCTTATTTAAAAGCTTTCTAAACAACAAAAGTTTTGAATTAAAATAATCACCCATACTTTTATGATAATCTAAATGATCTTGGCTAAGGTTCGTAAAAATCCCTGCTTTTATTTTCAAAAAATCTAATCTTTTTTGTTTTAACCCATGACTCGATGCCTCAATAATAACATTGTCTATGCCTGCTTCTTTCATTTTTTGTAAATCTTTGTTTAAACTCAATGAATCTGATGTGGTGAGAGGCCTTCTTGTTAATTGTTTGTTTTTTTTAAAACCAAGTGTTCCAATAAAACCCACTTTTTGATTTTGAATAGTAAAGATTTGATGAAAAAAATCTGAAACTGATGTTTTTCCGTTTGTTCCGGTTACTGCAATTATGTTTTTTGGTTTTTTTTTATAATATCTTTTGCCTAAGATAGCCAGTATTTCTCTTGTGTTTTTAACCTTTAGGTATTGTATTTTTTTATTTTTTTTAATTTCTTTGGAATGTATTATTAATTTTGCACCTTTTGATATAGCCCGTTTTATATAATTATTTCCATCAAATTTATTTCCTTTAACAGAAACAAACAAATCACCTTTTTTCGTATTTCTACTATCAAATGAAATGCCTTTAATTTTTAATCCCGCAAGATTAGGCTTAAGATTGCTAATTAGATTTTTTAACAACATAGTTGTCGTCAAAATCAATTTTATTTATGGCTAAAATAGGTCCAATTTTTTCTATTATTTTGCCTGCAATTTCAACAGAGGTCCATCCTGCGGTATTATAGGGGGTTCCTTTAAATTTCCATCCACTTCCATCTCTATAATGATAAATATAGTCTTTATTTGGTTTTGGTTCATCTAAAAGAACTAATAAAATATATTTTGGTTTAGTCATTGGGAAAACTGCAACAAAAGTATTAATTTTATTATTTGAATAGACACCGTTTATTGATTTTTGAGCCGTTCCAGTTTTTCCTCCAACGTCATATCCTTCGATATTCGCAAAATTAGCAGTTCCCTCTTTTGTTGAAACGATTTTTCTTAAAATCGGATTTATCTCTTGAGACACAGCCTGGCTTAAAATTCTTTTTTTTTTATTTTCTTCAAACTTTCTTTTTACAAGTTTTGGTTTAATATCGAAACCACCGTTAGATATAATTGAATAGCCTTTGACGAGCTGAATAAGAGTTGTTGTAATACCATGACCAAAGGATGCGGTCGCTAGCTTGCATTTTCCCCACCTAAAAGGTATTGGTTCACCTATTTCTTCTATATCAAATTCTATTTTATTCAATACACCAATATTTTGCAGAAAGTTTTTCATACCTTCGCCACCAATTTTCTGGCCTATCCTCACTGATCCAATATTTCCCGATCTTATTAAAATTTGTTCTGCTGTTAAATTTGATGGAATCTTATCATCATATTCACCGATAGATCTACCTGCACAAGTAATTTTTTTTGGAAGTTTTTTAAATTCAGTATTAGTTTCTACTAGATTTTCATTTAAAGCACTTGCTAGTGTAAAAGTTTTAAAAACTGATCCCAGCTCATAAACACCTTTTGTTGTTCTGTTTATATAATTTACATCTTCAATTTTTTCCCTTTTGTTTAAATCAAAGTCAGGCAAAGAAACCATGGAAAGAACTTCCCCATTATTTACATCCATGAGTATAGATGCGCTTCCAATGCTTTCAAAAACTTGTTGAAATTTAATTAATTCTTCTCTTATAAGAAATTGAAGATTTGAATCTAAAGTGGTAACCAAAGGTTTTTCATTAATTTTAAGATGTTCATCATAAGATTTTTCTAACCCGGATATACCATAATTATCAATATTAATTTGACCAACTACATGGCTAAATAAATTTTTGTGAGGATACACTCTTGTTTGCGCAGGCTCAAACAACAAACCTTTTTCACCCAAAGACCAAAGTTTTAGTCTTTCGTCTTCAGTAATATTCTGCTTTAAATAAAAATATTTTTTTTTAGAAATTTTTTTCTCAATTCCCGTAAAATCTAAATCAGGATAGAGAAGTTTAAGTTTTAAAATAAACTTTTTTTTATCATTAATTAATCCTGGCTTGATAGCGGCATGAAATACTTTAATATTTCTTGCAATTAAAACTCCGTTTCTATCAGTAATATCATTTCTTAAAAGTTTAAAGTTAGAGTATTGTTGTGCACTGTATTTACCAATAGGCTCTTGTAATGAGATAGAAATCATTTTTATTGCAAAAATAAAAATTAAAGAAAAAAAAATAAAAAAAAGAAGGTAAACCCTGTCGTGGCTTACGCTGTATTTATCATCAACATTATTTTGAGAAAATTGCTGGTATTCCTCGAAATAGAAGCTTTTTTTAATTCTTTTATTATTATTTTTTATCATTCAAATTTTATTTATTTAATATATTTAGAAATTTTTGAATTTTGTTCCAAAAAATGGTTTATTGAAAAGAAAATTTTTGATCTATCATAGGATAAATATTCTTCCGATTTAAATTCTTTAATTTGAGTAATTAATTTTTTTGGTTTTGAAAGATAAATATAGTCAATCTCTGCATCGCTAATTTGTTTTTCAATTTGAGAAATTTCTTTTTCTAATTTAAGTATCTCTTTTTCTAAATTTCTTGCTTTATTTTTTGTGAGTGAAGTGGTGATTGTTAATAAGAAAAAGCAGAAAATTACAAAGATTGCCGATTTTTTAAACATGCTCACTTTCTAAATTTAAATAATATTCAAATTTTTTTTTTAAATCTTCTGGATAAAAAAAACTATCTTTACTTCTTGTTGCGCATCTTAGTTTTGCAGATCTAGAAGGTGGGTTTTTTTTGACTTCGCTTTCAGTTGGCCTAATAATGGAGTTTTTATAATTTTCAAAAAGAATTTTCTCATTTTTTAATTGTGGAAAATATCTTGAGCTTTTTGACTTATTATTAGAATAATTAGTAAAGAAAAATTTAATAATTTTATCTTCTAAAGAGTGAAAGCTTATCACTATTATTTTTCCTCCCTCTTTTAAGTATTTTGTGGCCACTATTAAGCCGTTTATTAATTCTGAAACTTCATTATTTACAAAAATTCTTAAAGCTTGAAAGGTTTGCGTGCAAATATTTATTTTTTTTTTATAATTTCTTTTTTTGCTATTTTGAATAATATTTACTAATGCAGGTACCGATATTATTGGATTTTTTTTCCTCTCTTTTATAATATTTGTTGCAATACGAGAGCAGTCTTTTTCGTCTCCAAAATATTTTAAAATGTTTTTTAAAGTTTTAAAACTATACTTGTTTAAAACCTCTTCTGCTGAGATAGAATTTAAACCCATTCTCATGTCAATTCTGTCTTTTGACCTAAATGAAAAACCTCTTGATAAATTAAAAATTTGTAAAGATGAAATGCCTAGATCAAAAATAATAAAATCTGCTTTAAAATTTTCTTCTATTACCTTGTCTAGGTTGCTAAATTTTGCGCTATGAAAAGTAAATCTCTCTTTATAATTTTTCTTAATTTCTGACGCATAATCTATTGCATGCTTATCTCTATCTATAGAAATTACTTTTGTATTAGATAAGGACAAGATAGCTTTTGAATATCCTCCACATCCAAAAGTACAATCAATGAAATTTCCACCTTGTTTATGAGAGCATATTTTAATTACTTGATCCAGCATTACTGGATAATGTGGAAAACTTTCAAACGATGAAATACCCTTCATCTAATTTTTAAACTTAAAATTTTTGTTTGCGTAAAAAAGCTGGTATTTCAAAATCCTCTTCTTCATCACTTTTTAAAGAATCTTCTTTGTTATTTTCTGATGAAGTATTTGAGATCTCTTCATCAGAAAATAGTTGGGGGGAAACTTCATTGTGACCATCTTGGATTAAGTCTGGATTATTCAAAGGTTTTTCCTCGTAAAGAGAAATTTCGTCAATTACAGTTTCTTCGGGTTCTTCTGTTCTTGTAACCTCTTCCTGACTATGATCGTTTTCAAAATAAGAAGCGTTTTCAAGCGATACTCCAGATATCAAATCTTCTTGTTTTTTTGTACTAACCTCTTCTTCATTTTGTACAAGTGGGTTTTGATTTGTTTCAACTTCATTATCTAATTTAAGTGCTGTAGCGCCTTGAATGGATCCGAGGTCTGGCATTGATGTAACCTCAATATTTCTTTGGTTATCATCAGTATATCCTGCGGCTCTTGTGTGGATTCTATGAACGTTGTTATTTATAGATTTTCCTTCGGGCATTTCACCGTCAAGAGCTGTTGCAACAATAGATACTCTCATTTTTCCATTTAAATTTTCATCTTTTATTGCTCCGAAGATAAGTTCTGCCTCTGGATCAACTTCTGCTCTTATCTTATTTACTGCTTGGTCAACTTCAAAAAGTTTAATGTCTTCCCCTCCTGTTATATTTACTAACAATCCTCTTGCACCTTTTAGAGAATAGTCATCTATTAAAGGGTTATTTAAAGCCATTTCGGTTGCAGCCATTGCTCTATTTTCTCCTTCAGCTTCTCCGGAACCCATCATTGCTTTACCCATTGAGTTCATAACCGTTTCAACATCAGCAAAATCTAGGTTGATCAGTCCTGGTCTAACCATTAAATCTGTAATACTTCTAACACCTTGTTTTAAAACATCATTAGATAAAGAGAATGATTTCTCAAATGTGGTTGCTTCGTTTGCAATTTTAAAAAGATTTTGATTTGGAACTACGATTGAAGCATCTAGGTGTTTTTTTAATTTACTCCAGCCTTCACTTGCCCTTCTCATTCTCTTAGGTCCCTCGTAAGAAAATGGTAAAGTTATTACTCCAACTGTTAAAATATTTAATTCTTTTGCTGCTCTTGCGATAACATGTGAAGCTCCGGTGCCGGTACCACCGCCCATCCCTGCAGTAATAAAAACCATATTTGCTCCCTGCAAATAAGTAACTATTTCGTTTAAAGACTCGTCGGCAGCTGCTTGACCAATATCATGTTTGGCTCCAGCACCAAGTCCTTTTGTTAAATTCATTCCGATTTGAATTTTTGCATCAGCTTTGCTTACTTTTAAATCTTGGGCATCGGTATTTACAGCTACGAATTCTACACCTTGCATACCGTCTTCTATCATTGCATTAATTGCATTGCCTCCTGCTCCACCAATTCCCATGACTAAAATTCTTGGTTTTAGTTCTTTAAGTTCTCCTCCACCGATATTAATCGTCATACTCCCTCCTTTTTAAATTTACTATCCCATTTTAAAGCCGACCTGTTAATATAAGCTTTTTTTCTTGCAAGAGATTGAAACTTTTCAAAAAGTTTTGGATCCCATATTTGAAATACCTTGCCTAAGCCTACAAACATAATGTTTGATTTGATCTTTGCATGATTTAATAGTTTTTTGGGTATTGAAACTCTACCTTCGCTATCAAAATTAAGATTAGTACTTGCTGACAATACTGAGGTTGCAAAAAAATCTCTTTTATCTTCAAATGGGCCCAGCGAGTCAATGCTGTCTGAAAGTTTTTCTATTCTGTCTTGAGCACAGGCGTCAAGAGCAGAATTATTAAAAGACGGATAAGTAACAAAACCATTATATCCCATTGAGTTTAAATATGCTCTAAAACTAGAAGGCACGGACACCCTCCCTTTTTTGTCTAGGCTGTTTTCGTAAGTTGACAAAAACATATATCATCAAATCTCCCCATTTCCCAATATTTGGGAATTCATGGGATCATATGGGTATATTATATTATAGTCAATACTTAATTAACCTTAAACTAATCAATATTTAAATAATAATTTGATACAAAGCACGAACATTTGGAAGCTTATGCTAGGCAATCTGTAAGCCGGGTTCTGTCATTTAAGATGTCATTTATCTAGATTTGAGCTCACGCTCAAACTCAAGCGACTAACCCTGACGACTAACTAAAGGTTGTTTTTTGCTTTCGCGGCGTCGTCTCTTTTTAGTCTTGCTCCCAGTGGGGTTTGCCATGCGTTTTCTGTTACCAGAAAACCGGTGCGCTCTTACCGCACCTTTTCACCCTTACCTTGATTAGGCGGTATATTCTCTGTGGCACTATCCCTAAGGTCACCCTCGCCAGCCGTTAACTGGCACTGCACCTTTAAGAGCCCGGACTTTCCTCTGTACTTCTATACAGCGACAATCCAATTGCCTAGCGATACCGCTATAATAGTTATTTATAAAAAATCAAGATATATCTTTATTTTTGGCTAAAAATTCACTTATTTTGAAGGTTTCGAAGTCTAAAACTCCATTTATAATTCTCTGTCTATATCTTCTCTGAAAATTTGTTATTAGTTTTTTTTTAGATCCTTTTTTTAAATATCTATAACCTATCTTACCTAAATTATTAAAAAACTTACTCCTATCAATATTTTTTTTTAATTTTAAGATCTCGAAATTTTGTTTTGGATAAATTCCTATACCCTTTGATGACAGGTATCTCCATGGAAATTTTTCACCAGGATCAATTTTTCTTAATGGGGCTATATCTGAATGACCTAGAATAAATTTATTTTTAATTTTATATTTACTTTTTATTTTTTTACACAAATTAATTAAAGCAATTATTTGTTTTTTAGGGAAACTTTGGTAACCATTTTTATGCCCTTTATTTACTAATTCTACTCCTATGGAATTCTGATTTAAGTTTACATAATTTTTCCATCTTGATTTTCCTGCATGCCAGGCAATTTTTTGTTCGTCTATCATTTTAAAAATTTTACCATTTCTACTGATCAAGTAATGTGCGCTAACTTTAGATTTGGGATTAGAAAGCCTTCTTAGAGATTCTCGTTCAGATTGCATTCCTGTGTAATGTATAATTATCATTGTTATACTTTTGTTACTTCTGCTATTTTTGTTAAAATTTTTTGAATAATACTTGGTAATTTGCATTAAAATTATGTATAGCATAAAAATGCATCTTAGACTTCTAAAAACTCTTTCATTAGTTGTGGTTTTGAGCCAATTTTTAATGACGGCAAACGCTCATAGTAACGAAAAATTCACTGCAAATGAGTGTTTCGAGGGCGTAAGTCGTGGAATACATAAGTTTAACATGGGATTAGATAATGCTTTATTTAAACCTATAGCAAAGGGATACAGAAGTTTGCCGGTACCAATTCGTGTAGGAACAAGTAATGCTGTTGAAAACTTACGTTTACTTTTAACTTTTTCAAACAATGTTCTACAAGGTAATTGGGATCGAGCAGGAAATACTGCGGGAAGATTTGCTATAAATTCGACAGTTGGAATTTTGGGTTTCTTAGATCCTGCTGCAAAAATGGGCTTTGAAAAAAAATCTAGGGAAGATTTTGGTCAAACTTTAGCAATATGGGGATCTGGAAGTGGTTGTTATTTCGTATTACCCGTCTTGGGTCCTACCACAACAAGAGATGCTGTGGGACTGGTTGGAAATACATTCTTAGATCCTGTTTATCAAATTACACATAATACAGAGGTTTTAGATCGTTCTTACTCTGAACATAATTATTATTATTACAAAGGAACTGACGCAGTTGATTTTAGATCAAAAAACATTGAGTCCATAGATAGCTTAAAAAACAACTCTATTGATTTTTATGCTTCAGTAAAAAGTCTGTATTTACAAAATAGAATCCAAAAGATTGAAAACGAGGAAGTTTCAAACAAAGCACAAGACGATAGCGACTGGGAAGAAATAGACAGTCAATAATCAATTATGAAAAGAAGTTTTATACTCTTATTTGGGTCAGTTTTGACCTGGTTTTTTCTACAGGTAAGTTCAAACGCCTATAGTAACGATCCTGAAAAATTCATTGGAGAAATAGTAGCTGAAGCAAAATTAATTTTAAATAGCGATGTAACCAAAGATGAAAAAGCTAAAAAATTATCCGAAATAGCTTTAAAAACTGTAGATATTAAGGGGATAGGTTATTACACTCTAGGAAGCAAAAGGAAGGAAATTTCAGAGGAAGAATTAAGGAAATATGAACAATTATTTGAAAAGTACTTCTTAAAAAGTTTTACCTCAAGACTAACAGATTATTCTGATCCTAAAATTGCTGTTTTATCATCAGAAAAAGTAAGTGAAAAATATACAATTGTAAAAACTATGTTGCTTAAAACATCAAAAAAGCCTGAGGTAAAAATTGATTGGAGAGTGTATACTAAAAATCCTGAGAAGCCTCTAATTAGAGACTTGATAGTAGAAGGTCTTAAATTGGCGAGAACACAAAAGGAAGAATTTGCGTCCATACTTGACTCAAATGATAATGATATCAATGCACTATTCTCAAAATTAGAGGAATTTATAAATCAATAAAAAATGATCTGGTATATTGTTATAAGTTTATGGTTAATCGGAACACTATCTGATTAGATGGTGGGCCCGCCAGGATTCGAACCTGGGACCAATACATTATGAGTGTACTGCTCTAACCAGCTGAGCTACAGGCCCTCAACAATAAACTATTACTACACTATAATTTATTTTTCTAGGAAACTTTTTAATTGTTTAGATCTACTAGGATGTTTAAGTTTTCTTAAAGCTTTTGCCTCAATTTGTCTTATTCTCTCTCTTGTAACAGAAAATTGTAGACCAACTTCCTCTAAAGTGTGATCCGTATTCATTCCTATACCAAATCTCATTCTCAAAACTCGTTCTTCTCTTGGTGTTAAAGAAGCTAAAATTTTAGTAGTGGACTCACTTAAATTAGATCGTATCGCAGTATCCAGTGGTTGGAGGGCATTTTTATCTTCAATAAAATCCCCCAGACTGCTATCCTCTTCATCCCCAACAGGAGTTTCTAAAGATACAGGTTCCTTTGAAATTTTTAAAACTTTTCTGACCTTCTCAAGAGGCATAGCTAATTTTTTAGCTAGCTCTTCTGGTGTTGCCTCTCTTCCAAATTCACTTAAAATTTGTCTCTGTGTCCTAACTATTTTGTTTATAGTTTCTATCATATGAACTGGAATTCTTATTGTTCTAGCTTGGTCAGCTATAGATCTTGTTATTGCTTGTCTAATCCACCAAGTTGCATATGTAGAGAATTTATAACCTCTTCTATACTCAAATTTGTCAACCGCTTTCATTAATCCAATGTTTCCCTCTTGAATTAGATCTAAAAATTGTAAACCTCGATTGGTATACTTTTTTGCAATTGATATAACTAATCTCAAATTTGCTTCCACCATTTCTTTTTTTGCAGTTCTAGACTCTCTCTCACCTTTTTGTACTCTTCTAACTAAATGCTTAAATTCACCAACAGAAAGCTCAATTTTTTTACTAAACTCGACCAATCTATCTCTAATATCGGAAACTTCTTTTTTATTTTTCTTGAAGAAGTTTTTCCAAATCTTATTTTCATTCAAAAAGCCCTCGAATTTTGGGTTTATTTCATTTCCAATATAATATTTTAAAAATTCTTCACGTGTTATTTTGCTGTCGATTGCAAGTCTTAACAAAACACCCTCCAAAGAAAGAATTTTTTTATTTTCTTTGTAGTGAGACTGTACAAGCTCCTCAAGAACTGATGGACTAAGTTGCAAATTTTTAAAATCAGTTACTAATATAGATTGAATTTTTTTTAAATTTTTGTTTTTTGATAAAGATAATTCTTTACTATTCAAGATACAATTTAATTTCTCTATTTGATATTTTTTAAGTTTCACATAATTTTTAGATAGACTTTGGATTAGAGCTATTATTTTTGGTTTAATCTCCTCTTCCATTGCAGACAAAGAGACGTTAAACTCATCTTCCTCTTCGGCATAATTATTGTCATCTTTTTTGTCGTTTTTTTCATCTTTAGAGTCTTTGTCATTTGAAATTTTTTTATCATCATCAATTTTTGATTTAGCTTTAACTTTTTCACTGTTTTGATCCTGTTCTGACTCAAAATCTTCATAGGTTGAGTCAATGTCAATTATATCTCTTACCAACAGCTCTCCTTTTTCAAGATTTTCTCTCCATTCAAATATTTTTTTAGCAACTATTGGGCTTTGTGTTAAAGCATTAATCATTACATCTTTTCCAGCCTCAATTCTTTTTGCAATGGCAATCTCTCCTTCTCTAGAAAGAAGTTCTACGCCACCCATCTCCCTTAGATACATTCTAATTGGATCGTCACTCTTATCTGTTGATTTTTCATTATCTGATTGTGTTGATTCTTTTTTCTTAGGAGACTGGTAATCAGATTTTTTTGCAACTAAAGATATTTTATTATCAAATATAATTATTATTGCTTTTTCCAAATTGTCTGATGACTTACCTCTTTTACCTAAGGATTTTCCCAGCTCCTCATAAGTAATAAAGCCTCTGTGTAATCCTCTGGCCAGTAGCCTCTCAAAAGATTTAGTGATAATTTTTTCTTTCATAATTTTAAAAAGATGTGCAGCTGATGTATATATAGGGAGAAATAATCAAAAATCTATACCTAATTTATTCCTTGTTTATCTGCTTTTTTAACTCAATTAAATCAGTATAGGATTTCTCATCAAATTTATCCATAAGTTTTTGTTCTAATTTATCAATTTTTTTTGAAAATTTAATTTCATTAAGCTCTCTAAGAATTTCATTTAGAAGTTCTATTTGTTGATTTTCTTTTTTTTTCAGAAAAATATTTTTTATTACTGTGTTCTGATTAATATCATTAATTAAGTTAGAGTACTTTTTATTAAAATTTACAGCATTATTTTTATCGAAATCGCCCTTGTCTATAAGTCTTAATAACTCTGTCTTAAGATTATTTAAACTACCTGAGGAAAAATTTATGTCTTTAAAAATTTCTAATCTTGGTGAGATTATGTTTGGGTAATTGTACATTATGTATAATATTGAATACTCTTTAATTTCCTCTTTAGATAAGTGTTCTCTTGCAACCGCAATTTTTTTAGTTTCATAAAGTATTTTATAGTTATAATTATCTTTTGTTTTCCTGAATCTTTGCAAAGGCGTCAAATTTCTAATTTTTTCCAAATAACTTTCTAATATATGTTTTTTTAAAGTTGTATCTTTTATAGACTGACAAAGATTTTTAAATTTTTTTTCAAATTTTGTTATTGCAAATGGATCTGCCTTATTTAGTTCATTTAAGTGCATCTTCCAAATAAACTCCACTATCGACAAATTTGTTTTTATCAATTGCTCGAATCCTTCTTTTCCTTTTTCTTTAATATAATCATCAGGATCTATTCCGTTTACTAGTGTTACAAAACTTAATTTATTATTTTCTTTTATATGTGGCAGAAGACTCTCAGCAATACGCAAAGCTGCTTTCTGCCCACTTTTATCTCCATCTAAACAAATTGTAGGGTTCTGAAAAAATTTCCAAATCAAATTAATTTGACTTTCTGTCAGTGCTATTCCTGAATTTGATACGACGTTTTTTATTCCTGCAGAATAAATACTAATTACATCCATGTAGCCTTCTACGACAATAACTTTTTGATCTTTGTTTGAATGAAGTCTTGCTTTATCTAAATTAAAAACAATTCTGCCTTTTTTATAAAATTCAGTTTCTGGTGAATTGATATATTTAGCAATTTTATTGTTATTAATAGTTCTTCCGCCAAATGCAACAACATCTCCCGTAATATTCTTTATTGGAAATATTATTCTTGAATAAAATCTATTTACAAATCTATTATTTTTTTCGCTTTTATAGAACAGGCCTGTTTCTAAAATTTCTTTTTCATTAAATTTTTTAGATAGATTGGAATAGTAATCTGAGTTACCTGGAACATAACCTATCTGAAATTCTGATATTATATCTTTTTTTATACCTCTTTTATTTAAATATTCTAAAGCTGTTTTATCTTTTTCAAAAATGAGTCTGTTATGGTGGTCTGTAAAATCTTTAAATATATTTTTATAAACTTGAAATCTTTTTTCTTTTTCTACATCAAAATTTGTAAATCTATAGGGCTGCATCCCTGCCTCGGAAGAGAGCTGTCTAACTGCATCTCCAAATTTTAATGATTGAGTTTTCATTAAAAAGTCAAATATATTTCCATGCTCTCCAGAGCTGAAACAATGGTAAAAACCTTTTTCATCACTTACAGTAAAAGAAGGAGTTTTTTCACTTGTGAATGGAGATAGGCCTACAAATTCTTTGCCTCTTCTTTTTAATTTAACAGTCTTTCCAACAACTTGCGAAACTTTTAACCTCAACTTAATTTCATCTAAATATTCTTTAGGATACTTCATCATTTTACTTTAAAATTTCCTTTATTATCATACTTGCCTTAGAAAAATCGAGACTATCGGCATTTTTGGATTTTTTTAATTCTCCCATAACCTTTCCCATATCTTTAATAGATTTTGCATTATTAGATTTAATAATTTCTTCACATATTTTTTTAATTTCTACCTCACTCAATTGTTTCGGCAAAAAACTACTTATAATTTCTATTTCCTTAGTCTCTGCTAAAAGTAATTCTTGACGTCCTGCTTTTTTATAAGCTTCACAAGAGTCATTTCTTTGCTTAACCATTTTTTTAAGTATATTTATTAGCTCATTATCAGGTAACTTGCTCTTATCTCTAATTTTTTTTGCAATCATAGTGTCTTTAATGGATGCAACCACCAATCTAAGTGTAGAGTATGTTGATTTATCTTTTGATTTTAACGCTTCGTTTAGCTTATCTTCAATTTTAGTTTGCAGAGACATATATTTAAACTTACTTTAATCACATTTTTTCTTCAAAAGAAAAAAGAATGGGGTTGACGACTGTTAACCTTTTTCATATAAGACGCAAAACCTTAATTAAAAGGTTTCCTTTAACTCATGAGTTGTATTTGAGACAGGCTCTAAAAAAAAAAGAAGATAAATCAAATAATTTTTCGACTGGCATTTTAGTTTTTGAAGATGGGACCAAATTTTTTGGTACTGGTATTGGGCATGAGGGTAGCGCTATTGGAGAGGTTTGTTTCAACACGTCCATCACTGGTTATCAAGAAATAATAACAGATCCATCTTACTCCGATCAAATAATTAATTTTACATTTCCGCATATTGGTAATGTAGGAACAAATATTGAGGACAACGAGGCAGATAGAGCTTGGTTAAAAGGAGTTGTTATTAATTGCAATATAACTGAGCCGTCCAATTATAGGTCTATTAAGAAGCTAGATGTTTGGCTTAAAAAAAGAAAAATTGTAGGAATTGTTGGCTTAGATACTAGAGTAATTACTAATTATATAAGAGATAGAGGGGCACCTAAAGGAACTATACAGTTTTTAAAAAAAGGTAGACATAATTATAAAAATCTTTTGAACAAAGCAAGATCTTGGAATGGACTAGTAGGTTTAGATTTAGCAAAAAAAGTAACTTGTAAAAAGGTTTATAAATGGAAATCTTTAAAATCTTGGGACAAAAAAAACGGTTATGTTAAAAATAAAAAAAATAAATATAAAGTCATAGCAATTGATTATGGAATTAAAAAAAATCAATTAAGATGCTTTTCTGATATTAGCTGCGGTGTTACAGTTGTTCCGGCTAATTTTCCTGCTGATCAGATACTAAAGCTTAAGCCCGATGGAGTGTTTTTGTCAAATGGGCCTGGAGATCCTGCGGCCACCGGAAAATATGCTATACCTATAGTTAGAAAATTAATTGAAAAAAAATTGCCGATTTTTGGGATCTGTCTTGGTCATCAAATTTTATCTCTAGCACTTGGTGCAAAAACAAAAAAAATGCCACTTGGGCACAGAGGTGCAAATCATCCAGTAAAGGATCTAACAACTAATAAAGTTGAGATAACAAGTCAAAATCACGGTTTTGAAGTTGACTCTAAATCAATTCCTAAAAATGTAAAAGTCACGCATAAATCACTATTTGACGGATCAATTGAAGGTATAGAAGTAAAGAAAAAAAAGTTATTTTCAGTTCAATATCATCCAGAGGCCAATCCTGGTCCACAAGATAGCAAATATTTATTTGAAAAATTTTTAAAAAATATAAAAGCAAAGAAAAATGGGAAAAAGAAAAGATATTAAAAAAATTTTGGTTATAGGTGCAGGACCTATCGTTATTGGTCAAGCTTGTGAGTTTGATTATTCTGGTACTCAGGCCTGTAAAGCACTTAGAGATGAGGGTTATAAAGTAATTTTAATCAATTCTAATCCAGCAACGATTATGACTGACCCCGAAGTAGCCGACAAAACTTATATAGAGCCTATTACACCTGAGATTGTTGAAAAAATTATAAAAAAAGAAAAACCCTGTGCAATTCTTCCTACAATGGGGGGACAAACTGCTTTGAATACCGCTATATCAATGGAAAAAAAAGGAATACTTAAGAAGAATAAAGTAGAATTGATTGGCGCAAAAGCATCCGCAATATCAAGAGCAGAAGATAGAGCACTTTTCAGAAAAGCAATGAAAGAAATTAAGCTTGATTTACCTAAATCAGAAATTCTTAATTCAATTAAAAATTCAAAAAAAGTTTTAAATAAGATTGGATTGCCAGCAATTATCAGACCTTCTTTTACTTTAGGAGGGTCTGGTGGAGGAATTGCCAAAACAAAAAAAGATTTTTTTAATCTAATTAAATATGGAATAGCCGAGTCACCACAAAATCAAGTCTTAATTGAGGAGTCACTTGAGGGATGGAAGGAATTTGAAATGGAAGTTGTTAGGGATAAAAAAGACAACTGTATAATAATTTGTTCAATTGAAAATGTTGATCCAATGGGAACACATACTGGTGACTCGGTTACGGTTGCTCCGGCATTGACCTTAACTGATAAAGAATTTCAGGTAATGAGGAATGCTTCGATTGAATGTTTAAGGAAAATTGGAGTGGAAACAGGTGGGTCTAACGTACAGTTTGCAATTAATCCTAAAGACGGAAGAATGGTTATTATTGAAATGAATCCAAGGGTTTCAAGATCTTCAGCATTAGCTTCCAAAGCTACTGGATTTCCAATTGCGAAAGTTGCTGCAAAACTCGCTGTTGGTTATACGCTTGATGAATTGACAAATGAGATTACTGGAACAACGCCTGCGTCTTTTGAGCCAACTATTGATTATGTAGTAACTAAAATTCCTAGATTTACATTTGAAAAATTTAAATCTGCCAAAGTAAAACTGGGAACATCAATGAAATCTGTTGGAGAGGCAATGGCTATTGGAAGAAATTTTAAAGAATCTTTGCAGAAAGGTTTGGTGTCTTTAGAAATTGGCTATAAAGGTTTAGATTCTTTAAATAATTTAAAGGATAAAGATTTAAGAAAAAAACTAAGTCAAAATTTACCTGACAAACTTATTGTGGTTGCTGAGGCGATTAGAAGAAATATAAGTATAAAAAATATTTATAAACTAACAAAAATTGACCCTTGGTTTCTTGAGCAAATATCTGATCTAGTAAAAGAAGAAAAAAAATTAAAAAAGAATGGTGTTCCGAAAACTTTCAAAGAATTTTCCTACATAAAATCCATAGGATTTTCCGACAGTAAAATCGCTGAACTAACCAAGAGTTCAACTAAAGAAATTCAAAAGAAAAGGCAAAAGTTCAAAATTTTTCCAGTATTTAAAAAAATTGATACTTGTGCCGGAGAATTTAAGTCAGAAACTCCATATATGTATTCAACTTATCAAAAATTAGCTGATAATTTATCTGCGTGTGAGTCGAACCCAACTAAAAAAGAAAAAATTATAATTTTAGGAGGTGGTCCAAATAGAATAGGTCAAGGTATTGAGTTTGACTATTGTTGTTGCCAAGCAAGCTTTGCTTTAAGGAAAAAGAAATATGAAACAATAATGATAAATTGTAATCCTGAAACAGTTTCTACTGACTATGATACAAGTGATAGACTATATTTCGAGCCTTTAATTGAAGAGCATGTTATGAATATTATTTATAAAGAAAAGGAAAAAGGTAAATTACTTGGGGTAATTGCCCAATTTGGTGGCCAAACACCAATAAAATTAGCAAGAACATTAAATGATAATAAAATTCCTATTTTAGGAACCCAATTTAACTCTATTGATCTTGCGGAAGATAGAGAGAGATTTAAAAAAATAATTATAAAAGAAAATCTTAGACAAGCAGAAAGTGGAATTGCAAAGAATAAAGAGGAGTCTTTTGAAATAGCAAGTAAAATTGGTTTTCCAATAGTTATTAGACCATCATACGTACTTGGTGGTAGGGGAATGGAAATAATTTATACTCGATCTGATCTTGAAAAGTATATAGATGAAGCTGTAAAAGTTTCTGGATCAAATCCTGTATTAATTGACAGGTTTCTTAATGATGCAACAGAAGTTGATGTTGATGCTATATCTGATGGAAAAAAAATATTTGTGGCAGGGATTATGGAGCATATTGAAGAGGCGGGTATTCACTCTGGTGATTCAGCCTGTTCTTTGCCTCCTTACACTTTAGGTAAAGAAATTATAAAAAAAATTGAATTCCAAACGGAACAATTAGCAAAAGCATTAAAGGTTGTTGGTTTAATAAATATTCAGTTTGCTGTTAAGGGGAATGAAATTTATGTTTTAGAAGTAAATCCTAGAGCAAGCAGAACAGTTCCATTCGTTTCAAAAGCCACTGGTCTTTCTATAGCCAAGATAGCGTCAAGGGTAATGGCGGGAGAGAAATTGTCTAAATTTAATCTTAAAAGAAAAAATAAGAATACTTTTGCAGTCAAAGAAGCTGTATTCCCTTTCAATAAATTTCCTGAAGTTGATGTATTATTGGGTCCTGAAATGAAATCAACCGGAGAAGCAATGGGTTTTGACAATAATTTTGGCTTGTCTTTTGCCAAAAGTCAAATAGCAAGCAATAATAGCATTCCACTTAAGGGGAACGCTTTTATTTCAGTAAAAGATAAAGACAAAGATAAAATATTGCTTAATGCAAAAAAGTTAATAAAATTTGGTTTCAATTTGTTTGCCACATCTGGTACTGCAAAATATTTAATTGCAAATGGCGTGAAATGCAAAAAAGTTAATAAAGTCAGCCAAGGATCCCCGCATATAGTTGAAAAACTAAATAAGAAAAATATTTCATTAGTAATAAATACAACTGAAGGAAAAGATTCTATTGCGGACTCTTTTAGTTTGAGAAGAACAAGTTTGATTAATAAAGTTCCTTACTTTACTACAATACCTGCAGCAAATGCGTGCGTGGAATCTATTGAAGCTTTGAAAAAATATCCTATAAAAGTTAGAGCTTTACAGGATCTCTAGACTCTACAACTCATATCTTGACCACAACATAAAGGGGATTTAATTTTTCCGTGGTTATTAGGACACTTAGATATTTGAACTTGTTTGCCGTCCTCAAGTTTTAATTGATCATTTTGCAGTGGAGAATTACATTTTGCGCATGTAGCGTTCACTGACATACCGCATTTTGAACATTCATATGTAGACATTAAAATATAATATACTATTGGGCTTCTACTTTCCAGTCTGTTTGAAATGAAACATAATTAATTTGTATGCAACGTCTTTCCTTTTTAATCTCTTTTTTTTCCATTCCATGCCAAGTATTTGGGCCGCTAGAAAAAAAATAACCATAATTATCTTTATATGGAACTGTTTTCACTTTGTTTAGTTTTTCGTCATAAAAATCAGTACCTAAATTTTCTGATTCGTTAAAAGGGTTAACAAATATTAGGGAAGATAAAAGTTTCTCTTTTATATCGCAGTGAGGCTTTAGCCAAAAACCTTGTCTATCACAAATTACTTCTAGTCTGACATAAGAGTGTGACAAATCTTTTCCTATTAATTTACCAATATACTCATAAACATTTTTTGAGCATAATTCATTTATGAATTTTGAAAGTTGAGGAAAATTTTTTGAATTTTCTCTAGTTACAAAACATCTATATTTTTTTGCTTTTCCACCAGATTTAATACCTTCTCTATATTTTCCCTCACCTCCATCAATTGCTCTTGTCCCATCATATTCCAAACCGTCGATAACTGGATTTGAAATTTCAGAGTTACAAACTTCTTTAATAGCTTGGTCCGTTAAAGGTTTGTTAACAGCCCAATGCTTAAAAGGCTTTTCATATGTTTCGAGTCTTGTCTTTAGTGAATTAAATAATTCCATTTTTTTTCAATTTTTCTTTTACTAATAAAGCTGCACGGTTAACTTCGTCAAGTCCTTCATAATTCCAAGTCTCAATTTTGTTCTCTAAATTTCTAATAATACCTAGATCTTTAAACAATTTATAAAATTTTTCAAATCTATGAATGCTTTTTTTATTTTGGATTTGAGCTATATAAACTGGTTTTCCAGTAATAGCGGCCTCAGAAATCATTGAAGTTGAATCGCAAGTTACAATTATAATGTTTGCAAGTCCTAAAGCAGACAAATAAGCTTTTTTGTTTTTTTCTCTAATTACTAAGTGGTCTGCATTAAAATAATTAAAAGCAAGTTTTACTATATTTTCTGGAGTTCTATAAGATGGAATTACAATAAGTTTATATTTTGAAGAAATAAATAAATTTTTAATTTTAGCAAACATTTTATCCATTTGCTTCTCTGAAAAACTGTAATATTTATTAGGTCCGCCAAGTATAAATGTTATTATTTTTTTTTCTCCCTGGTTAGGTTGTAAATATTTAATATTTTTTTTTATTTCATCGTTTGTGAGATAATGAATAGCTCCCTTAGTTTTTATAACATTCTCACCGTTTAAATCATCATGCTCAGGACAAATAATGGAATCAAAGTTTTCTAAATTAACTTTTGGATTCTGAATGTGAATGTTAAATATATCTTTTTTAAATCTTTTTTTTAACAAAATAGATGGGACAACACTCTTTCTTCCGCAAGAAATAATGATTTTAGAATCACAGAAAAATTTTTTTTGTAAAATATTTTCAGATATGGGTGTAAATTTGGGCGGTACTAAATTCCAAAAATTTTTAAGTTGAATTGTCTCGTGTTTATAGCTTAAACCTAAGGCTTTGGCCAAGCCTTCGGCTTGACTTATCATACCGTGCATACCTTGGGTTAAAAGAAGAGCTTTTAATTTTAACATTTATAACTATATATCTATATAATGAATAATAAATCTATTAAACATACAAAAGTGTTAATTCTTGGATCAGGCCCGGCAGGTTATACAGCGGCCATTTACGCAGCTAGAGCAATGCTTAAGCCGGTATTGGTATTTGGTTCTGAACCAGGCGGACAATTGACCACAACCACTGATGTTGAGAACTTTCCTGGTTACTCAAAGGTGATTCAGGGACCGTGGCTTATGGAAGAGATGAAAGGCCAGGCTAAAGCTGTCGGTACAGAAATGATTCAAGATCACATTAAAAAAGTAGATTTATCGAAAAAACCTTTTGAGGCGATTGGAGATAGTGGTCAAGTCTATACAGCAGATAGTTTTATTGTTTCAACAGGTGCTCAAGCAAGGTGGTTAAATTTAAAATCAGAACAGGAATATAGAGGATTTGGTGTTTCAGCATGTGCAACTTGTGATGGTTTCTTTTTTAAAGAAAAACAAGTCGCTGTTGTCGGAGGTGGAAACGCTGCTGTAGAAGAAGCAATGTTTTTAACTAAGTTTGCATCCAAAGTTAAACTTATTCATAGAAGAAATGAATTAAGAGCTGAGAAAATGCTACAAGCAAAATTAAAAGCAAATAAAAAAATTGAAATTATCTGGGATAGTGTTGTTGAGGATGTTGTGGGAGAAAAAAATCCCAAGTCTGTTAAGGCAATAAAAATAAAAAACGTTAAAACAAATAAAGTTTCCGAACTTATTGTAGATGGTTTATTTATAGCTATAGGACATGATCCTGCTACTTCACTTTTTAAAGGTCAATTAAGCATGGATAAAGAGGGATACATAGTTACCAAACCAGATTCAACAGTAACTAATGTGCCTGGGGTTTTTGCAGCTGGAGACGTAAAAGATAAAATTTTCAGGCAGGCAGTTACTGCGGCAGGGATGGGCTGTATGGCTGCGCTTGAGGCTGAAAAACATTTATCATCAAAATGAGTAACAAAGTACTATTAACAGGTATAAGTGGATGGATCGCAAAACACACTGCAATAGAATTATTAAATTCTGGCTATGAAGTTTTAGGAACTGTAAGAAACAAAAATTTAATTGAACAAACGAAAGAAACTATAAGCAAATATGCTGCGATTGATAAATTGTCATTTGTTGAATTAGATCTTGTGAAAGATGACGGATGGAATGAAGCAGCAAAGGGATGTGATTATATATTCCATATTGCCTCTCCTTTTCCAATGAAAGTTTCAAGTAATAGAGAAATTTTGTTGCCCCCTGCTGTAGATGGAACATTAAGAGTTTTAAAAGCTGGAGTAAATGCAGGTGTAGAACAAATAATTAAAACTTCCTCAATTGTTGCAATGTTTAGAAAGCCTAACAGAAGCAACCCTTATACTTTTGGAGAAAATGATTGGACAGATGAAAATTGGATAGAGGGTGTAAATGATTATTTTCTATCAAAAACAAAAGCAGAAAGAACTGCCTGGGAGTTCATGGAGAGTAAAGGATTAAAAAATAAATTAACAACAATCAATCCTGGTGGAGTATTTGGTGACGCCCTAGATAAAAAAGGGGGTACATCAATAGAATATGTTAGACAATTTATGGCGGGTAAATTTCCAGGTGCACCTAAATTTGCAGTTTTAATCTCTGATGTTAAAGATATAGCAAAAGCCCATGTTGCCTGTATTGGAAATAAAAAAGTCGGCGGAAGAAGATTAATCGTTGGAAAAGAAGTGAAAAGGCTAGTTGAGTTATCTCAATTGATAGCCGAAGCGATGCCTGAATACGAAAAAAAACTTCCTAAAAAGGAGCTTCCCAATTTTATGGTTAAATTAATAAGTTATATAGACTCAAGCGCTAAAATGATGATACCGGATCTAGGTATTTTAATGCAAACTGACACTTCATATGCTGAAGAATTGTTGGGTTTTAAATTTAAACCTGCGAAAGATTGTATGACTGAGAACGCTAGATCAGTTGTTAGACTTGGATTAGTTTAAACTTTCACAAAAAGATTTAATTCTATCTAAAGCTTTTTTAAGATTATCCATAGAGGTCGCGTAGGAAATTCTAAAATATCCATCTAACCCAAATGCAGATCCTTGAACTACCGCTACTTCTGCCTTCTCAAGTAATTTTTCAACAAATTCTTTGTCTGTTTTTAATTTATTTTTTTCTCCAAGTAATTTTTTACAATTTGGAAATACATAAAAAGCTCCGCTTGGTTTTAAACAACTCAAGCCGTTAATACCATTTAGTGTTTTAACGACATAATCCCTTCTCTCTTTAAATGAATCCGCTCTAGTTTTGATAAAGTCCTGAGTTCCATTTAAAGCTTCCACGGCTGCTGCTTGGCTAATTGAAGAAGGGTTTGTTGTAGATTGAGATTGAATTTTTGCTACAGCTTTAATTATTTCTTTTGGCCCTGCTCCATATCCTATTCTCCAACCTGTCATAGAATAAGATTTACTGACACCATTCATTGTTAAGGTTCTATCTTTTAAAGAACTTATCTGTGCCGTAGTAAAAAATTTAAAATTATCATAAGTAATATGTTCATAAATATCATCGCTTAGAATAAAAACGTGTTTATTATCCATTAATATTTTTGATAAATCTTCAATTTCTTTTTTGGTGTAACAAGAGCCTGTCGGATTTGATGGTGAATTTATGACTAGCCACTTTGTTTTTTTTCCAATTGCTTTTTTTAATTCTTCTGGAGTAATTTTAAATTCGTTCTCTTCATAACATTTAACTATTTTAGGTGTTCCTCCAGCTAATAAAACCATGTCAGGATAAGATACCCAGTAAGGTGCTGGAATTATAACTTCGTCTCCTGGATTAAGTGTAGCCATAAATACGTTATAGAGAACTTGCTTGCCGCCAGTTCCTACAGAAATTTCGTCTAGTTGGTAGGACAAATTGTTTTCTCTCCTAAACTTATCCTGAATAGCTTTTTTTAATTTTGGGGTGCCGTCAACAGCAGTATACTTTGTGTCCCCATTTTTAATAGCCTCTATAGCTGCCTGTTTTATATTATCTGGAGTGTCAAAATCAGGCTCCCCTGCTCCAAGTCCAATCACATCTTTGCCGGCAGCCCTCATTTCTCTAGCTTTTGAGGTAACAGCTATGGTTGGTGATGGCTTAATTCTCTTTAAACTATTGGAAACTATGCTCATTGAAATTTATAATATTTTGTTATTATTAACATAAAATGCAAAATAGTTATCAAGAAAAAATTGGGGATTTAGAAGCAAATAACTCTGTGCCTAGAAAGAAGCTAGAGGGAGGCATAAAATTTAAAATTAAAAGTAGCTTTCAACCTGCTGGTGATCAGCCAGAAGCTATCAAAAGAATCATAAAAAATTTGCAGGGCAAATTAAACGAACAAGTTTTATTGGGGGTAACTGGATCAGGAAAAACCTTCACTATGGCCAAAGTCATAGAGTCCTCTAATAGACCAGCACTTGTTTTAGCTCCAAACAAAACACTTGCTGCCCAATTGTATGGTGAGATGAAGAGTTTTTTTCCAGGTAATGCTGTGGAATATTTTGTATCTTATTATGATTATTACACGCCTGAAGCTTATGTGCCTCGGTCTGACACTTACATTGAAAAAGAGGCATCTATAAATGAACAAATAGATAGAATGAGACACTCAGCAACTAGATCGTTGCTTGAAAGAGATGATGTTATTATTGTCGCGAGCGTTTCTTGTATTTATGGCCTTGGATCAGTTGAGGCTTATAGCAAAATGACACTTACTTTAAAAAAAAATTATGAATATGAAAGGGATGAAATTATAAAAACTTTTGTAAACTTACAATACAAAAGGAATGATCAAAACTTCTACAGAGGAACTTTTCGTGTACGAGGGGAAAATTTAGAAATATTTCCATCTCATTTGGAAGACAGGGCTTGGAGATTAACTTTATTTGGTAATAAATTAGAAAAGATTGAAGAATTTGATCCGCTAACTGGTGACAGAACAAATTCCTTAGGAATAATAAAACTTTACGCAAATAGCCACTACATTACACCTAAGCCAACAATTGATCAGGCAATTATTGAAATTAAAAAAGAATTAGAAGAAACGCTTGAAAAACATAAAGCCGAAAATAAACTACTCGAAGCTCAAAGACTTAGAGAAAGAACAAAATTTGACCTTGAGATGATTGAGGCTACAGGAACATGCGCAGGTATTGAAAATTACTCAAGATTCTTATCTGGTAGAAAAAAAGGAGAACCACCACCTACTCTTTTTGAATATTTTCCAGATAACACTATTATATTTGTAGATGAAAGTCATGTAACTGTTCCACAGTTAAATGGTATGTACAAAGGAGATCACACAAGAAAAAAAACTTTAGCAGAATATGGTTTTAGACTTCCTTCATGTATGGATAATAGGCCTTTAAAATTTGAAGAATGGGATGCTATGAGAACTCAAACAGTTTTTGTATCGGCTACACCGGGACCGTGGGAATTAAAGCAAACGCAAAATCAATACATCGATCAAGTAATAAGGCCAACTGGTTTGATAGATCCAAATGTTGAAATTAGGCCAGCAAAAACTCAAGTTGATGATTTGTTTCACGAGTCTAATAAGATTGTGGAAAAGGGATATAGAATTTTAGTTACAACACTTACAAAAAAAATGGCGGAAGACTTGACTGAATATTTACATGAGAATGGATTAAAGGTTAGATATATGCATTCTGATATAGATACACTTGAAAGAATTGAAATTATTCGAGATCTAAGAATGGGTGTTTTTGATATTTTAGTAGGTATTAATCTTTTAAGAGAGGGATTAGATATTCCTGAATGTGCGCTAGTTGCAATATTAGATGCTGATAAAGAAGGTTTCTTAAGATCTGAAACTTCTTTAATTCAAACGATAGGTAGAGCGGCTAGAAATATAGATGGAAAGGTAATTTTATATGCTGATAAAATTACTAAAAGCATTGATAAGGCAATAAAAGAGACTGATAGAAGGAGAAAAAGACAACTAGAATATAATAAAAAAAATAATATTAACGCAGAGTCTGTTAAAAAAGAAATTAATGATATTTTAGAGTCTGTTTACGAAAAAGATTACGTAAAAATAAGTGAAGGTTCAAACGTTGGTGGAAACTTAAAGAAGCATCTTAAGGCTCTTAATAAAAAGATGAAGGAAGCTGCTTCCAATCTTGAATTTGAAGAAGCAGCTAAAATTCGAGACGATATAAGAAAATTGGAAACAAACGAGCTGGAAATAAATTTAAATCCAAAAATTTCACAATACAGTTTGAATAAAAAAGTATATCCTCAGGGGCGTTCGAAGATGGGTATGCCGGGTACAAAAGCAAGAAAATCAATAAAAAAATGGAAGCCAAAAAAATAATTATTACTGGTGGTGCAACTAGAATTGGATCTGCTATTGCAAAAAGTTTAGCAGGATATGAAGTTAGTATTACGATTCATTTTCACAAATCAAAAAACTTGGCTCTTAAACTTAAGAGAGAGCTAGAAAATACCGGAAGCAAAGTATATTTGATTAGGGCAAATTTAAGCAAACTTAATGAGGTAAAAAAAATAATATCTTTTGCTAATAAAAAAATGAAAGGTGTAGACTGTTTGATTAATAACGCTTCTGTTTTTGAAAAAGATAATCTAACTGATTTTACTGAAAAAAGCTTTGAAAAGCATATGAATATAAATCTTAAGGCTCCAGCAATATTGATTCAAAATTTTAAAAAATTTTGTAAAAATAAAGAAGGAAATGTTGTAAATATAATAGACCAAAGAATTAAGAAGCTAACACCATATTTTTTTTCTTACACATTAAGTAAAGTTGCGCTAGGAACTTTGACAGAAACAGCAGCTATGAAATTAGCTCCAAACATAAGAGTAAATGGAATTTCTCCTGGCCCTACAATGAAAAATAAAAGACAATCTGAAAGACACTTTAGGGCTCAATGGAAATCAACAATATTAGAAAGGCAAGTAGACACAAGCAATATCTGTAACATGGTAAAGTACTTCATTGAAAATGATAGTGTTACCGGTCAAATAATAAATGTTGATAGCGGGCAAAGTCTTGGATGGAAAACTCCAGATATTATTCGGAGTAAAGAATGAAGCTAATTAAGTTTAAAGAAAAGAAGAAATATAATTATAAAAGAAAAGTTTTTATAAAAGATCTGGTATTAAAAATGTCCATAGGAATTCACTCTTTTGAAAAAAAGAAAAAACAAAGAGTCAGATTTAATATTGAAATTACTTTAAATCAAAACTTAATAAATAATAATGAACTCAGTAATATTGTAAATTATGAATCAGTTATAAAAAATGTGAGTAATATTGTAAAAAGAAAGCATTACCAACTTCTTGAAAATTTAGCTGATGAAATTTTTTTAAAACTATTTAGAGATAAAAAGATTAGCAAGATTAAGATTGGATTAGAAAAATTAGATATAATTAGAAACACATCCTCAGTAGGAATAGAAATAGAGAAAAGTAGATCAAATGAGCATTGAAAAAGGTAAAGAAGTTATCAGGAAGAAAATTATAAATCTCACAAATAACCCTGGGATTTATAAAATGTTAAGTGAAAAAAATGAAATTCTTTATGTGGGTAAAGCTAAAAATATACCAAGTCGTTTAAAAAACTATGTATCTGATAATCATCTCCCAATACGAACTGAAAGGATGTTGTCACTTACAAGAAGACTTGAAACTACAACTACATCTAATGAAAGTGAAGCGCTACTGTTAGAAGCTAATTTAATTAAAAAGCACAAACCCAGATTTAATATATTGTTAAGGGACGATAAATCCTTTCCATATATATTCATTGGAGAAAAAGATCCGTGGCCGCAACTGACGAAATTGAGAGGAAAAAAAAATCGAGATGGTTATTACTTTGGTCCTTTTGCTTCTGTTGGGTCAGCAAATTGGACAATTAAAATTTTGCAAAAAATTTTTTTACTAAGAGTCTGTGATGATACAGTTTTCAGAAATAGAGATAGAGCCTGTATTTTATATCAAATAAAAAGATGTTCTGCGCCATGTGTAGGCAAAATAGATAGAGATAATTATAAAAATTTAGTCCGAGATGCAGTTGACTTTATTTCGGGAAAATCACAAACAATTCAAAAAAATCTATCTGAAGAAATGGAAAAAGCAAGCAATGATCTAGATTATGAAAAAGCTGCAATAATAAGAGATAGAATAAAGGCATTAACACAAATTCAATCTTCTCAGAAAATAAATCAAACAAATTTAAAAGAGGCAGATGTAATTTCCATCTTTAAAGAGTCCGGTAGAACTTGTGTTCAAGTTTTCTTTTTTAGATCTAAACAAAATTGGGGAAACCAAGCCTATTATCCTAAACATGATCCTGACGAGGAAGAAAGCAAAATTTTATCATCTTTTTTAGGACAATTTTACGAAAATAAAAGCGTACCTAGACTAGTGCTTTTGAATGAGAGTTTAGGTGACGAAAAATTATTAGAAAAAACTTTTTCAGAAAGAGAGAAAAAACAGATCATTATTAAGGAGGCCAAAAATAAAGATGAAAAAATTGTATCAAATATGGCTGAAAAAAATGCAAAGCAAGCTTTAACTCAAAAAATTTTGGAAACTGAAAGTAATTCAAAATTAATAGATAAACTTGCCGACAAATTTGATTTAAAATTCAATGTTAATCTTATCGAAGTTTATGATAATAGCCATATTCAAGGAACCGACTCCGTTGGAGCTTTAATCGCATTTGGCAAAGATGGTTTTATTAAAAAAAGATATAGAAAATTCAATATTAAATCTGAAACTGTCAAAAATGATGATTATGGAATGATGAAAGAAGTTTTAAGAAGAAGGTTTTCAAGAGCTCTTAAGGATGAAAATTCGACAAGAGCATTGCCAGATCTGGTCCTAATCGATGGAGGAAAAGGCCAATATTCAGTAAGTAGAGAAACTTTGAACGACCTTGGATTACACGAGCTTCCTATTGTGGCTATAGCAAAAGGTAAAAATAGAAATGCGGGTGACGAGACTTTTTTTCATGATGAAAAGAAATTTAAATTCAAAAAAAATGATCCCACTTTATTCTTTCTACAAAGATTAAGGGACGAGTCTCATAGATTTGCGATTAGTACGCACAGGGCAAAAAGAAGAAAAAGCTTATCTAAATCACTATTGGATCAAATTTCTGGAATAGGTAGGGGTAGAAAAAGGGCCTTGCTTAATCATTTTGGATCTGCAAAATCAGTGGAGTCAGCTAGTTTTGAGGATTTAAAATCTGTAAAAGGCATAGAAGAAAAAGTAGCAAAAAAAATTCATGAGTTTTTTCATGAAAATTAAATATGAAATTTAAAATTCCAAATTTACTTACTATTGGACGTTTAATAATTGTACCAATTTTTGTTTTATCTTTTTTTGTTCCTGGAATTTTAGGAGACCTAGTACCTTTTTTTCTATTTGTTATCGCAAGTTTTACAGATTACTTAGATGGATTTTTAGCAAGATTATACAAAGAGGAGTCTAAATTAGGAGAACTTTTAGATCCGATAGCGGATAAAATATTAGTCGCATCTGCATTGATACTGCTTGTAATGAATGGGATCATAAAAAATTATGAAGTGATTGCAGCGATAATCATATTAACTAGAGAGATATTAATTTCAGGTCTAAGAGAATTTATGGCAAAAAGAGAGGTAAGTTTGCCAGTTTCTAACTTAGCAAAATTTAAAACATTTATTCAAATGTCCTCTATCGCATTACTTTTAACAGGAGAAACGGGTAATAAAATTATAAATTTTCAAGATTATAATGCGCAAACAATTGGAATAATACTTTTGTGGTCGGCCGCAATTCTTACTCTGTATACCGGGTACGATTATTTGGTCAAGGGTATAGACACGGCAATTAGTGACGACGAAAAATATTAAGCTGCAGCTTTTTTTCTTACTAAATTCTGATAACTATCAGATAGATCTTTTATTAAATCACAAACTTCAAATTTAAAATTATCGATTTGAGACACTGGAGTTATTTCAGCTGCTGTTCCGGTGAGAAAACAGCCAACAAAGTCTGACATTTCATCTGGCTTAATTTTTCTTTCAATAATTTTAATTCGTTTAGATTTTGCAATTTCTATTGCACATCTTCTTGTAATTCCATCTAAAAATGAATCTGGTATTGGCGTGTGCAAATTACCTTGTTTGTCTTTAAAAAAAATGTTCGCTCCAGTTGCTTCAGCAATATTTCCATCATGATCAAGCATTAGAGAGTCTGTATATCCTTTACTTTCAGCTTCATGTTTCGACAATGTACAAATCATATATAATCCAGCTGCTTTTGTATCCCATGGAACAGAATTAGGAGCTGGTCTTCTCCAGGGGGAAATATTTAGTTTTATTCCTTTAAGTTTTAACTTCGGATCAAAATATGATCCCCACTCCCATGTTGCAATAGCTACATGTATTTTGTTTTTCTGCGCAGATATCGCCATCATCTCACTGCCTCTCCAAACTACTGGTCTTACATATCCATTTGTAACTTTTTGAACTGCAATAATTTCTTTAGAGGCATTATTAATTTCTTCCTCACTGTATGGCATATTTATACCCATTCTATTTGCCGAGTGGAAAAGTCTTTTTGTATGTTCCTCTAATTTAAAAATTTCCCCATCGTAAACTCTTTCTCCTTCAAATACACAGCTAGCATAGTGTAAGCCGTGACTTAGAAGATGAACGTTTGCTTTGTTCCAGTCTACAAGTTCACCGTTGAACCAAATTTTTCCTGATCGTTTATCGTAAGGAATTGTTTCCATTAATTTAAAAATAAATAATTTTTTGCTAACAAAAAAGTATATTTGTTGGTAAAATATGTCAACATATCTGACCATAATATGAAAGATTTACTCTATTTAAAAGATGATCAAATAAAAGATTGCTTGCAATTGCTTCTCCACGCTTACAGAGAAACCTTTTCAGACCCCAAAGAAGCACTTAAGAAAAGGTCATTAGGCTCAGCGCACTTTAGAACATTGCAATTAATTGAGAGAGACGAGGGAATCAATGTTAGCGAATTATTATTTAAACTAAAAATTACAAAACAGAGTTTAAATAGAGTTTTGAGAGATTTAAAGCGCCTTAAGATGATAAAGCAATCTATAGACAATTTAGACACAAGAAGAAGACTTCTTTATCTTGATGATAATGGTAAAAAAATTTATTCTGAAGTTTTCGAAAGTCAAAAAAAGAGAATTTTTAATGCATTAAAAAATTCTGACCCAAGATCAGTGGTTCAATTTAAAGAAGTTCTCAAAAGGATAATAAATGGAAACAAATAAATTTCATATTTTAGTTGTTGATGATGACAATAAAATCAGAGAATTGGTAAAACAGTTTTTGGTTGAAAAAGGGTATATAGTGTCAACTGCTATAGATGCAAGAGATGCAAAAAATAAAATTGATATTTTTGATTTTAATTTGATTATCTTAGACGTAATGATGCCAGGCCAAAGTGGCTATGAACTTACAGAAGAATTAAAACAATCTAAAAATATTCCTGTATTACTTTTGACAGCTAAAGGAGAGGTTGAAAATAGAATACAGGGTTTAGAGTTAGGAGCCGATGATTATTTAGGTAAACCCTTTGAGCCTCAAGAGCTACTTTTAAGAATAAAAAATATTATAAAAAATAAAAATAATGTTTTAAATGAAATTACACAAATTGGAGATGCGGAATTAAATCTTAATAAAATGACGATTAAACTTAACGGTAAAATAGAAAAGATAAATTCATCTGAAAAAAATGTACTTGTTAAAATGCTATCTTCACCTGGTAAAATTTTCTCTCGGGAAGATATTAGTAAAGTCTCTAAAATCTCTAAGGAAAGATCAATTGATGTAATGATAACAAGGTTGAGAAAAAAAATTGAAATAAATCCAAAAAGTCCAAAATTTTTACAAACTATTAGGGGGTCAGGGTATGTCCTTTGGATTAAATAAATTATTAAAAAAAATCTTACCAAAAAGGTTATTTTACCGAGCGTTAATAATAGTTGCTGCTCCAATAATAATATTGCAAGTAACAATCTCTATAGTCTTTTTTGATAGTATTTGGATCAAAGCAAATAAGGGAATGACAAGATCTCTTGTGAGCGAAATAAAAACTCTTTTTGATGTATATAGATCAGAGGATAGTAAAAATATACAATTTTTAACAAACTCCTATAAAAAAAATTTTGATTTTGTAATTAATATTAAAAAAGATGAGTTACTTCCTTTAACAAAATCAGATAGACGTTTCAGTCCCATGGACAGATCTCTGAGACGAGAAATGAAATCTGTTTTTGGAGAGAATTACTGGTTTGATACTGTTACCTACATTGATTTAGTTGATCTTAGGATTAAATCTGAAGACAGAATTATTCAAATTTTTTTTTCAAAAGATAAAATTGCACCATCTTCTGTTAGAATATTTGTTTTGTGGTTAACTCTGCCGTCTTTAATTTTAATTTTTATAGCTTTAATATTTCTTAAAAATCAGACTAGGCCGATTGTCAACTTATCAAAAGCTGCAAAAAGATTTGGTAAAGGAGAAAATGTAGAAAATTTAAGACCTAGTGGAGCTTTAGAAATTAGAGAAGCTACATTTGAATTTGACAGAATGATGAAAAGAATTAATAGACACCTTACTCAAAGATCAGAAATGCTCTCGGGTATCAGCCACGACTTAAGAACTCCCCTGACTCGATTAAAATTACAGTTAGCTTTGTTAGAAAAAAAAGAGATGGCGAATAAAATGGGAGACGATATAGATGAAATGGAGAAAATGTTAAATGATTATCTTCAGTATGCAAAATCTCAAACAGAGGAAAAATCAATTAATTTCGGTTTGAACGCTATGATTTTAAATTTATTAAAAAAATATGATTCAAATAAATATGAATTTCATGCTGAACAAAATTTTGAGTTTAACGGAAGAAATAACTTAATAAAAAGATGTATTTTAAATATTTTAGAAAATGGATTAACTTATGGATCTAAAATTTTTATAGATATTAAAAAAACAGTAAATAGTTTAATTATAACTGTGGATGACAATGGTCCAGGTATACCAAAAAATGAACGGACTAATGTTTTTAGACCATTTTATAGAGTTGATAAAAGCAGGGGATTAAATAAATCTGGTGTGGGTCTTGGGCTTTCTGTTGCGCAAGATATAGCAAAATCACATGGTGGAAATATTTCTTTATCTGAAAGTAAATACAAGGGTTTGCAAGTTAAGATTTCTTTGCCTATTTAGACCTTTTTTTTTTTAATCTATTTATTTCTTTTTGTTGTTTCTCGATTATTTTTTTGAGAACATCAAACTCCTTTTTTGTTACCAGATCTAGTTTGCCCACAAAATTCTCTTTTTGGAATTTTAATGACGTAGAAAGTTCTTTTTTTAAATCTTGAGTAGTAATAATACCTGCCTCAATAAAACCTGATATCATTTTAAGAATTTTTTGAGAATTATCCATATTTTTATCTTAAATTATAAGCAATTTAATTTCAATTGTGATAAATTTAAAAAAAATGATAATTCATAATTTTGATCCAGTATTAATAGATTTTGGAATATTGCAAATTCGTTGGTATTCTCTTGCCTATATTTCAGGAATCTTAATTGGTTGGTGGTACGGCAAAATTATTATAAAAAAACAAATTCAGGATACCAATCAAAAAAATTATCTTGGAAATTTTGACGAGCTTGTTAGCTATATTATTTTAGGTGTGATAATTGGCGGTAGGCTTGGTTATGTTTTATTTTACAATCCCTCTTTTTATTTTGAAAATATTTTAGAAATTTTTAAAATATGGAAAGGTGGCATGTCATTTCATGGTGGATTAATTGGTGTAATAATATTTACTTTTTTTTTCTCAAAGATAAAAAATTTAAATTATAAAGTTTATTTCGATACAATTTCATGCGTAGCACCTATCGGGATTTTTTTGGGAAGAATTGCAAATTTTATAAATGGTGAGTTATATGGAAAACCTACTGAAAAAGCTTGGGGTGTAATTTTTCCTAAAATTGACAATATTTCTAGACATCCTTCGCAAATTTATGAGGCAATTTTAGAAGGTGGAATATTGTTTATAATATTAAATTTTCTTATACATAAAAAATTTTATAACCACGGTTCTGTTTCTTTGTTATTTTTAATTTTTTACGGTATTTTTAGAATTGTATCTGAACAATTTAGAGAGCCAGATGAACATGTTGGTTATATATTGGGTTATTTAAGTGTTGGCTCTATTTTAAGTATAATAATGGTTCTACTTGGAATATTATTCTTGTCAAAATTGATCTTAAATGAAAAAAATAGATAAAATTTTTTCTAAAAAAAAATCTATCCCATTAGATGTTTATCTAGAAAAAATACTTTATGATAAAAATATTGGGTATTATCAAAATCGAAACCCTTTTGGAGTAAAAGGGGATTATATAACCGCTCCTAACATTTCAAATCTTTTTAGTGAAATGGTGGCAATATGGTTAATTAGTTTTTGGAAAAACTTAAAAAAACCTAAAAACCTTACTTTTGTTGAGTTGGGACCTGGCAATGGTGATTTCTGTTTAATGTTAATTAAAACATTAAAAAATTTTCCAGAAGCTTTTAATTCAATCAAAATAATCCTTTATGAAAAAAGTAAGAGGCTCAAAGAAATTCAAAAAAAAAGAATTATTTCTAAAAGAGTTTCTTGGATAAATGATATTAAAAGAATAGAAGAAGGCCCAGTTATTTTCTTTGGAAACGAATTTCTCGATGCGCTACCAATAAAACAATTTAAAAAAATAAATGGAAATATTTTTGAAAAATTTGTTACTATTGAGAAAAAAAATATTGCTTTCTTTTTTAAAGAAGCAAAAAAAAAACAAATTAATAAACTTAACAATTTTAATCTAGCTAGTGGCCGTGGCATCATCGAATACCCAGAGCAAGGATTTAATGAATTAGATGTTATTTGTGAAAAGATTAAAAAATTAAGCGGGGGAGCACTTTTTATAGATTATGGATATAACTCTCAATATAACCAAAATACTCTGCAATCAGTTATGAAACATAAATATAACGATATTAATAAAAATATAGGTAAATCGGATATTACTTCTTTGGTAAATTTTGATTTATACAAAAAGTACTTCTCCTCTAAAGGATTGTACGTGGAAAATATAATAAGCCAAAGTAGATTCCTTCAAAAAATGGGTATTATTGAGCGGTTTAAAATTTTAAGTAAAGAGATAAATGAAAAAGAAAAAACGAATTTATATTTAAGAATTAAGAGACTTTTAGACCCTAAATTTATGGGTGAAAATTTCAAAGTAATATTTGCTAAAAATAAAAAATGTAAATTTTCATTAGCTTTTAAATAATGTTTTATTCTAGAAATTTAAAAATAGACAGCAGTATTGAGCATTGTTTTTTTTCAAGAAATAATGGTGTATCTGAAGGTATTTATAAAAGTTTAAACTGCGGAATTGGAAGTAATGATGAAAATTCAAGAGTAAAAAAAAATTTGGAAATAGTAGCTAAAAATTTCAAAGTCCCTACTAACCACTTAATTTTAATGCATCAAACACATAGTAATAAAGTGGCAGTTATTGAAAGTAAAAATAATCTTAAAAGATTAGACTGTGATGCAATGCTCACTAAAAATAGTTCATTAGTTTTAGGTGTTTTAACAGCAGATTGTGCGCCTATTCTAATCTATGAAAAAGAAAATAAAATTATTGGCTGTATACATTCGGGTTGGAAGGGTGCTTTTAACGGAGTAATTGAAAATACTGTTAAAAAATTAAAAGAATTAGGGGGTAATACAAATAAATTGGTTGTAAGTGTAGGCCCATGCATAGATCAAAAAAATTATGAGGTCAAAGAAGACTTTTATTCTAAGTTTGTCAAAAAATCTAAAACATACGACTCATTTTTTTTAAAAAGTGAAAAAAAAACATTTAATTTTGATTTAAGGGGTTTTGTTAACAAAAAACTTAAGGATTGCAACATTTCACAAATTGATAATATATCTATTGATTCTTTTGCCTCGAAGAGTGAATACTTTAGCCATAGAAGGGCCAAAAAGTTGGGCGAGAATGATTACGGAAGATGCATATCAGCAATAAAAAAAATACCTGACAAAAATAATTGAATCCTTCATCTAATGGATGTATAAAGATCTTGTCCTAATGAAAATTTTATCAGGAACCAGCAACCCCTCACTAAGTAAAAGTATCTCGAAGCAATTGAAGCTTAAACTTGTAAATACTAATATTAAAAACTTTGCCGATGGTGAAATTTACGTAGAAATAAATGAGAATATTAGAGGAAATAGTGTTTTTGTGATTCAATCGACTTCTACGCCTGCTAATGATAATTTAATGGAACTTCTACTTTGTATCGATGCATTAAGAAGATCCTCTGCAAAAAATATTACAGCTGTCATTCCTTATTTTGGTTATGCAAGACAAGATAGAAAAGTTGTTCCAAGGACATCGATCTCCGCAAAACTTGTAGCTAACTTAATAACAAATGCTGGTGCCAACAGAATAGTCACAGTTGATTTACATTCAGGGCAGATTCAAGGTTTTTTTGATATGCCAGTAGATAACCTTTTTACAACTCCAATTTTTGCAAGATTTATAAAAAAAAATATAAAAAGTAAAAATTTAATATGTGTTTCGCCCGATGCCGGAGGCATAGAAAGGACAAGAGGTTTGGCAAAAAAAATAAATGTAGACTTAGCAATAATTGATAAGAGAAGACCTCAGGCAGGAAAATCTGAAGTTATGAATATTATTGGTGAGGTAAAAAATAAAGATTGCATTATAGTTGACGATATAATTGATAGCGGCGGAACCATTGTTAATGCCGCCGACGCTTTAATAAAAAATGGTGCTAAAGATGTATATGTTTTCATTACGCACGCTGTGCTTAGTGGTGAAGCTATCAATAAAATAAAAAAATCAAAAATAAAAAAATTAATAATTACAGACAGTATTGATAACTCCAGAAGACTAAAAAAAGTTAATAAAATTCATGTATTATCTATAGCTCAGTTAATGGCAGAAGCTATTAAAAGGATTTCAAATTCAACTTCGGTATCAGATCTATTTAATTAGCCCTTGTTTTATTTCAAAGTTGGGTTAAATTGCTCGTTCAAATGATAAATAACTTAAAAGCCACTAAGAGAGAAACCAAAACTGCAGGGGAAACTAAAGATTTAAGATCAAAAGGTTTTATTCCGGCAATTCTTTATGGCGGCAAAAGTCCTAATATAAAAATAAGTATAGAAGAAAAATCTTTTATTAACTTATTTGATTCGGAAACTTTTTTATCAACTATTATTGATTTAGATATAGAGGGAAAAAAAGAAAAAGTAATTCCAAGAGATGTTTCTTTTAATGTGGTATCTGAAAGACCGGCGCATATTGATTTTATGAGAATTGTTAAGGGATCAAAGATTATTTTGGAGATCCCGGTAATTTTTAAAAATAATCCTGATTCTCCTGGCCTTAAAAAAGGTGGTGTACTTAATATAGTAAGGAGAAAAGTACAATTAAAATGCGAAGCCGAAAATATCCCAGAAAATTTAGAAGTTGACTTAGCGGGTTTAGATATAGGAGCGAGCGTAAAAATATCTTCTGTTAAACTACCAGAAAATGCAAAACCAACCATTACGGATAGAGATTTTGTGGTTGCTACTATAGCTCCACCAACAATTGTTAAAGAACCGGAAAAACCTTCGGAAGAAACTGCTGCAGAAGGTGTAGAGGGAGAAGTTGAGGCTGCAGGCGAAGGTGCTGAAGCCGCTCCAAGTAAAGAAGGTGAAGCTTCTAAAAAAGATGATAAAGGCAAAGAGCAGTCTGGAGATAAAAAACCTGCGTCCGATAAAAAACCTCCTGAAAAGAAAGAAAAAAAATAATTATTATGCTTTTATTAGTAGGTTTAGGGAACCCCGGTCCAAATAATACAAATAACAGACATAATATAGGCTTTAAAATTATTGATGCAATAAACCAACAGTTTAATTTATCAAAACAAAAACCAAAATTTAAAGGATTATTAACAACTGGAAATATCAACAATAAAAAAGTTTACGCGATTAAACCACTTACTTTTATGAATAATTCAGGTACTTGCATCAGAGAACTAATAGAATACTTTAAAATTGATGCTAAAGACGTTTTTGTTTTCCATGATGATATGGATATTGATCTAGGAAAAGTGAAAGCCAAATTTGGCGGTAGTAGCGCAGGTCATAATGGAATCGAGTCAATTGATAAGTCTATAGGAAAAGAATATTCAAGAGTTAGGGTCGGTATTGGACATCCTAAGGATCAAAAAAAAGTTAATAGTCATGTTTTAGATGATTTTAATGATAATGAAGAAGAAAGAATTCAAGATGTGACGGAAAATATTGTTAAACTTTTACCTACTTTGATAGAAAAAAAAATTGACACTTTTTCAAGTAAAGTGAATCAAAATTTGAATGGGATTTAAGTGTGGGATAGTTGGTCTACCAAATGTGGGTAAGTCAACATTGTTTAATGCTTTAACATCATCAAAAAATGCGCAAGCAGCAAATTTTCCTTTTTGTACAATTGATCCAAATATAGGAATAGTTGATATTCCCGACAAAAGACTTGATAAACTTCATCAACTTTCAAATTCAAATAAAAAAATAAATACTAATATTACATTTGTAGATATTGCTGGTCTCGTTAAAGGAGCCTCCAAGGGTGAGGGTTTGGGAAATAAATTTCTTTCACATATTAGAGAAGTTGATGCAATTATTCACCTGGTCAGATGTTTTGACTCGGAGAATATTCAACACGTGAATAAAAAAATTGATCCAGTAAGTGACCTTGAAACTATAAAAACAGAAATATTATTGGCAGATATAAATCAAATAGAAAAAAAACTTCAAAAAAATAATAAAAAAAAGATGGATGAAAAAGAGGTTAAGTTGCTAGAGGTTGTATTAGATAAGCTAAACAAAGGTAACGATTTAAAAGATTACGACGACCTAGATAGCCAAAAGACACTTAAGAATGTTGGTATAATATCAAATAAACCTTATATAATTGTAAATAATGTGGATGAAAAAAATTTAAAAGATGGCAACCAATACACCGAAATTCTTAAAGAAAAGTATCCAAATCAAAAACATATAGTGATATGTGCAGATATTGAGGATCAAATAACTGATCTTAAACCTGATGAGAGAGCAGATTACATGCAAAATATAGGGCTAAAAAAAACTGGGTTAGACCAATTAATAAGAACTGGATATGATTTATTAAATTTAAAAACATTTTTTACATCTGGTCCCAAAGAAACTAGAGCTTGGACAATAAAAAAAAACACAAATGCTCAAGTTGCAGCTGGAGTAATACATACTGATTTTGAGAAAAATTTTATAAGAGCTGAAGCAGTCTCTTTCGAAGATTTTGAGAGATTTGGAAGTGCTGAAAAAGCCAAAGAAAACGGAAAATTAAGGGTAGAAGGAAAAGATTATTTAGTTCAAGATGGAGATGTTTTATTTTTCAGGGTCAATCCTTGACCAAAGTCTCTTCATGCTTAAATAAATCAATATTGTAAAAATAATTAAAAAAATAATAACTTTTACTCCCATTTTATGTCTTGCCTCTAAGGTGGGTTCTGCTGACCATGTTAAAAAAGTTGTAACATCTCTTGCCATTTGCGCTTCGGTTGAATTAGTGCCGTCAGCATAAGTCACAATTCCATCTGACAGAGGGTTGGACATTTTAATTTTTTTACCCTCCATATATTTATTATAATAAACTCCCTCGTCTAATTTTATATTTGATGGAGGCTCCTCGTATCCCATCAAGATAGAATATATATAGTCAGCCCCACCTTTTCTAGATTTTACTAAAACAGACATGTCTGGGGGATAAGCTCCACCATTAGCTGCGGTTGCTGCTTGAATATTTGGATAAGGAGAAACAAATCTATCTGATGGTCTTGCTGGTCTAGTGAACATTTCACCCTCCTCATTCGGACCATCCTCAACCTCAAAATTTGCCGCAATTGCTTTTACTTGTTCCAATGAAAATTCTGGACCGCCCTCTTCACCTAGATTTCTGTAACTTAACAATCTCATCGAATGACAAGAAGCGCAAACCTCGCTGTATACTTGATAGCCCCTCTGAAGTGCGGCTCTATCAAATGTACCGGTTATTCCCTTGAAAGACCAATCTTGTGTTAATAGTTTTACTTTCTCAGCAGAATTTGAGTATCCATTAAAAAATATTAAAAATGTATATAAAATGAAAACGAACTTTAAATTCTTTTTAAACATTATAAGTTTTTATTATCTTTTCTCATAAGTTCAGGCTTTGGCATTCCGGTTAAAACTGGTTCAGAAATATTTAATGGTAAAGGATCTGTTTTTTCAATCCTGCTTAGGAATGGCATTATTAATAAGAAATGAACGAAATAATACGCTGTTCCAACTCTTGCGATTAATAAATAAAGACCTTCTGCGGGCATTGCCCCGACATATCCTAGAGCAAATAAATCTATCATTAAAACCCAGAAAAAAATTCTATAAATAGGTCTAAAAACAGCCGATCTTACTTTGCTGCTATCCAGCCATGGAAGTATTAGAAGAATAAATAATGACCCAAACATCAAAATCACACCACCTAATTTATCCGGGACAGATCTAAGAATTGCATAGAAAGGTAGCAAGTACCATTCAGGGACAATATGTGTTGGTGTAACTAATGGGTTGGCTGGAATATAATTATCTGGATGGCCTAAAATATTTGGTGAAAAGAAAATGAAGCCAGAGAAAATAATTATAAATATCAAAAGAGCAAAAAGATCTTTAATTGTAATGTAAGGATGAAAAGGTACTGTGTCTTTTGAAGGTTTTTTTATATCTATACCCACTGGATTATTATTTCCCGGTACATGAAGTGCCCAAATATGTAACACTACTAGGCCAAGTATTATAAATGGAAATAAGTAGTGTAGACTAAAAAATCTTGTTAAGGTTGGATTGTCAACTGAGTAACCTCCCCATAACCATGTTACTATACTGTCTCCAACTAAAGGTATTGCACTAAATAAGTTTGTAATTACAGTTGCGCCCCAAAAACTCATTTGACCCCAAGGCAAAACGTAACCCATAAATGCAGTTGCCATCATTAAAATATAAATTAACATACCCAATATCCAAATTATTTCACGTGGTGATTTGTATGAACCGTAAAACAAAGATCTAAATATATGAATATAAACAGCTAAAAAAAACATTGAAGCACCATTTGCATGTATATACCTAATTAGCCATCCATAGTTTACATTTCTCATTATGTGTTCAACACTATCGAAAGCTAGATCCGCATGAGCAACGTAGTGCATAGCGAGGACTAATCCCGTTACTATTTGAGTAACTAAACAAAAAGTCAAAATTCCTCCAAACGTCCACCAATAATTTAAGTTTTTTGGAGTTGGATAATTCATTAGATGATCTCCTAAAGTCAGTAATGGAAGCCTATCGTTAAACCATTTACCAAACTTAGATGAAGGTGTGTATGTGTGTTCACTCATAAATTTAACCAATCTTAATAGTGTTGTTGTCAACGAATTCGTATTTTGGAACTTCCATGTTCGTCGGAGCTGGACCTTTTCTTATCCTGCCAGACGTATCGTAATGAGATCCGTGACAAGGGCAAAACCACCCGTTGTATTCTCCTTTGTTTGATAACGGCACACATCCCAAATGAGTACAAATTCCCAACATGACTAACCATTCTTCTTTTTTTACTCTATCTTCGTCCTTTTCTGGATGTTTTAAATCATCTAAATTCACTTTTTTAGCTTCCTCTATTTCCTGGGGCGTTCTTCTTTTAACAAAAACCGGTTTGCCTCTCCATAAAACAGTTATTGTTTTACCGGGTTGTACCTGGCTAATATCGACTTCTGTTGAAGCTAGCGCTTTAACAGAACTATCAGGATTCATTTG
>QCNT01000005.1 GCA_003213135.1 Pelagibacteraceae bacterium AG-426-I15 | reverse complement strand
ATTAAAGCAAATTGCAATACCTTCAATGACTGGCAGTTTGTTTCAAACGTTGTTCAACATAACAGATACTTTTTTTGCGGGCAAAATTTCCCCCGAAGCTTTAGCAGCATTAGCAAAAGCATTTCCATTATATTTTATTATAATATCTGCAGGTATAGGTATTGTAGCCGGTTGTAATTCCTTGATTTCAAATTCGTTTGGAGCAAGAAATAAAGTTGTTGCTTTAATATATTCTCACAACGCTTTGACTTATGCTTTTTTATTGTCAATTATTATTACTATTTTTGGAAAATATTTTTCTTTTGACATACTAAGACTTATGGGAAGCTCTTATGAAAACACTATTTTAGCAAAAGAATATATTGATATAATTTTTCTTGGCACAATTATTTTTTTAATTCTTACTTCTTTTAATTCTATTCTTTATGCACAAGGTGACACAAAAACTTACAGAAATGTTTTAATTGTCGGATTAATCTTTAATATTATACTTAATCCTATATTTATTTTTGGATTATTTTTTATTCCCGCGTTTGGTATTGCCGGACTCGCTATTTCAACTCTATTAATACAATTTGTAGCTTGTTTATATTTATATTTAAAAGTTATTAAATCAGATTTAAAAATAACTTTAAAATTATCAAATTTTTTTATAAGAAAAAATTTTTTTATAAACATTATAAATCAATGTATGCCAATAACATTTGCTTTATTCTTAGTTTCGGGGGGCAGTTATATTCTTTTGTCATTTCTAGGCAGTTTTGGCGATAATGCTATTGCCGGTTATGGGGCGGCAATTCGATTCGAGCATTTGTTTTCTTTACCAGTTATAGGCTTAAATACCGCTGTAATTTCTATAGCGGGTTATAATTTTGGTGCCAGAAGATATAAAAGAGTCAAAGAGGTTTACTTTAAATCTATTTTTATTGGATTTGTGATTATGTGTATTTCAGGAGTCATTATGTTTATTTTTTCAGACAATATTATTAGAATTTTTTCTCAGGATTTAGATGTAATTGAATTTGGTTCAAATTATTTAAAAATCGCAGCATTTATTGGACCTATTTATCCTGTTTTTTTTATTTCACACGCATTATTTACTGCTCTTAAAAAAACTTTTTTAATTTTTTATTCAAATCTTTTCAGGATGATTATTTTACCTTTTATAATTGTATGGGTGGTTTTAAATATTTTTGATGGTTATTTTACTGATATATTTTATAGTCTAATGGTAATGAATTGGTTTTTTGGATTAATAATGCTTATTGTAGCTAGATTAATAATGATAAAATCTTTTAATGAACAGAAAAAAGTTTTCTTTATATTTTGAAAATGCTATAAATCGAATTTTGGTGAGGTGGGTGAGCGGTTTAAACCAGAAGTTTGCTAAATTTCCGTAGGTGTAACAATCTACCGTGGGTTCGAATCCCACCCTCACCGCCATTTATTCTTGAAAATATTTTTCTAATTTAATAGGTTTTCCATTGAGCATGTATCTGTATACATTTGCATTTTCAATAACTCTTTGTACGTAATTTCTTGTTTCTTTAAATTTAATTAATTCAATCCAATTAACATAGTCAATTTTATTTTTACTTGGGTCACCATTAATTTTTCTCCAATATTTAACTCGCTTGGGGCCCGCATTGTAAGCAGCAATTGCAAAAGGGTATATCTCACCATAATTATTTAGAAGAGAATTAAAGTAATAAGTTCCCAGTCTAATATTATACTCGGGATCCGAGGTTAATCTACTTTTGCTATAAGGAACCTTCATTTGTTTAGATACAAGTTTGGCCGTATATGTCATAAGTTGCATCATACCCTTTGCGCCCGCATAACTATTTGCTTTTGGATCAAACTCACTTTCTTGTCTTGTAATAGCTAATATTATCTCTTGTGAAGGCATTCCCTTTCCATTTATTACCGTAGGAGTGTTAATAATTGGATAATTAAACTTGTTATAAAATCTTTTTTCATATGAAGCTTTTTTTGATATTTGAATAGCATAATCATATCTACCAATATCAGTTGCAAGCCTAGCAGCAAGAACCTCGCTACCTTTTTCAATATTTAAATCTGCTAAATGTTTAATTATATCTTTGCTTAAACTGGTTTTATTTAATTCTTTTAAAAGAATAACATGTTTGACTAAAGGATTATTATTAAATTCATTTTCGTATTTTTCAGAAAATTTTGCATCATCTTTTAATTCAAACTCTTTAAAAGGATTAATTTTTTTATATGATAGCTGTCCATAAAACGTTGTTAAGAACTTCGAACCTTGTTCAAAATATTTTTTTGACGCTTTATCGTCACCTAATTTCTCATAAGAAATACCTAACCAGTAAGCGCCTCGAGCTAAACTAATTGGGTAACCCACATTACTATAAAAATTATTAAAATGTTTTACTGCTAAGCTAGGATTATTTAAAAAAGTAACTGCTATCCATCCTGACATCCATTCAGCCTCAGCATAAGCTGGTGCCTGTATCTCATCCTCAGGTATTAAAGAATGATTTTTGACAACTTCGTAAGCAAGACTATATTTTTTTTTATATATTAAAGATCTTGATATAATTTGTCTTTCTTTCCACCATAGATCAGCCCTAACTAATTCATCATTGTTATTTGGGGCCTTATTTATTATCTCTAAGGATGAATCTACTCTTCCCCTTCTTCTCCTCCACTTTAATCTATCGTATCTTAATCCGATGTCATTCTTAAATATTTCAGGAACATCACTTATTGCTTTGTCAACACCGTATGAACTGCTCATCAAAATTTGTCTCGCATTGTAGAGCGCTCTATGATCCTTAGGAAGATATCTGAGAATTCTTTTTAAATCCCAATATTTATATTCCCAAGCTAGAAAATTAGCCCTCTTAATGTGATCGGATGAATTAATTATTTTTTTATATTTTTTATTCAAGTACCTAATATCTTTAGAAGAAAGCGAAGCTGTTATCCATCCATCTTTAATCAAATTTGATCCTTGTGATATTTCACCCTTTTTTAAATAAGCCTCACCAAGTTTTATTTTTCCGAAACCACTTAATGGCTCTTCGTTATTAAACCATCCAATAATTGAACTAGCCGAATTATTCGACAGACTAATTTTATGTTCGGCCAGATATTTTAATCTATTGACTCTTGGGTAATTTTTATTGTTTTCAATGAAATTAACATACTCTGAAAAAGAGGCCTGATTTCTTTTTTCTTTTAAATACATCCAATCAATTAAATTTTTAAAATCTTTATTTTTAACCCTTTCTTTTACCTTAAGTGCCGCTTTCCATTTTTTCTGTTTAATAAGGCTAAAAACTTCTTTAGCAATGGCATAATCTCTTTTTGACAATATTTCAGACTTATTAGCTTCTTTTGTAAGTATCGTTTTATAAGTTAGCGGTTTTTTTTCTGGTAGTAAAAATGATGATTTATTAACTGATGTAGTTTTTAAATTAATTTTCTCAGTAACTTGTTTTTCTGTCTTATTTGATAATATCTTCTCTTTTTCTAAAGTTGGGTTTTTTTTAATTTTTTGATTTAAAGGTTTGATTTTAGGTAGTAATACTGAATTTTCTTTCTTAACTTTTTTACTTATAAAAAAAGGTTTTTTTTTAGGTATAATATTATATTTTTTTTCCTTAGTAATATTTAATAATATTTTTGGTTTAGGCTCAGGTAATATTATGATATTTGTATCAGAATAAGAGGCCTTATAACTAACAAGCGTAAATAATAAAACTAGACTAATTAAATGTTTAAGCATAAATTCAGTGAATAGAATAATTAATATTTTTAACTTTATAAATAATTATGTTCAAAGGTTCAATCGTTGCATTAATTACCCCTTTTAAAAACAATATTTTGGATGAGGATAAGTATATTTCATTAATACATCACCAAATTACTAATGGAACAAAAGGGGTTGTTCCCGCAGGGACAACTGGTGAGTCACCAACCCTGAGTCATGATGAACATAAAAAAGTAATAGAATTAGCAGTAAAAGAATGCAAGGGGAAAATCCCTGTAATAGCTGGAACCGGTTCTAACTCAACAGAAGAAGCTATCGAACTTTCTAAGCATGCAGAAAAAAGTGGAGCTGATGCATTACTGATTGTTACTCCCTATTATAACAAACCAACTCAGGAAGGACTTTATCAACATTATAAATTAATAAATAATAATGTTGGTATACCAATTATAATTTATAATATCCCTCCACGATCAGTTGTAGACATGTCCGTTGATACTATGGCTAGACTTTTTGAATTAAAAAATATTTCCGGAGTAAAAGATGCAACAGCGGACCTTGATAGAGTTGATCTACAACTAAAAAAATTAGGAAAAAATTTCATTCAGCTTTCAGGTGAAGACGGAACAGCTTTAGAATTCAATTTACGTGGCGGCACTGGCTGTATTAGTGTTACAGCAAATGTAGCGCCAAAACTTTGTTCAGAATTTCAAGATGCTTCGTTAAATAAAAATAATAGTAATTTACTTTCAAAGGCAAAAGAAATTAATGATAAATTGATGCCATTGCACAAATCATTATTCATTGAAAGCAATCCTAGCCCAGTTAAATATGCTGGAAGTTTACTAAATCTGTGCTCTGAGGAAGTAAGATTACCACTTGTAAAAATTACTGAAGAAACAAAAGAAGAAGTAAAAAAGGCCTTAAAGTTTGCAAACTTGCTTTAATGAAAGCACCTAAGAACACAGGTATTAAAATCGTCTGTAACAATCGAAAAGCTAAATTTAATTATTTTTTTCAAGAAATAATTGAAGCAGGGATTGTTTTAAAGGGGTCTGAAGTTAAATCATTAAGAGATGGTAAAGGAAATATAACAGACTCCTATGCCGCTGATAACAAAGGTGAAATTTATTTATTTAACTCTTATATTCCATCGTATAAAGAATCTAGTTATAATAATCATAATCCAAGAGATACAAGAAAACTTCTTCTCAACAAAAAAGAAATCAACAAAGTTATTGGAAAAATTAACCAAGAAGGTTTGACTGTTGTACCTACAAAAATATATTTTAAAAAAGGTAAAGCTAAGGTAGAAATAGCAATTTCCAAAGGAAAAAAACTATACGATAAACGAAGAGTTAAGAAAAAAAGGGATTGGGAAAGAGAAAAAGCAAGAGTTTTAAGCAAAAATAAATAATATGATTTTTATAGGAGTAGGTTCAAATTTGAAATCTAAATTTGGAGATAGACAAGAAAATATTAATTTAGCTATTTCCTTATTAGAAAAAAATCAAATTAAATTATTAAAGAAATCAAGTTTTTACGAAACTTTTTCTCAACCTAACAAAAAAGACCCTAAATTTCTTAATGTAATTATTTCAGTTAAAACATCTCTAAGTCCAGTTGATTTAATGTTAACCTTGCTATCAGTTGAGAAACAAATTGGAAGAGAAAGAAAGATTAAAAATGAACCAAGAATATGTGATTTGGATATTATTGACTATAATGGATTAGTAGGTGAATACAAAATTTATGATAACAATCTAACTTTGCCTCACAAAAGTTTAATATATAGAAACTTTGTGCTGTATCCTTTAAAGGAAATTTCATTTAACTGGATTCATCCAAAATCAAAAAAAAGTATTGATGATTTAATTAAAACTATTGAATCAACTAATAATGAGATTACAAAATTCACTGAAAATGATATAAATACACATGTTAAATAATGAAGAGTTAATAAAAAAAGTTAAATCATATAATAGATTTTTTGACCCAGTCTCTTTAACCAAAGCTTACAATTTTGCATTGAATGCCCATAAAAATCAAAGAAGAGATGCTGGGGAACCCTATATAATCCATCCTGTTGCAGTGGCCGACATACTTACTGAACTTAAACTAGATAGCGCTACTATTACAACGGGTCTATTACATGACACTATTGAAGATACAAAGGCCACATATGATACTGTGAAAAAAGAATTTGGAAAAGAAGTGGCTGATTTGGTAGATGGTGTTACAAAAATATCAGCACTTGAAGAACAGGCTATTGAAAACTCTAAGGCCGAAAATTTAAGAAAATTAATTTTGGCCACATCAAAAGATATAAGAGTTCTTTTGGTTAAATTAGCAGACCGATTACATAATATGAGAACAATTAATTCTGCAAAAAATGAAAATAAAAGAATAAGAAAAGCTAAAGAGACTATGGAAATTTATGCGCCTTTAGCAGACAGAATGGGAATGAATAGAATAAGGGATGAACTTGAGGATTTATCATTCTCAGTTTTAAATCGAGATGCTAGAAAATTAATATTAAACAGACTGTCTTTGATCAAAAGCAAAAAAGAGAATACATATAAACAAATTTCCGATGAACTTTACGATTTGCTTAAAACAAATAAAATTCAAGCCGAAATTACTGGAAGAGAAAAAACGCCTTTCTCAATTTGGAGAAAAATACAATCTAAACGAATTTCATTAGAACAATTAACAGATATAACAGGATTTAGAGTTATAGTTAAAAATATAGACGATTGTTATAAAGCACTAGGATTATTTCACAACAAATACTCTGCAATACCTGGAAAATTTAAAGATTACATTTCAACGCCTAAAATTAATCAATATAAATCAATTCACACTTCATTAATTGGGCCAATGAAAAAAAGAATTGAAATTCAAATACGCACATATCCAATGCACGAATTTGCTGAAAGAGGTATAGCTTCCCACTGGAAGTACAAATCTAATGAAAAATTTTCAGAATTATCATGGAAAGAATATGATTGGTTAAGAGATTTAGTAGAAATTATGGAACAAGGCGGGAGTCCAGAACATTATTTTGAATTTACTAAACTTCAAATGTTTCAAGACAATGTTTTTTGTTTTACACCAAAAGGAGCGGTAATAAAATTGCCAAAAGATGCAACGCCTATTGATTTTGCTTATGCCGTTCATACTAAAATTGGTGATACCGCCACAGGTTGTGAAATAAATGGAAAAACATCAGCATTACAATCGAAATTAAATAATGGAGATATGATAAAAATCACTACATCTAAAAAAATTTCTCCATCCTTACACTGGTTAACATCAAGCAAAACTGGTAAAGCAAGGGCCTCAATTAGAAAACATTGGCAAGGTAAGCTGTCTAAAAAAGATACAGATATTAAAGAATACACGTCAACATTGTCTATAGATTTACCTCATAAACCAGGGATTTTGGGAAAAGTAAGCACATTAATTGGCGTTAACGAAGCCAATATAGTTAATGTTGAACTTAAAAAGAGGGGCAAAGAATATTTAAAATTTTTATTTGATATACAAATTAAGGATTTAAAAAACTTTACAAACTTGATAAGTCAACTTAAACAAGAAGATTTAAAATTTGAGGTAATTCGTAATAAAAAGAAAAAGTATGCTTTCATCCAAAGATTCATTAAAAATTTTAAAAGAAACTAGAGCACTTTTAGAGGGTCATTTCATTTTATCTTCCGGCCTACATAGTGAAAAATATATACAATGTGCCAAACTCTTAAGCAGACCTGACAAAGCAAATGAGATTTGTCATTCTTTAGCAAAAAAAATAACAGATTCATTTAAAAAAATTGACTTAATACTATCACCAGCGATAGGAGGAATAGTTATCGGATACGAAATAGGAAAAATTTTGAATATCGAAACTATTTTTGCCGAAAGAGTTAATGAAAAATTTATTTTGAGACGTGGATTTACTATTGAAAAAAAACAAAAAATTTTAATTGTAGAAGATGTTATAACCACAGGTAAATCAAGCTTAGAATGTTCAAGCTTAGCAAAAAAATTTGATGGAGATATTATCGGATTCGCATGTATAATTGATAGATCAAACGGCAAAAGCAGCATTACAAAAAAAATTGTTTCTCAAATTCAGATAGATATTCCAACATATAAAAAAGAAAATATTCCAAAACACTTACAAAGTATAACTCCAATTAAACCAGGAAGTCGAAATTTATAATGCGATCAATAAGATTGGGCGTTAACATAGATCATGTTGCTACCGTCAGAAATGCAAGAGGCGAAAATTATCCAAGTCCATTACGGGCAGCGTTATTATGTGAAAAATATGGTGCCAATTCTGTAACAATACATTTAAGAGAGGATAGAAGACATATAAGAGATTTTGACTTAAAAGTTATTAAAAAAAAACTTAAAATTCCTTTAAATTTAGAAATTGCACCAGTTAAACATATGGTAAAAATTTCTTTAAAATATAAACCTGATTATGTTTGTATAGTTCCTGAAAAAAGAAGAGAAATTACCACAGAAGGCGGGTTAAACTTAAAAAAAAAATCCAATTTAATTAGAAATATTATAAAAAATTTAAAAAAAGAAAATATTAGAATAAGTTTATTTATTGAGCCAAATTTAAGTGATATAAAATTAGCAAAAGAAATAAAATCAGACTGTGTTGAAATTCATACTGGAAAAATCTGCAATCTTTTAAATCAAGGAAAAAAATATACTATTGAATTGGATAGAATAAAAAAAGCTGTAAATTTTGCTAATAAGATTGGTTTAGAGGTTCATGTAGGTCACGGAATTAATTTTTCATCAGCTAAAGTTTTGTCCAAAGTTAAAGGTATAAAGGAGTTTAATATTGGCCATTTTCTAATAGGTGAATCAATATTTATTGGTATTAATAAATCAATTAAAAAGTTCAAACAAATATTAAAAAAATGAATATATACGGTATAGGTACCGACATTGTAAATATAAGCAGAATTAAATCTGCTATAAAAAAAAATAGTTCATATTTTAAAAAAAGGGTATTTACTAATTTTGAAATTAAAATTTGTGATAAAAGAACTAATAATGTTGAGTGTTTTGCAAAAAGATTTGCTGCAAAAGAAGCTCTTTTTAAGGCAATAGGCCATAAAAACAAATTATCATTCAAAGAGGTAGAAATTAGAAACAACACATCCGGAATGCCAAATTTTTATATTAAAGGTACTTCATTGTTAAATTTAAAAAAACTATTTAAAAATAAAAAATTTAAAATACACCTATCTCTTTCTGACGATAAACCTTGGGCCGTAGCCTCTGTAGTTGTATTTACTTACAAATAAAAAATGAAAAAAATTATTGATAATTTAAAAACTTTATTTATAGCTTTAATAATAGCAATTATTATAAGATCTTTTTTATTTCAACCTTTTTATATTCCATCATCATCGATGGAACCAAATTTGTTAGTAGGAGACCGAATATTTGTGTCAAAATATTCATATGGATACAGCAAGCACTCACTACCATTTAGTCCGCCTATAATCAAAAACAGAATATTTAGTAAAATTCCTGAATATGGAGACTTAGTTGTTTTTAAAACTCCAGCTGACAATAGAACAGACTATATTAAAAGGTTGATTGGTTTTCCAGGTGACGAAATTCAATTTATAAGTGGAGATCTATATATAAACAATCAAAAAATTAAAAAAAATAAATCAATAAAATTTGAAACAGTAATGTGTGGAAATGAGGAAAAAAAGATAAATAATTTTTATGAAATTCTACCAAATGGAAAAAAATATGATGTAGTTTATGATCAAATTGGAACTCTTTTAAACACTGATAAATATATAGTTCCAGAAAATCATTATTTTTTTATGGGTGACAATAGAGATTGCTCTCAGGATAGTAGATTTTTGTCTTCTGTTGGATATGTTCACAGAAATAATTTAGTTGGTAAAGCGCAAATTATCTTTTTTTCTAATGATACAAGCATTGGAAGTATATTAAAGTTTTGGAATTGGCACAACTCCCTGAGATTCAGTAGATTTTTTAAAAAATTAAAATGAAACAAAATATTAAACAAATAGAAAAAGCAATAAAAACCACATTTAGAAATAAAGATTTACTAATGAGGAGTCTCGTACACAAGAGTTTTGATAAAATTCATAATAATGAAAAATTGGAATTTTTAGGAGATAGAGTAATTGGTTTAGTTATAGCTAAAAAATTACTCTCAATGTATCCAGGGGAAAAAGAAGGAGTTATAGATAAGAAATTTGCAAGCTTGGTTAATAAAAAAACCTGTGCAAAAGTTTCTATATATTTAAATTTAAAAAAATATATCAAAACTGGAAACTCGTATAAAAACGTTAAATCATCAGATGAAAAGATTTTAAGTGATACCTGCGAAGCATTAGTTGGAGCAATATATTTAGATCAAGGTATAAATTATGCTGAAAAATTTATTCTTAATTTATGGAAAATTTATATTGAAAAATCCAATATAACATTAGTAGACCCAAAAACTCAGCTACAAGAACATTCTTTGAAGAAATATAAAAAGTTACCTAATTATATAATTACAAAATCATCTGGCCCACATCACAACCCCATATTTAAAGCCTTAGTAGATATAACTAATACAAAAAAATATTCAGGTTATGGCAAATCTAAAAAAATAGCAGAACAAAATGCTGCACTTAATTTGCTAAAAGACTTAAAAATATAAATATGTACTGGGAAGACGAAGCGTTCATTGTTGGAAAAAGAAAATTTAGAGAGAATGCAATAATTTTAGATGTTTTTACAAAAAACTTTGGCAAAGTAAGCGGCATTGTTTATGGTGGGACTTCAAGAAAAATAAAGAATTATTTACAAGTTTCAAATAAAATTTTTATTATTTTTAATTCCAAATCAGAGAATAAAATAGGATATTTCAAAACTGAATTAATAGATGCAATTTCACCTAGATATTTTAATGATCAAAAAAAAACAACATGTTTAAATTCTATTACATCAATTATCAAAATTTTGTTACCCGAAAATGAAGTTCAAAAAAAAATATATAATTCACTCAACAGTTTATTAATAAAATTTAGTGATGAAAATTGGCTTTTATACTATCTAAGTTGGGAAATTGATTTAATTCATGACTTAGGTTTTGGTTTTGATATGGAAGATACTAATATTAGAACTTCAAATTCTAATGAGCTTATAAATATAAATGTCGATAAGATAGATTATAAAATACCAAATTTCATTATTTCAAAAAATTTTGATAATGTAAGTCAAAAAGATATTTTCAATGGCTTAAGTTTTTCAAGAAACTTAATGGAAAATAAATTCTTTCATCCGAACAATTTACGTATGCCATATTCAAGAATTCTACTTGAAAAAAAAATATTATAGACCTTTTTTAATTTTTGCCGCAATATCCAATGCAAAATAAGTAACTACCGCTGATGCTCCAGCTCTTTTAAAAGACATTATGCTCTCAATAATAACATCTTTATGAAACATATTTTTTTTTATAGCATTTTTTATCATAGAATACTCACCAGAAACTTGGTAAGCAAATACTGGAATTTTGAAATTTTCTTTTACAGACTTGATTATATCTAAATATGGAAGCCCAGGTTTTATCATAACAAAGTCCGCACCTTCTTTAACATCTAATGCAACTTCCCTTAAAGCTTCATCTGAATTTCTATAATCCATTTGATAACTTTTTTTATCACTCTTTAATTTATTCTTTGATCCCACAGCATCTCTAAATGGACCGTAAAAATAGGATGAGTATTTTGCGGCATAAGATAAAATTTGTACATTTTTAAAGTTATTTTTATCTAAGGATTTTCTTATTAGACCGACTCTTCCATCCATCATATCTGAAGGAGCAACGATATCACAACCCATTTGCGCTTGAAGAATTGCCTGCTCAGATAATATTTGATTAGTTTCATCATTTAGAATTTCTTTATTTCTCAAAATACCGTCATGACCATGATCTGTATATGGATCTAAAGCTACATCAGCCATAACACCTATATTAGGATTATATTTTTTTATTTTTCTAATAGCTTTACAAACAAGATTATCCTCATTTAAAGATTCACTACCAAGAGTATCTTTTTTTTTATCGGAATTGTTTGGAAAGATGGCAACTAAAGGAATTTTTAGCCTACTAGCTTTATTAACTATATAATTTATTTTGTCTATGGAATATCTGTAAATTCCCGGCATAGACTTTATTTTTTCTATTTTATTTTTTCCTTCTGTTACAAATATTGGCAATATGAGATCGTTAACAGTTAAATTATTTTCAGACACCAGTCTTCGTGTCCAATCGTACTTGCGATTCCTTCTCAATCTTATGTTGGGATATTTACCTAAAATCCTCATTTTTTAAACTATTAAACTTTGTATTATGCGACAAATATAATATTATTCACTAATAAAAAAAGTGTAATAACTACATATATGACAAATTCAATCATGTTTAAAGATTTCTATCAAGTGCCAGATTTGTCTTTCGATATTGCAAAATTAAGATCTGATCTTGAAGTAATTTTAAAAAAATCAAAATACAAAACCTTAGGCATTACAAATTTTCACGCAATTCCAATGAATAGAATACCTGGTGACGATAGCTCAATAGAGGGCCACAATGTAAGAGGTATTTATTGGACAAAACCTGATGAAACAGGGAAAGAAGTAAGAAGAGACAAACCTATAGATGAGTCCAAATATACTGAACTAACAAAAGATTTTAAAAATACTTATTTTGAGGAAGTTTACAAGTCTTTAAAGACTAAATTTAAACTTGGAAGAGTTAGAATTTTATTGAAAGAACCAAGATCAACTCTAAGTTGGCATAAAGATCCCGAACCAAGACTTCATATTCCAATAATAACAAACCCAGGATGTAAAATGGTTATAGAGGATGTTGCCAAACATATGCCCGCGGATGGTAAAGTTTGGATTACCAATAATACTAGATACCATAATTTTTTTAATGGTGGTGAGCAAAATAGAATTCATATTGTGGCTTGTTTATTAGAGAATAGATTTAATTAATTTGAAAATATTATTTAAAAAGATATTTATTTCATCTGATCACGCAGGTTTTAAATTAAAAAAAAATATAATAAATAGTCTTCGGAAAAAAAAAGTTCAAATAATCGATTTAGGTCCTAAAAAAGAAAGCTCAGTTGACTACCCGGATTTTGCAAAAAAAGTTGCTCGCAGCATAAAAACAAAAAAAAACTGTGTTGGCATACTAGTTTGTGGTTCCGGTGCAGGAATGGCCATGACAGCTAACAAATTTAGAGGAATTAGAGCCGCTGTATGCTATAATTTTTCATCTACTCGTTTGTCTAGATTGCATAATAATGCTAATATTATAGCACTAGGAGAAAGATTAACTAAAAAACCATTAGCAATAAAATTAGTTAACGTTTTTCTTAGTACAAAATTCGAAGGTGGAAGACATCTTCGGAGAATTAACAAGATTTAAAATAGCAAATATTGATATGTCAAAAATTAAAAGTGAAGTAAACGGCAGTTATAAGAATTATTTTGATAATGATTTATCATTAAGAGATCCTGATTTATATAAATCAATCAAAGAGGAACTTCAAAGACAACAAGAACATATAGAACTTATTGCGTCTGAAAATATTGTTTCCAAAGCTGTATTAGATGCACAAGGATCTGTTCTTACAAACAAATATGCCGAGGGGTACCCTGGAAAAAGATATTATGGAGGGTGCGAGTTTGTGGACAAGACCGAAGAGTTAGCATTAGAAAGAGTAAAAAAATTATTCAATTGCAAATATGCAAATGTTCAACCGCATTCCGGAGCACAAGCAAATGGAGCTGTATATCTTGCGTTGTTAAATCCAGGAGATACAATACTTGGTATGAGTCTCAATTCTGGTGGTCATTTAACACATGGAGCGAAAGTTTCATTATCTGGTAAGTGGTTAAAATCTTTTCATTACGAGGTTGAAAAAGATACTGGTCTTATAGATTATGCCCAAGTTAAAAAATTGGCTCAAGAACATAAGCCAAAAATTTTAATCGCAGGTGGCAGCGCTTACTCCAGAATAATTGATTTCAAAAAATTTCGAGACATAGCTAATAGTATAAACGCATATCTTATGGTTGATATGGCCCATTTTTCAGGATTGGTTGCCGGAAAAGGTTATCCAAATCCAATTGAGTATGCTGATGTTGTAACTTCTACTACACACAAAGTTTTAAGAGGCGGCCGTGGTGGAATTATTTTAACAAACAGAGAAGATTTACATAAAAAATTTAATTCGGCAGTATTTCCTGGTTATCAAGGCGGGCCATTAATGCACGTTATTGCAGCGAAAGCCGCAGCATTTCAAGAAGCCTTACAACCTAGTTTTAGAGAATATATAAAGTCTGTTTTAGCTAATGCAAAAATTTTATCAGAAACTTTAAAAAATAATGGTTTTAAAATTTTTTCTGGAGGAACGGACACGCACCTCATGCTCGTTGATTTGAGACCATTTAAAGTTACTGGAAAAGCAGCCGAAGTAAGCTTATGTAAATCCAATATTACTTGTAATAAAAATGGTATACCTTTCGATACAGAAAAAATGACAATTACATCTGGGATAAGACTTGGTTCACAAGCCGCAACAACAAGAGGCTTTGGTTTGAATGAATTTAAAAAAATAGGAGAACTTATTACAGAAGTAGTAAAAGGCTTGTCTAATAATCCAAATGATAACAGCAAAGCAGAAGAAAAAGTAAGAAGAGAAGTAATTGAACTATGTTCAAAATTTCCAATTTATGGTCATCTTTTAAAAAATTAATTTATGCTTTGTCCCTTTTGTAGAGAAAAAGATACCTCCGTAGTTGACTCTAGACCCACTGAGGATGGAACAGCTATAAGAAGAAGAAGATTTTGTAATTGTAATGGTGGACAAAGATTTACAACTTTTGAAAGAGTACAGTTCAGAGAATTAACAGTCATTAAAAAAAACGGGAGAAAAAGTCAGTTTGATAGAGAAAAATTAGCCAAATCTCTTTTTGTTGCATTAAAAAAAAGACCAATAGATCCAGAAACTATAGAAAAAGCTGTAACAAAAATAACAAGAGAGCTTGAAGAAATAGGTCAGTCTGAAATTCAATCTAGTGTGATTGGCAAAAAAGTCATGGATGTTTTAAAAGAGCTTGATAAGATTGCGTACATTAGATTTGCTTCAGTATATACTAACTTCAAAGAAGTAGGGGAATTTGGAGAATATATTGAGGAATTAGATGGCAAATCTAAAAAATAATTTAAATTCAAAAAAACAGTTTTTCCTATCTCTTGCATTCGAAAAAGCAAAAATTAACTTAGGATCAACAAAACAAAATCCATCCGTAGGTTGTGTGGTCGAAAAAAATGGAGCTATTATATCATCTGGTTGTACATCAATGAATGGAAGACCACATGCTGAATTTAATGCTTTAAATAAAAAAGTAAATTTTAAGGGATCTAATCTTTATGTAACATTAGAACCATGTTCACATTATGGTACGACTCCACCATGTACAAATTTAATAATAAAAAAAAAAATTAAAAGAGTATATTATTCAATTAAAGATATCGACAAAAGATCAAAAAATAAATCTAAGAAAATATTATCAAAAAAAAAAATAATTGTTAACAACAAACTAATGAAGAAGAATGGTATTAAATTTTATCAAAGTTATTATTTACAACATAAAAATAAATTGCCATTAGTAGATGCAAAAATTGCAGTTTCCAAAGATTATTTAACTAAAAATTTAAAAAAAAAATGGATTACAAATTCTCATTCAAGAAAAAGAGCACAGCTTATTCGCACAATGTACGATTGTATAATTTCAAGCTCAAAGTCTATAAATGAAGATAACTCTTTGTTAAATTGTAGAATTACTGGTCTTGAAAATAAAAGTCCAGATCTCTTAATTTTAGACAGAAATTTAAAGTTAAAAAAAAATCTTAAACTTTTTAAAGTAAAGTGTAAAAGAAAAATATTACTTTTTACATATTCAAAAAATAACAAAAAAATTTCGTATTTTAAAAAAAAAGGTATTAAAATAATTAATTTTACCTCAATTAATGAAGCAAAAGACTTTAAAAACTTATTACTAATTTTAAAAAAAAGAGGTTATTCAAGAATATTTATTGAGGCTGGTCTTACTCTATTGAATTTTTTAATTAAAAATAACTTTTTAAATAATATCTATATATTTAAATCAAACTTTCCCCTTAAAAAAGCAGGATTAAATTTTTCTAGCAATAATATTATTAAAAAAATTTATTTAAAAAACAAAATTAATGTTAATCTGTTTGGAGACAAACTTTTTATAGAAAAATTAAAATAATGTTTAATGGAATTGTTTATAATCAAGGATTAATAAAAAAAATTTATAGAAATCCTAAATATGTAAATGGCAGCAGAGTTGTTGAAATGACTTCTGATATTTCTTTTAAACAATCTGATGTAGGAGAGTCCGTTTGCTGTGACGGTGTTTGTTTGACGTTAATAAGAATTAAAAAAAAATCTTTTTTATTTTATCTTTCCAAAGAAACTTTAAAAAGATCCAATTTTAAAAATGCAAAAATTCGAAAACATGTAAATATAGAAAAATCACTTTATCATGGAAAAAAAATCTCAGGTCATTACGTTCAAGGTCATGTTGATACAACATCGAATGTTCAAAGCATTAAAATTGTTGATAAATCTTGGATTGTTAGTTTTTCTCTAGAAAAAAAATATAAAAAATATGTTATTGAAAAGGGATCAATATCTATTAACGGTGTTTCTCTTACAATTTCTAAACTTACCAAAAATGGTTTTCAAATTAATATTATCCCACATACTTTAAAACTTACAAATTTAATAAAATTAAAAAGAGGAGATAATGTTAATGTTGAATTTGATATGATAGGAAAATATCTGGTTAGTATTCATAAATAATATGAAAAAATCATCTTCAACTATCAAAGAAATTATAAGTGATGCTAAAAAAGGCAAAATGTTTATTTTAGTTGATAATAAAGACCGAGAGAATGAAGGCGACTTAGTAGTTCCAGCATCAAAAATTAATCCCAAAAAAATAAATTTTATGGCTAAACATGGGAGAGGCTTAATATGTTTGGCATTAACGACTCAAAAAGTAAAAAAATTGAATTTACCTTTAATGTCATTAATTAATAAATCAAGAACTCAAACTGCTTTTACTGTATCGATAGAGTCAAAAAAAGGAATATCAACAGGTATATCTGCCCACGATAGGTCAAAAACAATTAGAGTAGCAATAAAAGAGTCCACTACAAAAAAAGATATAGTATCCCCAGGACATGTTTTTCCACTTGTTGCAAAAAATGGTGGGGTTTTAGAAAGAGCGGGGCACACTGAAGCTTCAGTAGATATTTCTAAACTTGCAAAACTAAACCCTAGCGCAGTAATTTGTGAAGTTATGAACGAGGACGGAACAATGGCACGTTATAAAGATTTATTACCTTTTGCAAAAAAACATAAATTAAAAATTGCTAAGATTGAAGATCTAATTTCCCATAGACTTAAAAATGAAAAACTCATTAAATTAATTTCTAATAAAAAGATTAAAGTAAAGAAATTCGGTAATTTTGATTTAAAAACTTTTAAAAATAAATTAGATGGATCAGAGCATTACGCTATTACAAAAGGTAAATTTTCAGCAAACAAAAAATCTAGGGTCAGAGTTATATCTACAAATGTTTTAAATAGCTTTTTTAATTTTAATAAGAATATTTTTAAAAACTCCTTAAGATATCTGAATAAATTTAATAATTTTGCACTAATATTAGTAAAAGGTTCAAACCCGAGCTCATCTTCTTCTGAAAACAATAGTATTTTAAGATATTATGGTGTTGGAGCTCAAATAATTAAAGAATTGAAAATTAAAAATATGATATTAGTTTCAAGATCAAAAAAACGTATTATTGGTTTAAAAGGTTATGGTATTAAAATTGTTAAACAGGATATTATAAAATGAGAAAAAAAATCTGTATAGTTCGTTCACTGTATAATGAAGAATTTACACTTCCATTACAATCTGGAGCTCAATTATTATTAAAAAAATCTAATAAGGTTAAAAGTATTTCAAAGATCTCGGTCCCAGGGGCATTTGAAATCCCGTTTGCTATTTCAAAACTAATAAAAAAATATGATGGATTTGTAGCAATTGGATGCATATTAAAAGGAGAAACAGCAAATTTTGATTTGATATGTAATGCTATAACTAATGGTATTATGCAAATATCAATTAAAGATAAGAAACCAATAGGAAATGCAATATTAACTTGTTTTAATAGAGAGCAAGCATCACAAAGATTAAATAAAGGTGAGGAAGCCGCAGATGCTGTTTTAAAAGCTCTTTCAATTCAATAATGGTTCAGGAGAAATTTGATAAAAATCCTAGAATTATTGTTGTTCAAAAATTATATTCATATTTTATTAATAAAGACTCAGAAATATCTTTTCCCAAACATAGGTTTAAAAAATTTATAAAAGATACTGTTTCTGGAACAATAGAGCGAGAAGAACTTCTGCTTGAAAATCTAAATATTATATTAAAAGATGAATTTAACCCCTCTAGAACCGACCTTATTTTAAAATTAATGATTCTTTCTGCGACTTTCGAACTAATGTTTAGTCACAAAACCCCTATAAAAGTTATTGTAAGTGAATATGTAAAAATATCAGACTTTTTTTTAGAAAAGGCTCATAAGGGCTATCTAAATGCTATTTTGGACAAAGTTTCTAAAAATGTTAGAAAAATGGATGAATAATTTCTTGCCTTTTATCATGATTTTTGGCAATTTCCTGTTTTTTAATTTATAAAGGATATTACACTTGCATATTTTATCTTTAATAATTCTAGTAGGATTCATAGCTGTCATTTACAGTTACTTTTTAAGCAAACAAATTATTTCATCAAATCCTGGTAACAATAAAATGCAAGAGATTGCTCATGCAATTCAAATTGGTGCTAAAGCTTATTTAAACAGACAATACAAAACCATAGCAGTTGTAGGTTTTATTGTTTTAATAATTATTAGTTATTTTTTTAGCGTACTAGTCGGTCTTGGTTATTTCATAGGGGCATTACTATCAGGTGTTGCTGGTTACATAGGAATGTTAATTTCAGTTGAGGCAAACGTAAGAACAGCAGAAGCTTCAAGAACGAGTCTTCAAAAAGGTTTAACGATGGCATTTAAGTCTGGAGCAATAACGGGTTTATTAGTTGCTGGATTAGCTTTACTGGCAATTTCAATTTATTACTGGGCACTTTTATCTTTAAACGTAGAAAACAGAGAGTTAATAAACGCCCTAATAGCTCTTGGCTTTGGAGCTTCTCTAATATCAATTTTTGCCAGACTAGGCGGAGGAATTTTTACTAAAGGCGCTGACGTGGGAGCTGACCTTGTAGGAAAAGTTGAAGCGGGTATACCAGAAGACGATCCTAGAAACCCTGCGGTTATAGCTGACAATGTCGGTGATAATGTTGGTGATTGCGCCGGTATGGCCGCAGATTTATTTGAAACATATGCAGTTACTATCGTTGCAACAATGGTACTCGCATCTATATTTTTTCAAGAAAATTTGAGTATGATGATTTACCCTTTAGCTATTGGAGGAGGATGTATCATTGCATCAATTATTGGAACTTTTTTTGTAAAACTCGGCAAAAGTAAAAATATAATGGGAGCACTTTACAAGGGCTTTGTTGTTACGGCGATAATTTCTCTTATATTGCTTTATCCAATTACATCAAATGTAATTGGTCTAGATACCATTTTTAATGTTAATGATAAAAACTTCAATGGTTTCGATTTATATTATTGCGGAGTAGTTGGTTTGCTAGTCACAGGTTTAATTATTTGGGTCACAGAATATTATACAGGTACAAATTATCGCCCTGTAAGAAGTGTTGCAAAATCTTCAACTACAGGTCACGGTACAAACGTCATTCAAGGTTTAGCAGTTTCAATGGAGGCTACAGCGCTTCCCGCTTTAATTATTGTTGCTGGAATTATAATTACAAATGAACTTGCTGGTTTGTTTGGTATAGCCATTGCTGTTACTGCCATGTTAGCATTAACCGGCATGGTTGTAGCTCTTGATGCATATGGTCCAGTTACTGATAATGCCGGGGGTATTGCTGAAATGTCTAAACTACCAAAAAATGTAAGAAAAACTACAGACGCACTTGATGCAGTTGGTAATACTACCAAGGCTGTTACAAAGGGTTACGCAATCGGTTCTGCTGGCCTTGGTGCTTTAGTTCTATTTGCGGCTTATACGGAAGATATAAAATTTTTTTCTAAAGTTCCAGGATCAGCACTTGAAGGTATAAATGTTAGTTTTGATTTATCAAACCCATTTGTGGTTATTGGTTTATTAGTAGGCGGAATGCTTCCATACCTTTTTGGTTCAATGGGAATGCAAGCAGTTGGAAGAGCTGGTGGCGCTGTAGTAATTGAAGTAAGAAGACAATTTAAAAAAATACCAGGAATTATGAAAGGCAAAAGAAAACCTGATTACGGCAGATTGGTAGATTTACTCACCAAAGCTGCTATTAAAGAAATGATAATACCATCTTTGTTACCTGTGCTTTCACCAATAATTTTATATTTAGTTATTTATTTTATAGGTGGTTTGGAAGCTGCCCTATCTTCTGTAGGTGCTATGCTCCTTGGCGTTATAGTTACAGGCTTATTTGTAGCTATATCAATGACAGCTGGTGGAGGCGCATGGGATAATGCAAAAAAATTTATTGAAGATGGAAACTACGGAGGAAAAGGATCTGAGTCCCACAAAGCTGCAGTTACAGGTGATACTGTAGGCGATCCTTATAAAGACACTGCGGGACCAGCTGTAAACCCTATGATAAAAATAACAAATATTGTTGCTCTTTTATTGTTAGCGGTAATTGCACACTAATTTATTTTTTTCCCGCATACATTTTCTCTCTTATACTTGATAAAAATGAATCTATAAAACTTCCTCTTTTTACTTCATTTACTGTAATTGCCTCAGCAAACTTATATTCATTCATATCATTTTTATTATACAAAATTTTTTCTTTTAATATTCCATAATTATCAAATTTAACAACCAAAACATTGTTGTTTAGCAATATATTTCTTCCAAACTTAATCATTTTTCCTCTTGTTCTTGTTCTTTCAATATAAAGCCATGTATTTTTATCTTTTATAGATTTTGTATGTGGTTGACCTAAAATTTTTATTACGTCATTAGTATTAGTTGTATTTACCTTTAAAAGACGGTCTCTATTTTCAAGGTAGAAAATTCCATGACTTTTAATAACTTTATTTTTTTGACAATTTGTTAAAAAAAAAGATAAAAATACGATAAAAGTATAAAATATATGTTTGCTTCTTATAAAAGGCATAATAACGAACTTTACAATAATTTAGTTAAATTATCACGAAATAAGTTTTTTTATCAAGATTTACTTATCGATGATAAAACCGAAAATAGGGTGCTATTATTGTTTTTTCATTTTGCATTAATTCTTCATACTATTAAGGGTAAAAAAAATGAAAAAACAACACAGAACATTTTTGATAATATATTTCAAAATATTGAATATACCTTAAGAGAATTAGGCGATGGTGACGTGGCTGTAAATAAAAAGATGAAAAATCTTACAAGAATCTTTTATGACATTCTATTAACCATTGACAAAAGTGACTCAATATTTACCGATGATAATTTTAGATTGCTTAAAAAATATTTTTTTAACCATAAAAATCAAACTATTATAAATTTCAATAAATTAAGCGATTATTTTAGTAAATTTAAAGATTTTTGTTTTGATTTAGACGTTAAAAATATGCTAAATGGTTCTTTTAACTTTATATATAAATAAAATATGGCTGTACCAAAAAGAAAAACATCTGTTTCAAGAAGAAACAAAAGAAGATCGCATCATAAAATTGTATCCTCTAATGTTGTTGAGGATAAGAAGACAGGCGAGTACAGACTTTCCCATCACATAGATTTAAAAACTGGTTTTTACAACGGTAAAAAAGTTTTAGATAAGTAATTTTTAAGATTAAATTACAATACGATGAGAGATATAGACAAAAAATTTAAGATTTCTATAGATTTAATGGGTGGTGATAATTCTCCAGATAAAACTTTAAAAGGTATTAATTTATTTTGCAAGAGATACAAAAATCAAAATGATTATTTTTTTTATTTATTTGGTGACTCAAGTGTTGTTTCTTCAAAAATTAAACAGCTTAATTATTTACATTCTAACTATAAATTAATTGATACCAAAATTACTGTATCTAATGATTTATCTCCATTGTCTGCATTAAAAAAAGGCAAAGGATCTAGCATGTGGGAAAGTATACAATCACAAAACACGCTCGAGTCTCACGTTACACTTTCTGCTGGTAATACTGGAGTATTTTTAGTGATGTCTAAAATGATTTTAAAAATGATTGATGGAATCGATAGACCCGCTTTAGCAGGCTTGTGGCCAAAGAACGAGGGAATGAATTTAGTTTTAGATTTAGGTGCGAACGTTGAATGTAATGATAAAAATCTTGTTGATTTTTCGGAAATGGGATCTGCTCTTTACCGATCTTTATTCCCAACGGATGAAGTAAAACTTTCTTTATTAAACATAGGATCTGAAGAACTTAAAGGAACTGAGATATTAAAAAAAGCTTATGAAAAATTAAAAATTTTAGAAAAATACGGTGATTTTAAATTTGTTGGATACACAGAAGGAAACCAAATTACCAGTAATATATCGAATGTTATAGTTACAGATGGCTTTACAGGAAATGTTGCGTTAAAAACTGCAGAAGGCGTAGCAGACTTTTTAACAAAAAATTTAAAAAGATATTTAACAGAAAATATTTTTTCTAAATTTTCTTTAGTTCTTTCATATTTTTCTTTAAAAAAATTTAAAGATAAATTAGATCCGCGTAAATATAATGGTGCAATTTTTTTGGGACTAAAGGGCCCCGTAGTCAAGAGCCATGGTGCAACAGATGCATTAGGCTTTTCTTATTCGGTAGAACTTTGTTATAAAATTGCAAAAGGAAATTTAATGGAAAAAATTAAGAGCAATTTAGAACACGTTAAGAATATAGATGAAAAGGGATAATATAACTAGGAAAGATTTAAGAAAACAAATCTTTTTTGATCTTGGCATTCCAGATTCTTTGTCAGATAAAATTTTAAATAGTTTTTTTGATATTATTATTGAGGGACTTTTAAGAGACGATGAAGTTAAAATATCTGGTTTTGGCACGTTTAAAATTTTAAACAAAAAAGAGAGAATCGGTCGAAATCCTAAAACTAACGAGCCTTATACTATTAAAAAAAGAAAAGTCATATCGTTTTACCCGTCTTTAAATGTTAAAAAAACTATTAATGAGAAAAAAGAGTAAAACCGCATATAAAACAATTAGTGAGGTTGCTATAGAAATTGGTCTTATTAATAAAAAAAATAATCGGCCAAACACACATACATTAAGATTTTGGGAAAAAAATTTTAAACAACTCAAGCCAAAGATTTTATTCGGAAACAGAAGATATTATTCCAATAAAGACATTCATCTAATAAAACTTATTTATACATTATTAAAAAAACATGGGATGACTATTGATGGAGCAAAAAATGCTTTAAATAAAGGCTCAATTAAACTTGACCCTTATCCTATGTCAGATATAAAAGGTGAAAAATTGAAACAAGAAGTTAAAGAAAAAGTAAATAAGATAAAAGTTATTTTAGACAAAATTAAAAAGATTAAATAATGGCAAAAAAAAGTTCAGTAAAAGTTAGATTAGTACCAGAAAAAAAACCCGATAGTCCTTTTTTCTACTATGTTAAAAAACCTAGCAAAGGTGAAAAAGCTAAAGTAAAACTTAAAATGAAAAAATATAATCCTCACACAAGGAAACACGAAATATTTATTGAAAAAAAATTGCCCCCACACAGTAAATAATATCACTTTTTTTTAAAATTTTTAAATTCATAATTAACAAATGCTCTTATCATTGATACCCAAATACTTTTTGTAATTTCTGGATCTATTTTTTTTCTAATAGATTTTTTTTTAATATTTTTTAATATTTTTTTAATCCTTTTTTTATCAACTATTTGATTTTTTTTAATTTTATTTGACAATATTTGATCAACAAGAAGACTCCTTTTTTTGATAATCAGCAACATTTTATCATCCAATTTATCTAATTTTCTTCTGATTATTTTAATTTTATTGTTTATCATAGCGACATAAATGTAATTAAAAAATTATTTAAATATTATATAACAAATCAATGGAAATCATATTAAGAAAAGAATATTCAAAATTTATTAATTATTGGCTAATAAGCTTATTATTTTTTATCGGACTCATAGTAATTATTGGTGGACTAACAAGATTAACTGACTCTGGCTTATCAATTACTACTTGGGATGTTTTTAAAGGAATTCTACCACCATTAACAACCAGTCAATGGAATGAAGCTTTTGATCTTTATAAACAAATACCCCAATTTTACCTATTGAATGAAAATATGACAATGAGTGAGTTCAAAGTTATTTTTTATTGGGAGTATATTCATAGGATTCTTGGCAGAATTCTAGGATTATTGTTTATAATACCATTTATATATATCTATAATAAAAAAATTTTAGACAAAAATTATAATAAAAATCTATTTGTTTTATTTCTACTAATACTTCTGCAAGGATTTGTTGGTTGGTATATGGTTAAAAGTGGTCTAGTAGAAAATACAACAGTAAGTCACTATAGATTAGCAATTCATTTGAACTTAGCTTTTATTTTATTTTCAGCAATTTTCTGGTATTTTTTAAATATTAAATTAAACAAAAATAAAATATTTTTTGAATTTAAAAATAAAAATCTTCTAATAAAGTTTTTTGTTTTTTTAATTTTTTTACAAATTACTTTTGGTGCTTTTACCTCGGGTTTAGATGCTGGACAAATTTATCAAACATGGCCGTTGATGAACAATTATTTTTTTCCTGATGATTTGAATTTTAATAATATAATACTTTCCCAAATATTTAGTGAACCATCATTCGTACAATTTGTACATAGAAAATTGGCATATATAATTTTTATATATATTTTAATTTTATCTTTTTTTATTTTTTATAAAAAAGAAAAGCATATGTATAATTCTACTTTATTTCTTTTAGGAACGATTTCCGTACAAATTATATTAGGAATATTTACTCTATTAAATGGAGCTCAAATTTTGATAGCTTCTTTTCATCAAATTTCTACAATTTTTTTATTAATTTCCTCAATTTATTTTTATTATAATTCATTAAAAGAGTAGTTTGTATTGACATAATAAATAATAACTTGTAATTATCGCCAAGTTGTATGACACCATTTATTAAAAAAAAAGATATTAAAAATGACTGGTATATAGTGAATGCCGAAGATCTAGTCGTTGGAAGGTTGGCTGCTCACATTTCAAAAATGTTGAGAGGAAAAAACAAACCAACATTTAATCCAAATCAAGATAATGGTGATTTTGTTATTGTAACAAATATTGAAAAATTAAAGTTTACAGGAAAAAAGTATACAAATAAAAAATATTATAAACATACGGGCTACCCTGGGGGTATTAAAAATACAACTCCAATGGAACTTAAGGACAGAAATAAATCACAGGATATTTTGAAGTTTGCTGTTAAAAGAATGTTACCAGGCGGTCCTTTAGCAAAAAAACAATTAAGTAAATTAAAAATTTATTACGGCGACAAACACCCTCATTCTTCTCAAAATCCTATAGAAGTAAATTTTTCAAAACTAAACAGAAAAAATAAAGTTTAATTTTTATGGAACAAACAAACATTCAATCAAACAAAAAATTAAATATAGATTTTAAAGATAGTAAATCTGCAACAGGAAGAAGAAAAAGATCTATCGCAAGAGTGTGGGTAAAAAAAGGATCGGGTAAAATTTATATAAATGGTCTTGAAATGATTAAATATTTTAAAAGACCGGCTCATCAATTAATTGTAACAAGGCCTCTTGAAGAAATTAATGGAGCAAACGATTATGATGTTAAGTGCATGGTTCGAGGTGGAGGGTTAACCGGCCAGGCTGGAGCAATCATACATGGTATTTCTCGAGCTTTGGTAATTATTGATTCTTCATTCAAAAAAACCTTAAAAAAAAGTAAACTTACAACGAGGGACCCAAGAAAAGTTGAACGAAAAAAGTATGGTCGCAGAAAAGCTCGTAGAAGTTTTCAATTTTCAAAAAGATAAATCATTTATTTTCATTAACTTTAAAAGTGATATAAGGAATTATGTCAGCAATTAAAAAAATTAACGTCGTAGTAGCTGGAGCTACCGGATATGTAGGACTCGACCTTATTAATATTTTAGCAAAACATCCTAAAGTAAATATAAAATATTTATGTGCTCAAAAAAGTATTGGCGAGAAAATCGATAAGTTCGACACAAGAATCAAAAAAAAACTGCCAAAAATATCAAATATAAATAAAGTCAAATGGAATGAAATCAATTTAGTATTTACATCTCTTCCAACAGGAGAAGCGCAAAAATTAATTAATAAATTGTATAAGTATAAAAAACTAAAATTTATAGACTTATCTGCTGATTTTAGAATTCAAAATACCAAAGTCTTTAAAAAATATTATGGCTTTACTCATAAAGCAAAAAAACTTATCAAAGATTCCATTTATTCCATTTCAGAATTTTCTAAAGATAAAATTAGAAGCAAAAAAATTATAGCGTGTCCCGGATGTTATCCAACATCAATACAACTTCCTCTCATACCATTATTAAAGAAGAATTTAATTAAAAAAGACAACATAATTATTGATTCAAAGTCAGGATATTCTGGGGCGGGAAAAAATCTTAAAAAAAAATTTAAACATAAAAATTTATATAGATCGATACATTCTTATGGTATTTCAAATCACAGGCATTTAAGTGAGATTGATCAAGAATTTTATAAAATTTCAAATAAAAAAATCAAATATGTTTTTACTCCGCACTTAATACCAACATACAGAGGATTGTTATCATCAATATATGTTGAAAAAAAAAGGAGTGTGACATTGTCAAAAATACATAAAGAATTGAAGAATTTTTATAAAAAAAGCACCTTTGTAAAAATATCTAAAATTAATAAAAATATAGGTACTGAAAACGTTATAGATAGTAACATGTGTCAGGTTTCAGTTTGTAAATTGAAGAATAAAAATAAAATTTTAATACTTTCAGCAATTGATAATTTGATAAAAGGTGCTGGCGGACAAGCTATTCAAAACATGAATTTAATTTATAATTTTAATGAAAACCTAGGATTAAGATGAGAAAAATTTACATCTTTTTATTTATTATAATATCTGCCTGCACTACCAATAATAAGGTTTATATATGTGGTGACCATCCCTGCAAAGATAAAAAGGAGGTAGAAAGCTATTTTAAAGACAATATATCAATGGAGGTCTATGTTTTTGAAAATCAAAAGAAAGCAAAAAAAAATGAAGATCTAGTAAATTTAAATCTTTTTGAAAATCAAAAATTAAATGAAAAGAAAAATAATTTAGATTTTTTAAATAAACGTAAAGATAAAATAAATACAAGTAAAAATGATCAAAAACCCGCTAAATTAAAACTTATTGTTAAAACAGATCATGATAAAAAAATAAGCATAAATAAAGCAAGAAATGCACAAACAAACTCAAAATTTACTTACAAAAAACTTAAATCTAAAAAAATAATACATATGTGTAAAAATTTTGAAGAATGTGATATTGATTTAATTTCTAAAAGAATTAGTGAAATGAGTCAAAAAGAGACGTTTCCTGATATAAATTTTTAAAATATGAAAAAAAAAACTTTTAATTTAGCTATTGTTGGTTTAGGTAATATTGGATCTTATTTTTATAAGCATTTAACTTATAATAAAGATCAAATTGAAAAAAAAACAAATACCAATATTAATATAAAATATCTTTCTGCTCGAAATAAATCAAAAAAAAGAAAAATTTCTATCCCTAAAAGTAAATGGATTAAAAATTATCTTGATGTAACAAAAAAAAAAGATGTTGATATAATAATTGAATTAATCGGTGGTTCTGAGGGCCCAGCTAAAAAGCTAGTTTTTAATGGCATTAAAAATAGAAAACATATTGTTACAGCCAATAAATCCTTAATTTCTAAGTATGGCAATGAACTTTCGAAACTTGCTGAAAGCAATAAAGTTAATCTTGAATTTGAAGCAGCTGTTGCCGGGGGTGTTCCTATTATAAGAGTTTTAAAAGAAGGTCTTATAACTAATAAAATAAATAAAATCTATGGAATTCTAAATGGAACATCAAATTATATCCTATCTAAAATGTCTGAGTCTAAACTTAATTTTAATGAAGTTTTGTTAAATGCAAAAAAATTAGGATATGCTGAAAGCAATCCAAAATCAGATTTAAATGGCGAAGATGCTAAGTCAAAAATACAAATATTATCTTCATTAGCTTTTAATTGTTTTATTAACAAATCAGATATAAATGTTGAAGGAATACAGTCAGTGGATCAAATTGACATACAAAATGCAAAAACTCTTGGATATAAAATTAAACATTTAGCTATAGCTGAATTAAAAGAAAATAAATTAATACAGAGCGTGCATACGTGTATGATTAAAAAAAATTCATATATTGCCAACATTAACGGCGTGTTAAATGCAGTTATAATAGAGGGCAAACCGATTGGAAATTATACAATGCAAGGCGAAGGGGCAGGACCAGGCCCAACAACATCAGCTTTAATTTCAGACATTTGCTCAATATTAAGAGGCAATATTAAATTACCTTTTACGATAGCTGATAAAAATAGAAAAAAAATTAAAACAATGAACTTTTCTCAACAGTATTTTTCATCATATATAAGATTGGATGTATTAGATAAAGCCGGGGTTTTATCAGGCATAACAAAAATTCTATCAAAAAATCATATTTCTGTTAAAAGACTAATTCAAAATCAGTTCAGAAGTAAAAAATTTGCCTCTATTATTATAATTTCACACCAATCAAAAAACTCAAATATAACTAAAGCTATATCTGAGTTGTCAAATAAAAAATTTATTATAAATAAACCAAAATTTTTTAGGATAGAAGTTTGAGTTCGATTAATCCAAAATATTTAGATCTTTTTATAAAAGTATGTGAAAGAGCGGCATTCGGAGCATCAAAATTTAAGGGCAAAGGTGACAAGAATGCAGCCGATCAGGCTGCTGTTGATGAAATGAGATCAGAACTTAATAAAATTGATATCAAAGGAACAGTTGTAATAGGAGAAGGTGAAATGGACGAAGCACCAATGTTATATATTGGTGAAAAGGTGGGGCTTGGTCATGGCGAAGAAGTTGATATAGCCGTTGATCCTCTTGAAGGAACAAATTTTATAGCTAAGAATTTGCCAAACGCAATATCCGTAATGTCCGTAACAAAAAAAAATGGACTTTTGTCTGCACCTGATACTTATATGGAAAAAATTGCTGTTGGAAAAGGATTACCAAGAAATTTAGTTGATTTAGATTATACTGTTGAAAAAAATATTCATTTACTTTCTAAAGCAAAAAAAACTTCACCTGACAAAATAACAGCCTGTATCCTAAATAGGCCGAGACATGAAAAAATTATTAAATCATTAAATGATTTAAAGGTTAAAATAAAATTTATATCAGACGGAGATGTGACAGGAGTTATTTCCGTTATAGACCCGAGTTCATCTGTTGATATATACCTAGGTACTGGAGGCGGCCCCGAGGGAGTACTTGCAGCCGCCGCACTTGATTGTTTGGGGGGACAAATGCAAACAAGATTAGTTTTAAATGACAACGATGAAATAGGTAGAGCTCAGAAACTTGGTATCAAAGATTTAAAAAAAAAATATAACATAGAAGACATGATTAAAGGTGATGTTATGTTTTGTGCAACCGGAATAACAGATGGTGAAATGTTAAAAGGTATTAAAGAAAATGGTGACTATTTTTACGCATCAACATTTGCTTTGCACAAAAGTCAAAAAATATCAAAAAAAGTAACTAATAAAGTTAAAAAATGAAAGAAGTTTCCGTAACAGGTAAAATTTGGATTTCAAAAAATTTTAATCCTGAGAAAGTTAACTTTTTAAAAGATAATTTTAATTTAAGTGAAATTTTATCAAAACTATTAGCAATAAGGAATATAAGGTTAGAAGATATAAACTTATTTTTAAATCCTAAAATCAAAAATCTTTTACCAAATCCCTTTGTTCTTAAAGATATGGAAAAAGCAGTTAATAGAACAATTAAAGCTATAGAAGGTAATGAAAAAATAGGTATTTTTGGTGACTACGATGTTGATGGCGCTACATCAACAGCAATTCTGGGAAATTATTTCACTGAAATAAAAAAAGATGTTGAAATTTATATTCCAGATCGAAAAAAAGAAGGTTATGGACCAAGTAAAATTGGATTTGAAAAACTTATATCTTATGGATCTAAATTAATTTTTACAGTAGACTGTGGTACATTATCTTTTGAAATAATTGAATTTTATCAAAAAAAAAATATTGACATATTGGTCTTAGATCACCATCAGTCAGAAATAAAACTTCCAAGTGCTTTTTCTATAGTTAATCCAAATCGATTTGATGACAACTCAAAATTAAACTATTTATGTGCGGCAGGTGTTTGCTTTATGTTTTTAATAGCTTTGAATAAAAAATTAAGAGAAAATGAATGGTTTAAAAAAAATAATTTACCAGAACCGAACCTAATAAACTATCTTGACCTGGTTTCTTTAGGCACTGTCTGCGACGTTGTTCCATTGATTGGATTAAATCGAGCTATAGTTAGCCAGGGATTAGAGGTAATGAAAAAAAAAAATAATTTGGGTTTAAAAACTCTTAAAAATATATGTGGTATTGAAAACCATATTACACCCTATCATCTTGGATATGTACTGGGACCAAGAATAAATGCTGGCGGTAGAGTAGGAAAATGTTCCCATGGAGCTAATTTATTTTTAAATAAAAATTCTAAAGCCGTATTTCAAATTGCAAAAGAACTAAACGACTACAACAATGAAAGAAAATTAATAGAGAACGAGATGATTAAAAAAATTGATGATAAAATAAAAATTGATATTAGCGATCCAGTTATTATTTTATCTGGACATAATTGGCATGGAGGAATTATTGGCATTATTGCTTCAAGATTAAAAGATAAATATAACAAACCCGCTATCATAATTTCAGTTGAAAATGGTATTGGCAGAGCATCAGCAAGATCAATACTAGGTTTTGATATTGGCAGCATTATTATAAGTGCTGTAAATTTAAAAATTTTAAAGAAGGGCGGTGGTCATAAAATGGCTGGAGGGTTTACAATCGAAGAGAATAATATTGAAAAGTTTAAGGATTTTATTAATAAAAAATTTAGCAAAATTAAAAAATCTTTTAAGGAAAATAATAATTTATTTTTCGACTGTAAAATTTCACCATCAGCGCTTAATGAAAAATTTTTTAACGAAATTAATATTCTATCACCCTTTGGATCCGGTAATCCCGAGCCTAAATTTATAATAGAAGATCTTAAGCTAATAAAATCATCAATCGTTGGAGAAAAACATATTAAGTCTATATTTTCGGCTCCCGATGGTTCAACTTTCAAAAGCGTGACATTTAATGCTGTGAAAAGTAATTTAGAAAGCTATTTAATGGATAAAAATCTAAATAAACTAAATATTTTTGGCAAATTAAGTCTTAATGAATGGAAAGGTGAAAAAAATGTAGAGTTTATTATCGACGATATTTCTGTTAATAAGATTATCAATTATTCGGTCCCATCGTCTAACGGTTAGGACAGATGGTTTTCAATCATCTAATCGGGGTTCGATTCCCCGTGGGACCGCCATTAAAACTAAAGTTAAACAAATGAAACTTTGTAGAGTTGGAAAAATAAATCAGGAAAAGCCAGCATTGATTGATAACAATAACAATTATAGAGATTTGTCTTCTTTAATAAGTGATCTAGATAGAAATACATTAAATTTTGAAATATTGAAAAATATTCAAGAGTCTGATTTATCAAAATTACCAGAAATCAAAAAAATAGATAGAATAGGACCTTGTGTTTCTGATCCATCAAAATTTATTGGAATAGGATTAAATTATAAGGATCATGCTTTAGAACAAAACTTACCTATACCAAAAGAACCTATAATTTTTTCAAAATTCGTTAATTGTATTTCCGGCCCAAACGATGATATCGTAATTCCAAAAAATTCAACTAAAACTGATTGGGAAGTAGAATTAGGTTTTGTAATTGGAAAAAAATGTAGTTATGTTAAAGAGGAAGATGCTTTAAATTATATTTTTGGATTTTTTTTAGTTAACGATGTTAGTGAACGTGAATATCAAAAAAACAAAGGATTAACATGGGACAAGGGGAAAGGTTTCGATACATTTGGTCCTATAGGTCCTTATATTTTAACTCCTGATGAAATTCCAGACTATCAAAAGCTTAACATGTACTTAAATGTAAATGGTAAAAGAATGCAAACAGGAAACACAAATCAAATGATTTTTAATGTAAAAAAACTTGTATCTTATATGAGCAATTGTATGACATTATATCCTGGAGACATTTGTTGTACCGGAACACCCAATGGTGTTGGCGAAAATATGAAACCACCTCATTTTTTGAAAAGTGGAGACAGTGTTACTCTTGGTATTGATAAATTAGGTGAACAAAATCATAAAGTAAGGTCATATTAAAAAAATGTTTAAAATTGGTATCGTGGAAAATATTCATAAAGATGGACTAAAGCTTTTAGAAAAACATCCAAATTTTCAATATGAAATAATTACAGATGTTTCTAAAGAAAATTTAATTAAAGAATTACCTAAATTTGATGGTTTAACGTTAAGAGTTACTAAATTGGGTTCCGATATTCTAAAAAAATGTAATAATCTTAAGGTTATCTCACGACATGGAGTTGGTTACGATAATGTTGACCTAGATTATTTAAAGAAAAACAATATTTCTTTACTCATAACCGCTACTGGGAATGCACTAACTGTTGCTGAGCACGTAATGTATATGATGCTATCTTTGTCAAAAGGAGTTACCTCGTACGACTCTGAAGTAAGATCAGGAAATTTTAACAAAAATACTAATAAAATAGAAACTTATGAACTTTATAAAAAAGAAATATTGATAGCAGGTTTTGGAAGAATTGGACAAAATTTAATAAAAAGATGTCTTGGTTTTGATATGAAGGTAAATGTTTGTGATCCATTTGTTGACGAGGCAAAAATAAAATCTTTCGGAGGCAATAAAGTTGAAAATCTAGAATTAGCTTTAAAAACTGCAGATTTTGTATCTATACATATGCCCTTGAATAAAAAAACTAAAAACCTTATTGATTTAAAAATGTTAAAAACCATGAAAAGTAATACAATTATTATTAACACTGCTCGAGGTGGTATAATAAACGAAACAGATTTAGATAACGCATTAAAATCAAAAATAATCTTTGCAGCTGGCCTAGATGTATTTGAGAAAGAACCTCCAAATTTGAACAATCCATTATTGAAAAATAAAAAAGTTTTATTAAGTCCACATTCCGCAACCTTTACAAATGAATGTAAATCAAGAATGAGTATTGAAACGACTCAAAATATAATTGATTTTTTTGAAAACAAAGTAAAACCATATATGGTAGTTAAATTATGAATAATTTTTTTAGTAAATTTAAAAACTATGGTTTATTGGAATTATTAGTATTTTCATCCGCAGTTTATGTTGTCGGTATGTTACTGTGGACAGCGTCTACAAGATCTGCAGTTGAAGAAAAAGCCAATACTGTAAAATCAAACCATAAACAAATTGTTGATTTTATAAATTCTGAAATAAATAATTGTGGTCAAGCAGATGAAAATTCAAAGACGGTCTGGGGCGACCCATGTACTGGTGAGTGGTTGTCTGTAAAAGTTATTGAATATATTAATAGTAATATGAAAATGGTAAATCCTTATTCATCAAGTAAAGAAATTTTAAAGCAAGCCCAGGATCCCAGACTACAAGCAGAAGGAAAAGCTGGTCAGTCAACTGAGATGGGAGTTATTTTTTTAAGTTCACAAAATATTAGTTCAGAAGCTGGATCAGAGTGGGTTGTCGGAACTTGTGTAAAATCTCCATGTGTAGCAGCAGGAAACAACGAACTTACTTCTGTTTACAGATAAACTTATTCTTTAACTTCAAATCCGACTTCATTTGCAGTTTTTTTTAAATATGCATAGCCTTTTTTTGCGTACTCAAATGGATTTGCTTTTTTTGGGTCTTGTTCGGCCTCAACAACTAACCAACTTTTATAATCATTTTTTTTAAGCTGTTCTAAAACGGGATTATAATCAATGCAACCATCACCTGGAACTGTAAAGGCTCCTTCAAGAAAAGCATGTCGAAAACTTAAATTTTTAGATAAAGATTTTTTTAAAACATTTTCTCTCATATCTTTACAATGCACGTGAGCAATTTTTTCTTTAAAGTTTTTGATTATTTTTAAATAATCTCCACCTGCAAATAACATATGTCCGGTATCAATAGTTAGTCTAACCGAGTCATTTGTTTCTTGCATTAGTCTGACCGTATCCTCTTCAGTCTGTATAACAGTTCCCATGTGATGATGATAAGCTAATGGCATCCCCTCATCCTCAAGTCTTTTTCCAACTTCATTAATTTTTTTGCAATAAGAAATCCAATTATCATTGTCTAGAGTTGGTCTTTTAGATAAAGGCTTATTTTCGTCTCCCTGAATTGAGTCGGTTACTTCAGCAAAAACTATACACGGAGCTTTACAGTCTTTAAATAAATTTAATTGACCTCTTATATTTTCCATTTCTTCTTTTACAGTACGTTTTAATAGATTTGCTCCATACCAACCGGAACATAATCTAATATTAAATTTGTCTAATATAGGAATTAATTCATCTGAGGTTTTTGGAAATTTACCACCTGACTCTACGCCAGTAAATCCTGCCCGTCTTGCTTCAGACAAACACGTTTCAAGAGATGTTTCACCACCAAGTTCTGGCATATCATCATTACTCCAGGCTATTGGTGCTATTCCTAATTTTACTGACATTTTATTTATATTTGTTAGGATAATGCTAGATATCAGTAATAAAAACAATAAAAAATTTTTAAAATGAAAATTAATGTTGCATTATTTGGCCTTGGAAGAATTGGTATAATGCATGCTCAAAACTTAAAGACAAATAAAAAATTTAATCTTAAGTATGTTTTCGATATTAATAAAAAATTATCTATAAAAGCAGCAAAAAAACTCAAATCAACAAATATTAAAAATCCAAATATTGCTTTTAAAGACAAAAATATAAAAGTAATTTTTATTTCATCGACGACTTCTACACATATAGCTCTTATTACATTAGCTGCAAAACACAAAAAAATAATCTTTTGCGAAAAACCATTAGATTTAAATATTAAAAGAGTGATAAAATGTAGAAAAATAATTAATAAATATAATCCTAAAATACAGTTAGGTTTTAATAGACGTTATGATCCAGGACATTATCACCTAAAAAAATCTCTTTTGTCTGGAAAAATCGGTAAATTGGAAAAAATAATTATTACAAGTAGAGACCCAGCACCCCCTTCATTTAATTATTTAAAAAATTCAGGAGGAATATTTAGAGATATGACTATTCATGATTTTGACTTAGCCAGATTTTATCTTGGCAAAGATCCAATTAAGGAAATCTTTGCATCCGCAACTAATTTATCTGACTCAAGATTTAAAAAAATTAAAGATTATGAAATTGCTTCATGTGTTTTAAAATCTAAAAAAGGCGTAATCACAGTTATTAATAACTCTCGACACTGTAAATTTGGATACGATCAAAGAGTTGAAATATTTGGTAATAAAGGAATGCTAATATCAGACAATAAGCGGAAATATAATTTTTTTATAGATAGATATAAAATTGCTTACAAACTTCAATTGAACGATCTATATAATCTTGTAACAAAAAACAAAAAACCAAGATCTACTTTCGATGATGGCGAAAAATCACTTTGTATAGCTAATGCAGCATTTAAATCGTTAAAATTAAAAAAAATTGTTACTATCTAATAATAATTTTTAAACCCAAGGTTGAAATAAAAAATCCTTACCTTTTCTTTTAATCTTTTTTTTGCTTAAATAAAAATATTAAAAATAACAATATAAAGAGGGAAAAATGAGAAAAATATATTTAACATTAGTAGCTTTCCTTTCGTGGATGGCGATGTCTGTTGCATCATTTGCAATCGATGTAATCGTTGTTTCACATGGTCAAGCTAACGATCCTTTTTGGTCGGTTGCTAAAAACGGAGTTGACTCTGCTTGCAAAGATATGAAAATTAAATGTAAGTACACAGCTCCTGGCACATTCGACATGGTCGAGATGGCTAAATTAATTGATAACGCAGTTTCACAAAAACCAAAAGGTATTGTGATCACTTTACCTGACGCTGCGGCTTTAGGAAAATCTGTTAAAGCTGCGATTGCTGCTGGTATACCAGTAGTATCAATGAACTCTGGTTCAGATGATTTCGCTAAACTAGGTATTAGCGCTCACGTAGGACAAACTGAGTTTGAAGCAGGTGTAGGTGGCGGTCAAAAAATGAAAGCAGCTGGTGGAAAAAAAGCACTGTGCGTTAACCATGAAGTTGGTAACGTAGCACTTGATAGAAGATGCGCTGGTTTCAAAAAAGGTTTCGGTGGTCCAGTAGAAATACTTGGTACATCAAATGACCCAACAGAAATTCAAAAAGCTGTTGCTGCTAAACTTGGTGGAGTAGATACTATTCTAACTTTGGGCGCAGGACTTTCTGGAGAAGCTGCTTTAAAAGCAATTAAATCTGCCGGTAAAACTGGCAACATTAAACTTGGAACATTTGATATGTCACCAGGAATGCTTAAAGCTGCTGCAGCTGGCGAAGTTGAGTTCTTAATTGACCAACAACAATATCTTCAAGGATATTTGCCTATAGCTATATTTGCTCAGTATATGAGATGGGGAACAATGCCAGCTGGTGTTGTTATGACGGGACCTGGTTTCGTTACACCACAAAATGCTAGCAAAGTAATTAAGTGGGCAGCACAAGGTTATAGATAAAAATAATTTAAGAAGGCCTGGTTTTAAAGCCAGGCCTTTTTTTTTAACAAAAGCAAAATAAATATGTCAGTTAAGTCAAAAAGTATTCAAAATAAATCTAAAGATGAAAGATTACGTAAGGTTTCAAATTTAAAAGTTTTATTAAATAGACCTGAACTTGGTGCACTGGGTGGATCAGTCCTTGTATTTATTTTTTTTGGTATAGTTGCAGGTGATACTGGAATGTTTAGTGCATATGGAACGATTAATTTTTTAGAAGTCTCAGCCAATCTTGGAATAATTGCAATTGCTGCAGCACTTTTAATGATAGGTGGCGAATTTGATTTATCAGTTGGATCTATGATTGGTTTTGCTGGTATATGCATAGCGATACCTGCAATTTATTGGGGCTGGCCATTGTGGTCAAGTATTCTATTTGCTTTTTCCATGGCTGTTCTTGTTGGATATGCAAATGGTATACTTGTTGTAAGAACAGGTTTGCCATCCTTTATTGTAACACTTGCAATGCTATTTATTTTACGTGGAGCAACTTTAGCCTTAACAAGATTAATTACAGGCAGGACACAGGTCCCTGGTTTAAGAGTGCTGATCGAAAATGATCCAATCGCATGGATTTTTTCTGCGGATGCATTCAAGGGAGTATTTACATGGTTGGGTTCCTTAGGTCTAATAGCGTTAAGACAAGACGGAACACCTTTAGCTACTGGTATTCCCGCATCAGTTTTGTGGTGGGTTGGAATGACAATTTTTGCAACATGGTTATTAATGAAAACAAGATATGGTAACTGGATATTTGCTTCTGGTGGGGACAAGCTTGGTGCTAGAAACGTCGGTGTCCCAGTTGGAAGAGTAAAAATTAGTTTATTTATTGGAACAGCAGTGGCAGCAACTATTTATGCTTGTGTTCAAGTATTAGATGCTGGGTCAGCTGATACAATGAGAGGTTTTTTAAAAGAATTAGAAGCAATTGTTGCTGCTGTTGTTGGGGGATGTTTATTAACCGGTGGTTATGGTTCTGCAATTGGGGCAGCATTTGGTGCTTTAATATTTGGAACAGTTTCAATGGGAATTTATTATACAGATGTAGATACTGATTGGTTTAAAGTCTTTTTAGGAGCAATGATGTTGATTGCTGTTATTTTTAATAATTTTATTAGAAGAAGAGTTACTGAGAATAAATAATGTCAAATAATTTAGTTGAATTTAATAATATAAGTAAATTTTTTGGGTCTGTTATAGCTCTAAAAGATGTAACTATGCATATTAAAAAGGGTCAAATCATGTGTTTACTTGGCGATAATGGTGCGGGCAAATCAACATTAATAAAAACATTATCAGGCGTTCACAAACCAGATGAGGGAGAAATTATAGTTGATGGAAAACAAACGGTATTTGACTCGCCACGAGATGCTTTAGACCTTGGTATAGCAACAGTTTATCAAGATTTAGCTCTTGTATCTTTAATGAGTGTGACTAGAAATTTTTTTATGGGAAGAGAACCAATGAAGGGTTTTGGACCATTTAAAACTTTTGATGTTCAAAAAGCTAATAACATAGCATCTGAAAGAATGGGACAAATTGGAATTGATGTAAGAGATCCATCTCAAGCAGTGGGAACTATGTCTGGTGGCGAAAGACAATGCTTGGCTATTTCAAGGGCAATATATTTTGGAGCAAAGGTTTTGATTCTTGACGAACCAACTTCTGCTCTAGGTGTTCACCAGGCTTCTGTTGTATTAAAATATATTGTAAAGGCCGCCTCATCAGGATTGGGTGTAATTTTAATTACACACAACGTGCATCATGCATACCCAGTAGGTAACAGCTTTACAATTTTGAATAGAGGAAAAAGTATGGGAACTTTTGACAAGAAAGACTTATCTAGAGAAAAACTTTTAGGTATGATGGCTGGTGGTGAGGAGTTAGATAAGTTAGAGGTTGAACTAAAAGAGATCGATAGAACTTCGAAAAATTAATGCAAATTGGTATAGACTTAGGCGCAACTAAAATTGAATATATTTTGCTCGACCATAAAAATAAAGAATTAGAAAGAAAAAGATCTGAAACCCCAAAAAATTTTGATGATACAATCAAAACAATTACTAGCATAATTAAAGATTTAGAAATTAAATATAATTCAAATTTTGTAGTCGGTATTTGTCATCCTGGTAATTTAAATAGCTCAACTGGGGTGATTAAAAATGCTCATAATTCTCAATGGTTGAACAACAAAAATTTAATTAAAGAATTAAAAAAAAAAATAAAAAATGATATTTTTTCAGAAAATGATGCAAATTGCTTCAGCTTATCAGAAGCCGTAGATGGCGCAGCAAGACATTATAATAGTGTTTTTGGCATTATATTAGGCTCAGGATGTGGTGGGGGCCTGGTTATAAATAAAAAAATTGTTTCTGGTGCCAACGGTTTAGGTGGAGAGTGGAGTTTAAATCAAATGCCATTAAAAGAAATTACTTCAAACATACAACACTCAGAGTCTTTTGATTTTAGTAAACGAATTGAGGGTTACCTATCAGGAAAATCTATTGAAAAAAATTATAATTTATTATTTAAAAGAAATTTAACCGCAAAGGAAATTTTTTCTGAATATCGAAATAATGAAAAGAATACCGTTGATTTTATAAACAAATATAAAGATTATTTAGCGCGAAGCTTAGTTATAATTGTAAGTACAATTGACCCTGATGCTATAGTTTTCGGAGGCGGTGTTTCTAATGAAATTGATTTTTTAGACGAAATTAAATTAATTACATCCAAATACCTTAATGAAAAAAATCTTAAAACAGTTTTTTTAAAACCAATTTATGGAGATTCAAGCGGAGTTAGAGGTGCAGCTTTACTTGGAAGACAAAATCTTATTTAAGTATTTTTTTTATTTCAAGAGAAGTAAATCTTTTAGGAATTTTACAAGTAGATTTAATATTTATTCTTCTTCTTTTTTTTGCAGCTTTCATAATTGATTGTATTATATCTAATACATGAAATGATAATTCGCCATTACATCTATGTTTTATATTATTTTTAATGCAATAGGCCATTTCAGCTAAACCCACTCCTCTATAATTAGCATTTATAGGAGCCTCATTTGCTCTCAGACTTTTCTCGCGTATATTTATTTTACCAAGAGGCATTTTATTAGTTTTGTGCTCCTTCCAAACACCGCCAAGTCTTTTACATGTAAAGACAGATCCACCAAACATATTTGGATCTGGTACTAAAATTGATCCTTTTTCTCCATATAGTTCTATATGATTTCTATGATGAGCTATAACATCAAATGATAGCGTGAATCTTATTATTGTTTTATTCTTAAAAAATATTGTTCCCAGATAAGTTGTTGGAGAAAGCACTTTAATTGATTTTCCTTTTCTAGGGCCAATACCTATTATTCTTTTTTTTTTATTCCACATCAAACTCCCCCAAACCTGTTTGGCGGGACCCAGTAAATTCACTAATGCAGTTAAATAATAAGGACCCATATCTATAACAGGGCCACCTTCTTTTTTTGCAAACCATGGTTCTGGATTTGGGTGATAAGATTGAACACCAGGATAAGCAAAAATGATGTTTCCCAAATTAATTTTTCCAATAAAGTTATTTTCTAATAATTCTTTTGATTTTTGGTTACCGCCACCTAAAAATGTATCAGGGGCATTTCCAATATATAATTTTTTCTTTTTTGCAATTCTTAAAAGTTTTTTTCCATGTTCTATACTAATCGCCATAGGTTTTTCTGTATAAACATGCTTATTATGCAAAAGAGCTTTTTTAGACACTTCATAATGAGATTTAGGTACAGTGAGATTTAATATAATTTCTATTTCTTTATCTTTAAGTAAATCTTTTACACTAAGAGCTTGTATTTTATAAATTAAAGCACATTTTTTCGCAGCCAAATGATTAATATCTGCACACTTTATTATCTTAAAATTATTAAAATACTTATGTGCTCTAAAATAAGTTTCAGCAATATGTCCACAACCAATAAGACCAACCTTAAATACTTTGCCCATAGAAATTAAACACCTTGTCTTTGTTTAGATTTTCCTTGAAGGTGTTCTTTTAAAGCTCTCTCATTTTCCTTTGTTGATGGTTTTGTTAATGTAGGACTTTCCCAGTAAGCCGAACCTTCTAGCCATTTATAACCATCTGTTTTAATAGATATAACGTATGTTGATTTTGATTTTTTTGCTCTTACAAATGCTTGTTCGAGTTCACTTATTGAATTAACATTTTCACCTGTTGCACCTAAGCTCTCAGCATGTTTAGCGAAATCAATTTTTTTTATATTATCTACTTTTGAACTTTCAAACAAACAATTAAACTCTTTTCCACCTTTATAAAGTTGTAATCTATTAATTACAGCATGACCTCCATTGTCGCAAACAACTATAATTAATTTATGATTTGTTAAAACTGAACTATAAATGTCTGAATTATAAAGCAAGTAAGATCCATCACCAACAAAAGCAATAACTTCTTTTTTTGGATTAGCCATCTTAATTCCTAAGGCTCCTGAAATCTCGTAACTCATACAACTAAAACCCCATTCAGTTTCGTGTGTATTTAATTCTCTTGGCCTCCACACTTGCAAAACTTCTCCGACTAAACCTCCAGCTGCTGTGACGGCTATATCTGATGGATCTGATTTTCTGTATATAGCTCCAGCTACATGAGCATACGAAGGCAATTTTTGATTTGTTGGACCACTCTCCTTTTCCAAATAGGTATACCATGATTGAACTGCATTTCTTGATTCTTTGTGCCAATCTTCTGGAGCTCTCCAATTATCTAATGATAGCGTAAGATCTTGCAGACTAACTTTTGCATCACCAATTATTGATTGAGCCATATGCTTGTTTGCATCGAATCTTGATACATTAATAGAAACTAATTTAAAATTCGGATTTTCAAAATTTGCCCAAGATCCCGTTGTAAAGTCAGCTAGTTTCGTTCCAATGGCAATTGCTAAATCTGTTTTTTTTATAAAATCATTTGGTGCTTTGCCTCCAAAACCACCAATAGCACCTAAAAAATATGGATCATTCATTTTCATAGTTGAGTAACCCATTACAGTTTGTGCTGTTGGTATATTATGTTTTTTAGCAAATTGACTCAGTTCATTCATTGCATCTGAATAAAAAATTCCACCACCTGCAATTATTATTGGATTTTTTGATTTTTTTATTAAATCAGCAGCCTGTTTGATTTGATAATCATCGGGTCTTGGTCTTCGTATCGCATGAATCTTTTCTTTAAAAAATTCTTCTGGATAATTAAAAGTTTCTCCTTGAACATCTTGTGATAATGAGATGCAGGCCGGCCCACAATCTGCAGGATCTATCATTGTTTGTATAGCTTGCGGCAGTGTTTGAAGTATTTGCTCTGGCCTTGTTACCCTATCAAAATATCTAGTTACGTATTTAAAAGCATCATTTTGTGAAGTGTTTGGATTGTTAAAATGTTCAACTTGTTGCAAGACAGGATCTGGCATTCTACTTGCGTATGTGTCACCAGGTAAAAATAATATTGGTAATCTATTACTCATTGCTACAGCAGCTGCAGTAAGCATATTAGTTGATCCAGGGCCCACTGAACTTGTTGCTATAAAAATTTGTTTTCTTCTTTTTGCTCTAGAAAACGCAATTCCAGTGAGTGCCATATTTTGTTCGTGATGGCCCCTCCACGTAGGAAGTTCATTTTTACTTTCCTCTAAAGCCTGACCAAGACAAGCCACATTTCCATGCCCAAAAATTCCAAAAGCACCCGCAAAAAGAGGTAATTTTTTACCATCGACTAATATTTTTTGAGATATTAGATATTTAACGATAGCATGTGCACAAGTTAGTTGAATTTTTTTCATAAATTATTTAAAGTGAAACCTAGGAAATATTGTGCTTATTAGCAATATAAATTTAAATAATGTACTCAAAATTTGGTCAATTCATAGACGGAAAATGGCAACCCTCAGAAAAAAATGAAACTTACGAAGTTATAAATCCAGCTACAGAAGAGATTATTGGTAAAGCATCTAAAGCTACGAAAAATGATGTTCAAAAAGCATTAAAGTCTTCTGAAAAGGGATTTCAAATTTGGAAAAAAACCCCAGCATGGCAAAGATCTTATAAAATAAGAAAAATTGCTGATTTAATGAGAGAAAGAAAAAAAGATTTGGCTAAATGGCTTGCTTTGGAAGTCGGCAAACCTTTAGTCGAAGGTGAAGGCGAGGTTGGTGGAGCTGCAGATATTTTTGAATGGAATGCAGAGGAAACAAAAAGAATATTTGGTCAGACCGTAGAAAGCAGATTCGAAGATACTAGAGTTCAGGTAATTTACCAGCCTGTTGGCGTTGTAGCTGCGCTTATACCATGGAATTTTCCGATTATTCTGGCTGCAAGAAAAATTTCAACAGCATTAGCAGCTGGATGTTCTGTAATTGTAAAACCAGATGTAATTACTCCGGGCGCAGTTATGGAATTAATGAATATTATCAATGATGCAGGCATACCTCCAGGTGTAGTTAATCTCTTATCTGGAGATCCCGAGCAAGTTTCAAACGAACTAATATCTTCAAACATTGTAAAAAAAGTATCGATTACCGGCTCTACTAGAGTTGGGAAGTTAATACTTAAAAAGGCAGCCGACAAAGTTCAAAGAGTAACTATGGAATTAAGTGGTCATGCGCCATTTATTGTTTTTGAAGACTCTAATATTGATAAAGTAACAGATATGGCAATTACATCTAAATACAGAAACAATGGACAGGTATGTATATCACCAAGTAGATTTTATATTCATGAAAGTAAAAAAAATGAATTTGCAAAAACTTTTATAGAGAAAACAAAAAAACTTAAATTAGGTGACGGAATGAAAGAGGGAACAAATCTTGGACCGATCACAACAAAAAAAAGATTAGAAGAAATTGAAAAATTAGTTGAACAAACAAAAAAAGAAGGCGGCAAAGTTCTTTACGGCGGAAAAAGACCAGCTGGTTTTAATAAAGGATATTTCTTTGAACCAACAATAATAGACAATGTAAAAGATGATTTTACAGTCATGACCGAGGAACCATTTGGTCCTATTACCGCAATTACCACATTTAAAAATTTCGATGAAGTTATTAAAAGAGCTAATAAACATGATTGTGGTTTAGCTGGATATATTTGTACTAATTCTATGGAAAAAGCATTTAAAGCATCCGAACAATTAGAAACAGGTGTTGTAGCAGTTAATACTCCTGTAGTTGCTACTGCAGAAACACCTTTTGGTGGCATTAAGCAAACTGGTTATGGCAGAGAAGGTGGTTCAGTTGGAATTAAAGATTATTTGAATATTAAATATACTCACCTTGGTCTTTCTGGTTAATGAGAAAAAACAAACTCAAAAAAATTTTTGCTGAAGGCAAAGCAGCTATTAATGGTTGGCTTCAAATACCTAATTCTTTTTCAGCAGAAGTAATGGCAAGTCAAGGATGGGATTCACTAACTATTGATATGCAACACGGTGTTGTTGATTACCCTAACAGCTTACAGATGTTGCAAGCTATATCAACAACAGATGTTGTTCCTATGGCTAGAGTTAACTGGAATGAGCCGGGTCAAATTATGAAGATCTTAGATGCGGGATCCTACGGAATAATTTGCCCAATGGTTAGCAATAGAAAAGAAGCTGAAAATTTTGTTAGAGCATGTCTTTATCCACCAAAAGGATTCAGAAGCTTTGGACCAATTAGAGGTTTACTGTATGGTGGAGCTGATTACGGAAAACATGCAAATGAGGAAATCTTAAAATTTGCTATGATTGAAACAAAAGAGGCATTAGACAATCTTGACTCTATAATGTCCACTCCTGGTTTAAATGGAATTTATATTGGCCCAGCAGATCTAAGTTTAGCTATTGGCGAAGAACCAAGCTTTGACAAACCTGAGGGAGATAAGGTCTACGACACAATTATGAAAATATTAGAAAAAGCAAAGAAAAATAATTTAATCGCAGGGATTCACAATATGAAAGCCGAATATGCAGATAAAATGATTAAAAAAGGTTTCCAGCTAGTAACTGTAGGTTCTGATCAAAGATTTATGTCAGGTGGAGCAAAAGAGGCTGTTAGCAAATTTAAAAATATAAAATCAAAAGAGAGCAAAGGTTATTAAATAGAAATATTAAATTTGCTATTAAATAATAAAAGTGTGCCCTTTTTTTATATCTATATTTTAAAATCACTTGAGAAAAAATTTGTTACTTATGTTGGTTATACTAAAAATTTAAAAAATAGGCTAAAACTACATAATGATGGAAAAGGTGCAAAATTTACTCGTGGTAGGAAATGGAAATTGATATATAAAGAAAAATTTAAGAACAAAAGAAATGCTATGTCTAGAGAATACTACATCAAAAAAAATAGAAGATTAAGAAATTCAATAATAAAGAGACATTCATGAAAATCTCAATTTTATTACCCTATAAAGAGAATTTTTCTCCCAATTATCCCGGGGCAGTATCGTTATTCGTCAACGACACTTTAAAGCTTAGTCAATACAAAAAAAATATAAAAGTCTTTGGAAACACTTCGTATAAAAAAAAATTTTCAAGAAATTATAAAAATATAAAATTAAAAAAAATATTTTTTGGAAGCCAAAGCGAAAATTACATGGATGAATTCATCAAACATGAGAAGTCTAATCCTTCCAATATTATTGAAATACATAATAGACCCCATTATTTAAAATATCTAATTAACGAAGGCGTTAAATCTAAATTTGTTTTGTATTTTCACAACGATCCACTAACAATGACGGGTTCAAAAAATTTGAGTGAGCGTAAATATCTAGTCGATATTTGTGAAAAAATAATTTTTAATAGCCTATGGTCAAAAAAAAGGTTTTTAGAAAATATAAGTGCCGGATCTGTAAATAGTGAAAAATTAATAGTTATATTTCAGTCAGCATCAAAAAATAAAATAAATCTAAAAAATAAAAAAAAATGGATTACTTTTGTTGGTAAATTAAACAAATCAAAAGGTTATGATATATTTGGCACAGCTGTATTAAAAATTCTTAAAAAGCATAAAGATTGGCAAGCAATCGTTATTGGTGATGAACAAAGAGATAGAATAACTTTTAATCATGAAAGATTAAAAAATTTAGGTTTTCTTGAACATAATAAAGTTTTAAATATTTTTAAAAAAACAAGTATTGCTGTGGCCTGTTCTAGATGGAACGAGCCTTTTGGAAGAACAAGTCTTGAGGGTTCAGCAAATGCATGTGCAGTTATTATTAGTAATAAAGGAGGCCTTCCCGAGACAGTAACAAACGCCATAATATTAAAAAAATTAAATCCTAAAGAGTTACATAAAAAAATAGAACAACTTATAAAAAATAAGGTGATGAGATCTGAATATCAAAAATTAGCTTATAAAAACTTTTATTTAACGCACAAATACAGCAGCAAACTAATAGATAAGTACAGACAAGAGATATTATTTTCAGCTAATAAATTTAACACCCCTAAAAAAGCAGATAAATTAAGAATAGTTCATATTACTAATTTTAACGAAAGACACGACGGTAGACTTTACTTTAATACTGGTCGAAGGATTAATAATGGTCTCATTCGTTTGGGACATAGCGTTTTAGAATTTAGTGACAGAGACATTCAAAAATATTATAAAAACTACAGAGATTTATCTGGTACCAAAAAACTTAACAATAAGTTAATTAACACATGTTATAATTTTAGACCTGATATGCTGGTATTAGGTCATGCGGATTCTATTTTTCCACAGACATTAAGAGATTTAAAAAAAAATTATCCAAATTTAAAAATAGCCCAGTGGTTTTTAGATCCTTTAAATAAAAAAGGGCCTGATTTTGTTAAAAACAAACAGAGAATTCTTAACAAAGTTGATTATGTTGATAAAAATTTTCTTACTACATCACCAAAAGTTTTACACTTTATTAAGAATAAGGAAAATTTTCATTTTATTCCAAACCCATCAGACAGTTCTTTTGAAACCTTAAATAATTTTGACAAATCATGTAACATGGATGTTTTTTACGCATTAAGCCACGGCGTCCATCGTGGTGTACTAAAAAGAGGTAAATTTGATGAAAGAATAAACTTTGTGTCAAAATTAATGGATATAACACCAAATATTAAATTTGATATTTATGGTGCTAACAACGTTCAACCCGTATGGGCAGACAATTATTTAAAAGCTATATCTAATTCAAAAATGGGTTTAAATCTTAGTAGAGGTGAGCCGATTAAATATTACAGTAGTGATAGAATTACACAAATTATAGGAAATGGCCTTGTTACATTAATTGATGAGAAAACTTTTTATAGAGATTTTTTTAATGATAGTGAAATGGTTTTTTATAAAAACGTCAGTGATTTAGCTGAAAAAATAATCAAAATTAGTAAAGATGAAAAATTAAGGAAACTTATTGGCAGAAAAGGAAAAATGAAATATTTAAAGCATTTTAATTCTACTCAGGTTGCTAAATATATAATTAATAAAACTTTTAAATCAGATAAGAAAAATTCTGATTTCTTTTGGGATAAATAATATTGATATTAATAGACTCACATTGTCATCTCGATTATGAACCTTTGATACAAAATTTAGATAATGTTTTGGAAAGAGCTAATAATGTTGGTGTAAAATATTTTTTAACTATTTGCACTAAGGACGAAAGTTATAAAAAAATTTTAGATATAATTAAAAAATATAAAAATGTTTATGGAACTTACGGTATACATCCTCACGAGTCAAAGTTATACAAAAACCTTTCGACAAATAAAATAATAACGAATTTCAAAAATCCAAAAATTATTGGAATAGGGGAGACCGGGCTTGATTTTTTTTATGAAAATTCCGATGTTGATTCACAAAAAGATTGTTTTATAAAACATATAAATGCTGCACAACAATTATCTTCAACTCTAATCGTTCACACAAGATCTGCTGAGAAGGACACATTTGAAATTTTAAAAAGTGAAATTAAGAATAAGAATTTTAAAGTTTTAATGCATTGTTTTACTGGAAGCAAAGAATTTGCTCACAAGCTATTAGATTTAGGCTGTTATTTTTCAGCTAGTGGCATTGTAACCTTTAAAAAGTCAAATGAACTTAGCGATGTATTTAAGTCAATACCGAATGATAAAATTTTGTTAGAAACAGACTCCCCATATCTTTCTCCAGAACCTTTAAGAGGCAAAATTAACGAACCATCGCATATAATTCATACATTAAAACACATTGCTAAAATCAAGAATGATACAGAAAGTAATATTTCTTCCATAACAACCAGTAATTTTTTTAAATTATTTGATATGAATAACAAACTATGAAGTTTATTATTTTAGGTTGCGGAAGCTCCGTAGGTGTTCCCTGGATTTCTGGAAACTGGGGTAATTGCGATAAAAAAAATAATTTCAATTCACGAACAAGATGCTCGGCTATTTTAAAAAAAGGAGATTTATCTGTATTAATCGATACATCTCCTGATATTAGAAAACAGTTTATAGATAACAAAATTCATAATATCGATTATGTTTTGTATACACACGAGCATGCTGATCAGACCAGTGGTATTTTTGAATTAAGACCTTTTTTTTGGAAAAATAAAAAAAAAATCGATATTTTTGCAAATAAAGAAACTCTTAAAAATTTAAAAAAAAAATATGATTACTGTTTTTATGGTGGACAAGGGTATGTGCCAATTTTAAATGGCAATCTAGTAAAAGATAAATTTTATTTATATAAAAAAAGTGACAAAATAACAGTTAAATCTTTTTATGTAAGGCACGGAAAAATTAAATCAACAGCATATGTAATTGATAAAATTGCATATATTAGCGATGTAAATGAAATATATTATAAAGATTATAGCAAGCTTAAAAACTTAAAATATTTAATTTTAGATTCTCTTAAATTTAATGAGCACCCGTCTCATTTTAACTTATCTCAGGCAATTAAAATAAGCAGAAAATTTAATCCTCATAAAACAATTCTAACAAATCTTCATTCTGATCTTGATTACGATTATTTAAAAAAATCACTACCAAAAAATATAATTCCTGCCCATGATGGAATGAGATTAGATTTATAAATTATAAAGCTTTTTTTAAGGCGTTATATGGCAGCATTATACAATCTCTTCTAGGTAAATATTTTTTAGACATTAAATTTTCAAAACTCCTAGATTTTAAAATTTTATCTAAATCTTTGATTGGCGTATTCTTTACCCTTTTAGATAACAAACTGGCCGACGCCTGACAAAGAATGCAAGACTCAGTTTCATAGCACATATTAATTATCTTTTTGTTTTTAATTTGAAGCTCTACTTTTATTTTATCGCCACATTTTTTATTTTTTAAATTTGAAGTGTATTTTGATTTTTTTTTTATTCCATAATTTGACAAATCATACGCAAGTTTTAATATTTTTTTGTTAATTATTTTTTTGAACATAGCAAAATTAAAATATAACCAAATACTGTTGACAACAAAGAACCCAATAATACTCCAATTTTAACTCCGCTTATATATTGAGTTGACTCAATAAAAGCAAGATTTCCTACAAATAGACTCATTGTGAAACCAATACCCGTTAATACACCGACACCGTAAAAAACACCCCAATTACTATTACTAGGCATTTCTGCAATTTTTAATTTGATTGATAAATATGAAAATATAAATACACCTAATTGTTTACCTATAAATAATCCGCAAACAATTCCAAGAGGCACTGGATCCATCAATGTTTTGAGAGTTAATCCATCTAATGAGACTCCTGCGTTTGCAAAAGCAAAAATTGGCATAATACCAAATAAAACATATGGAGAAATTGCATGTTCTAATTTGATCAAAAGTGAGTCTTTGTGGCCCTTTTTATTATCTTTATGTGGAATTGTTAATGCGAGAAGTACTCCAGCAATTGTAGCATGTATTCCAGATTGATGTGTAAATTCCCATAAAATAATTCCAATTATAAGATAAGGAATAAAATTTCTAATATTAAGTCTATTTAATATCACTAATCCAATTACACTTACCAACATTAATAACAAATAAATAAATTGAACATTTCCTGAGTAGAAAAAAGCAATAATTACGATAGCTCCTAAATCATCTATAATTGCTAAGGCTGTAAGAAAAACTTTTAATGAAACAGGAACTCTTTTACCAAGCAAAGACAATACACCTAAAGAGAAAGCAATATCAGTAGCTGACGGAATGGCCCATCCCCTCAATGTTTCTATGTTTGTAAAATTTATAACAATATATATAAGAGCAGGAACCAACATTCCACCTACTGCCCCAACAATCGGCAAAAGTGCTTGCTTTGGATTTGACAGTTCACCCTGAATAAACTCTCTTTTAATTTCTAAAGAAACTAAAAAAAAGAAAATGGCCATCAACACATCATTAATCCAATGTAAAACTGTTAATTTAATTTTAAATTTTGCAAAACCTAAACTGAAATACGCCTCTAAAATCTCATTATAGAATTGGCCTAGAAATGAATTACTTACTATTAATGCTGCAATAGCGGCAAATAAGAGGACGAGTCCTGAGGCAGCCTCCAATTTAAAAAACCATTTAAAAGGTTTGGAAATATACTGAATCATTTCTTTGTAATTATATCTAGAATTTTATAAATGTAATTATCTTTCAATTGATAAAATACCACATTTAATCTATATAAATAGTCTTTCGGGGCGTAGCGCAGCCTGGTAGCGCATCTGGTTTGGGACCAGAGGGTCGCAGGTTCAAATCCTGCCGCCCCGACCATTTTATGAAAATAAACAAAGTAGTCATTATTGGATCGGGAACTATGGGAAGCGGAATAGCAGCCCATCTATGTAATGCTAATATTCCAGTAGTATTATTAGATCTAAAAGATGAAATTGTTGAAAAAGCTCGAGAAAGAATATTAAAATCAAAACCTCCACTTTTATTTGAAAAATCTAAAATTGATGGATTAAAGACAGGAACTATTAATAAAAATTTTGATCAAGTTTCTGATGCAGATTGGATTATAGAAGCAGTTGTAGAAAGAATTGATATAAAGCATGATATATATAAAAAAATATTTGATAAAAGAAAGAAAAACTCTGTAGTATCATCTAATACATCTACAATTCCTCTTAAAATATTATCTCAAAAATTAAATGAAAATGATAAAAAAGATTTTTGTATAACACATTTTTTTAATCCAGTTAGATATATGGGACTTCTTGAAATCGTCAGAGAAGAAAACAATGATAAAAATAAAATAGAATTATTAAAAAATTTTTGTGAAAAGAATTTAGGAAAAGGTGTAATTGTATGTGGCGATACACCTGGTTTTTTAGGAAATAGAATTGGAGTTTATTCAATGCAAATTGCGATGACCGAAGCAATTTCAATGAAACTTTCTATAGAAGAAGCAGATGCTGTGTTTGGAAGGCCAATGGGAATTCCAAAAACAGGAGTTTTTGCTTTATACGATTTAATTGGTATTGATTTAATGTCAGACGTTCTTAAAAGTTTTAAAAAAGAATTGGATCCAAAAGATGATTTTCAAAATGTAGTAGATGGAATACCTATTATAAAAACATTAATTGACAAAGGATATACTGGACGAAAAGGCAAGGGTGGTTTTTATAGAATAAATAAAGAAAACAACAATAAGATCCTCGAAGCTCTTGATATAGATAAAAACTCGTACTCTCCATCAAAAAAAATTGAGCTAAATATCGAAAAAGTAAATCTTTTAAAATTAATTAATAGAAATGATAAGTATGGAAAATATGCATGGTCAGTAATATCAAAAATAATTTTATATTCATCATCTTTGGTACCCCAGATAACAAAAGAGTATAATGATATAGACGAAGCACTTAGACTTGGTTTCAATTGGTCTATGGGGCCTTTTGAAATGTTAGAATCGATTGGTTTGGATAATTTTTTTACCAAAATAGGTAATACTAAATTAAATCCTTTCCTTCAAAATCTAAAAAATAAAAAACTTAAAAATTTTTATGATGAACGCCAAAAATATACTAACATTGTAACATTAGGAAAAATAAAAAAATCTGTTACAAAAATAGATAAAAATGAATCTGCAGAAATTTTTCGATTCAATGACTTTAATATTGTTGAGTTTAATACCAAAGCTAATGCTTTAGACTATAATTCTATGGATGCATTAATGAATGCTACCGACAAACCTTTGATTATAATAAATGAAAGTATGCAATTTTCAGCAGGTGTTAATCTTAATTATGTGATGGAATTTGTTAAAAAAGGAGATATGAAATCTGTTGAAAAATTCATAAAGTATTTTCAAAAAACATGTAAACATTTAAAATATTGCGAAAATCCAGTTATTTCTGCACCATCTGGTCTAGCTCTTGGCGGCGGCGAAGAGGTATTATTGCAAAGCAATTATGTGGTATCTCATACTAATATAGTTATGGGTCTAGTTGAAACTATTGTTGGTTTGGTTCCAGCGGGAGGTGGTTGTAAAGAGCTTTTGTGGCGCTGGACACAAACTAATGAGTCAAAAAATGATCCAGATTTCGCATCGCTCAAGGTATTTGACATTATTGGTTATGCAAAAACAGCTTCTTCACCTCAAGAAGCAAAACCTCTTTTATTTTTAGACAAAAACAACGAAGTTATTATTAACCGAAACAACCTTTTTGGAGTAGCTAGAAAATTTATCGAAAAAAATAAAGATTTTACCCCCCCTATGAAATGTAAATTTAAATTATCAGGGAACCAAGTGAGACAAAAAATGCAAAAGAAACTTGATGAATTATATAATAATAAAAAGATTTTAGACCATGGTATGGTAGTTGGTAAAGAATTAGCATATGTATTGAGTGGTGGAGATACTGAAAAAAATAAAGAAATTTCCGAGGATCAAATGTATAATCTAGAATTAAATAGTTTTATGAAATTATTAGACACTAAAAGTACTCAGAGTAGAATAGCTCATACTTTAAAAACAGGAAAACCACTTATAAACTAAATGCCTATATATAATGCACCAGTAGAAGAAATGATGTTCTTATTTGATCACTTAAAAGATAATAAAAACTATAAAGAAATAGATAAATATAAAGAAATAAATTCTGATTTAGTTAAAGATGTTTTACAACAAGCTGCTAAAATTAATCAGGAACTAATTTTACCTCTAGCTAAGATAGGAGATGAAAAACCCTGTGTTTACGAAAATGGAATAGTTCGATCTCCACCAGGCTATAAAGAAGCTTATAAGAAATTTATTGAAGACGGGTGGACATCATTGTCTTGCGATCCAAAATACGGCGGTCAAGGTATGCCAAAGACTGTGAGTACATTCTTTGAAGAGATGCTTTCATCATCGAGTCTTTCCTTCAAGCTTTATAGTGAATTAAGTATTGGAGCATATAACTGTATTTTACATCATGCTGATGAAAAAATTAAAAATAAATATCTACCAAAAATTGTCGAGGGCAAATGGAGTGGAACTATGTGTTTAACCGAGTCTCACTGTGGAACAGATTTAGGACTCTTAAAAACAAAAGCTGTTAAGCAAAAAGATAATTCATTCAAGATAACAGGACAAAAAATTTTTATAACCTCGGGTGACCATGATTTAACAGAAAATATAATACATTTAGTGTTAGCAAGAGTTCCTGGATCTCCATCTGGAACAAAGGGTATTAGTTTATTTCTTGTTCCCAAATTTATTGTTAAAGACGATGGATCAATTGGTCCAAGAAATGGAGTTAACACAGGATCGATAGAAACAAAAATGGGAATTAAAGGATCTCCAACTTGTGTTCTGAACTTTGAAGATGCAACTGGTTATATGATAGGACCAGAAAATAAAGGTTTGAGTTCAATGTTCACTATGATGAACTTAGAAAGAATTGTTGTGGGTATTCAAGGTTTAGGTATCGCAGAAACAGCATACCAAAATGCACTTTCATACGCGAAAGAGAGAAAGCAGGGCAAGGCAAACAACAGTAATAATAAAGATGCAGATTTAATAATAAAGCACGCAGACATCAGAAGAAGTTTAATGAACATGAAATCATTAATTGAAGGACAAAGATCTTTAGCTTTTTGGGTATCCCAACAAATAGATGTTAGTTTAAATCATTCAGATTCAACAATTAAAAAAAATGCTAATGATATGGTTTCTATGATGACGCCACTTATAAAATCTTTTTTTACAGATATTGGAATGGAAATAACAAATGACGCAATTCAAGTTTTTGGTGGTTATGGTTATACAAAAGATCAAGGTATTGAACAGTTATTTAGAGACAATAGGATAACCCCAATATATGAAGGCACAAACTCTGTTCAAGCTATAGATCTTGTTTACAGAAAAATTCTTAATAATAAAATTTTTGATAGGTATATTAGTCAGCTTACTAATGAAGCCAAGGCACTTGAAAAAGATAAAAATTTATCATTGTTTGTTCAAAAATTTTTAAAATATTTAGAATTATTGAATAATTTTACACTTTGGCTTGGTGAAAAAAACAAAACATCTAAAGATGATGTAAGTGCGGCTTGTAACGATTATTTAAAAGTGTTTGGATATATTGGTCTTGCACACTCATGGTTAAAAATTTTAAAGGTTAGTCATGATAAAATAAAAGAAAATAAATCTTTTTATGAAGATAAAATTAACACTGCAACATATTATTTTGATAAAATTTTACCAAGAGTACAAAGTCATTATTTATCTGCTGTAACAGGTAGTGAAACTATGATGAAATCAAACTTTAATTAATAATGAATCATTACGACACAAATTTAAATAAAAATAACGCAAATTTTGTGCCTCTTACCCCTTTGTCTTTTTTACAAAGAGCAAAGGATATATATCCAACTTACGAAGCGTTAATTTATGAGGACCGCAAATACACCTGGAGTCAAGTTTACAATAGGTGTGTAAAGTTTGCTAGCGCTTTAGAAAAAATTGGTATTAAAAAGGGTGATACTGTTTCTTTTTTGGCTTTTAATACACCTGAAATATTCGAGGCTCATTATTCAGTACCTATGACGGGCGCCGTTCTAAATACAATCAACATTAGATTGGACGCAAAGACAATTGCATACATTTTAGATCATAGTGATGCAAAAGTTTTGGTTGTTGATAGGCAGCTTCACAAAGAAGTTAAAAAGGCATTAGCATCAATTAAAAATAAAATCACTATAATTGATATTGCTGACAAATACGTTGATCAATCAAAATTAGAAAAAATTGGTGATTTAGAATATGAAAAGTTTTTAAAAACTGGTGATGATAATTATGATTGGAATATGCCCGATGATGAGTGGCAAGCTATATCATTGAGTTATACTTCCGGGACAACAGGAAATCCTAAGGGTGTTGTTTATCATCATAGAGGATCATATTTAATGTCAACCGGTAGTGCTGCGGCTTGGAATATGCCAAATAGATTAAATTTTTTAACTGTTGTTCCCATGTTTCATTGTAATGGCTGGGGTTATCCATGGACTGTACCAATGTTAAATGGTCGAACAATCTGTTTAAGGAATATTGATATAAAAAAAATTTTTGAACTAATAGATAAATATAATATTACTCATTTCGGCGGCGCACCAATAGTATTAAATATGATTACCGGCGCTTCAGAAAGCGAGAGAAAAAAACTTAAACATAAAGTATCTGTCTTAACAGCAGGTGCCCCTCCACCAAGTATTATTTTTAAAAAAATGGAAAGTCTTGGTTTTGATGTAATGCATGTTTATGGATTAACAGAGACGTACGGGCATGTAACGCAGTGTGCTTGGAATGATACTTGGAACAATTATGATGAAGAGAAAAAAAATGAGATAAAAGCACGCCAAGGAGTAAGATACCCAAACACTGAAGGTGTAACAATTATGGATCCCAAAACTATGAAAGAAGTTCCAAGAGATGGAAAAACTATTGGAGAGATAATGATTAGAGCAAATGTTGTAATGAAAGGTTATTTTAAAGATAAAGAATCGACCGATAAAGCAATGAAGGGGGGCTGGTTTCATTCTGGCGATCTAGCAGTAATGCACGAAGATGGTTATGTAAAAATTCAAGATAGATCAAAAGATATAATTATTTCTGGGGGAGAAAATATATCATCAATAGAAATTGAAAATACATTAGCCAAACATCCATCAGTATCTATAGCAGCGGTAGTTGCTAAACCAGATGAAAAATGGGGCGAAGTACCTTGTGCATTCATAGAGACTGTCAAAGATAAAAAAGTTACTGAAAAAGAGCTCATTTCTTTTTGTAAAGAAACGCTTGCGGGATTTAAAGTGCCAAAAAAAGTCGAATTTTGTGAATTACCAAAAACATCAACAGGTAAAATTCAAAAATTTGAGCTGAGAAAAAAAGCTAAAGAAATAAATTAATTTTGAAATGTCTAAAATATCGATTGATCTTATTTGGAAACTAGAAGGTGGTGATATGTCTCCAGGGAAGTATTCAAACAAGCATGAAATAACATTTACACCTAATACAAAAATCGTTGCAGATTCCGCACCTGATTGGAGAGGAAATGAATTAAATACTAATCCCGAACAAACTCTTGCGGCATCTTTAAGCAGTTGCCATATGATGACTTTCTTAGCTCTTGCAGCAAAAATGAAATGGCCTGTTAAAACATATAAAGACACAGCAATAGCAACGCTTGGTAAAAATATCAAAGGCTTAATGTCTGTTACAAAAATTGAACTAAATCCTAAAGTTGATTTTTCAAATGGTTTTTCTGTTGATGTTTCAAAAATGAGAGAGGTTCAAGATAGAGCACATCGATATTGTTTTATATCAAACTCACTTTCTAATGAGGTAAAAGTTAAAATTAATTAATCATGAATAATGATAACAATAAACAATTGGTCAAAACTTCAGTCCATTCAGAATGTATTCTTCGTCTTTCTTTAAGCAACCCATCACATCATAACGTTTTATCTGAGGAAATGATGTCTAGTATCCAGTCAGTTTTAGATAAATGTGTTAATGATAAATCTATAAGAGTGATTATTATTTCCTCAGAGGGAAAAACATTTTGTGCAGGTCATGATTTAAAACAACTAAAAAAAGGTCGTCTTAATTCTGATAAGGGCAGGAACTACTTTAAGAAAGTAATGTCACAATGTTCAAAACTTATGCAATCAATTATTAGTAACCCAAAGCCTATTATTGCAGAGGTTTCTGGGACCGCAACTGCTGCTGGTTGTCAATTAGTTGCAAGTTGTGATTTAGCCTACGGCGGAACATCTTCTAGATTTGCAACACCAGGAGTAAATATTGGTTTATTTTGTTCAACACCAATGGTTGCTTTATCAAGAACAGTATCAAACAAACATTCTATGGAAATGCTTTTAAATGGAGATTTAATTTCTTCAAAAAAAGCAGCTGAAATTGGTTTAATTAATGAAGTAGTCGACGACAAAGATCTTAAAAGTATCGTGTTAGAAAAAGCATTAAAAATTTCAAAGAAATCATCTATGACATTAAAAATTGGCAAACAAGCTTTTTATAACCAAATAAATATGAATTTGTCCGATGCGTATGATTATGCATCTAATGTTATGGTTGAGAACATGCTTAAAATTGATGCCGAAGAGGGAATAGATGCCTTTATAAATAAAAGAAATCCCAATTGGCAAGATAAATGATTTTTGACGTAGAAAATAAAAAAGTTTTTTCCTCCGATATTGGCCAAACTTTTGATAAGAACAAGCACACAATCATATTACTTCATGGTAGCGGTCAATCACATGTTGTTTGGTCTTTAACCGATCAATATCTTGCTGATGAAGGATACAATGTTTTTGCACTTGACTTACCAGGCCATGGTAATTCTGAGGGTGCTTCGCTTAAATCAATAGAGGATATGGCTGATTGGCTTAATAAAGTTGTTCAGGTTATTGGAATAAAAGATTTAACAATATTGGGGCATTCTCAAGGTTGTTTAGTTGCTTTAGAATATGTAAATAAATTTCCAGATAATATTAAAAATTTAATTTTTGTAGCTGGTTCATATGTAATACCTGTAAATAAAAGTTTAATAGATTTAGCTAATTCCGGAGATCTGGAGTCTTTAAATTTAATGATGAAATGGGGTTATGGTTATTCTAAGCAATTTATTGGCGGAAACCCGCTTCAAAAAATCCTGAATTCATCCAGGGAGGTGCGTGAGGTTTTAGCGGTAGACTTAATAGCTTGCAATAATTACAAGAACGGAATCAATTGTGTAAAAATGATCAAATGCCCAACCTTTTTTATATTTGGAGAGCTAGACAAGATGATTAGGTTAGATAAAGGCAAAGAATTTTCAGGCTTAATTAATGGGTCAAAAATGCATATCATCAAAGATTGTGGTCATATGATAATACTGGAAAATGCATTTGAAATGAGAGAACAAGTAGCTAAATTTTTAAAATAATGAAAAAATTTTTAATTTCAAAGACAAGAAGACTTAGAAGCACACCATTTACTTCACGATTAGAAAAATATGGAGTAGGGGGTTATACTGTTTATAATCATATGCTTTTGCCGACTTTCTTTAAATCTGTTGAAGAAGAATACGAACACTTAAAAAACCATGTACAGTTATGGGATGTTACTGTCCAAAGACAAATCGAAGTAAGCGGTAACGACTCTTACAAATTGATTCAATTAATGACATGTAGAGATCTTTCAAAAGCAAAAATTAATAAATGTTATTATGTTCCTTTTGTTGACAAAGAAGGAAATATGGTAAACGATCCTTTAATTTTAAAAATTGATAAAACAAAATGGAGAATTTGTATTGCTGATTCTGATGTATTGTTTTTTGCTAAAGGAATAGCAGGTTCTTTTAATTTTGATGTAAAAGTTTTTGAAACAAATATAGCAACATTAGCAATTCAAGGTCCAAAATCTGAAGAAGTTATGAAAAAAGTATTTGGAGAAAATATAAAAAACTTAAAATTTTTTAACTTTGATTATTTTGAATTTAGAGGTGTTAAATATATGATATCAAAATCGGGTTTTTCTAAACAAGGAGGTTATGAGATTTATATTGAGGATACAGAATCCGGATTAATCTTATACGATGAACTTATGAATAAAGGTAAAGAACTAAATATTAAACCAGGATGCCCAAATGCAATTGAAAGAATTGAAGGTGCTCTCCTCTCTTACGGAAATGATATGGACAACAATGATAACCCTTTCGAATGTGGTTTTGACAAGTATATATGTTTGGATAACGGAATTAATTATTTAGGAAAAAAAGCTCTTCAAGATATTAAAAAAAAGGGTATAGAAAAAAAAATAATGGGGGTAAAAATAGACTCTAACGAAATAAACTTAATTCAAGAAGAAAAACTTTTAGATCAAAATAATAATGTTATAGGTTTCCTGCGTTCAGCTGCTTTCTCTCCTAAATTTAACAAAGTTGTAGGAATTGCAATGATAAAGTCAAAATATTGTGAAGATTCATTAAAATTTCAAGTTAACATAAACAAGAAATTGGTATCAGGTAAAATTTGTAATCTACCAATATTATAACTTTATGAAAAAAGCTAAAATCTATGTTCCTACAAAAACAGCCATGCAATCTGGAAAAGGGAAAATAAAAAATTGGTTGTTAAAATTTGAAACAAGAGATAACAAATTCACATCATTTATGGGGTGGGAGTCAGGTGATGATACTATGAAGGAGGTCATTTTAGAGTTTTCTTCTAAGGATAAAGCAATAGATTATGCAAAAAAAAACAATATTCTTTATGATGTTGTGGAACCAAAAAAAAATGATTTTATTATAAAATCTTACACTGATAATTTTTTGAAAGACTAAAATGTGGAGAAGTTTTTTTACTGAAAAAAAATGGTTATTATGGTCTTGGGGTGGGGCTTTTTTTATATTCATATCTTTACTTTCACAAACTTGGATCGATGTTAAAATTAATGAATGGTATAAAGGTTTTTACGATCTTCTCCAAAAAGCAACAGAGCGTGAACTTTCAGAATTTTATGATGGCATCTTATTATTTATGAAATTAGCTATTCCATACGTAATAATTTATACGGTTACTAACTATTTCACAAGATTGTGGGCGTTTAGATGGAGAGAAGCAATGACTTTCTCTTATATGCCTTATTGGAGAAAAATAGACGCTAAAGTTGAGGGAGCTTCACAAAGAATTCAAGAGGATTGTATGAATTTTGCAAAAATTGTTGAAAGTTTAGGGCTACAGGTTGTTAGAGCCATAATGTTGCTAATTGCTTTTATACCTATTTTGTGGGGCCTTTCTTCAAATGTTGTAATTCCTTTTTTTAAAGATATTAATGGCTCTTTAGTTTGGGTTTCGTTAACCGCCAGTTTAGGTGGCCTTATTATAAGTTGGTTGGTTGGAATAAAACTACCGGGTTTAGAATATAATAATCAAAAAGTTGAAGCCGCTTTTAGAAAAGAATTGGTATATGGGGAAGACGATAGAAAAAATTATGTCAAACCACCAACTATATTGGAACTTTTTACAGGTATAAAATTTAATTATCATAGATTATTTCTTCATTATGGATATTTTGATTTGTGGTTAATAATGTATAATCAATCAATGATAATTGTACCTTATTTGTTAATGGGACCTGGTTTATTTACGGGAGCAATGACATTAGGTGTATTAATACAAACCTCTAGCGCTTTCAGGGAAGTTCAAAGTAGCTTTTCACTTTTTTTACAAAACTGGACCAGGATCACTGAATTAAGGTCGATTTATAAAAGGCTCAATGAATTTGAAAAAGCTATTGATTTTAATAAGCCCTTGAGAAAACCTAGAAAATCTGATGTAAGAGCTTAATGGAGCTCTACCTCAAACTTATAGACGTACTTTTTCCAGTTTTTTTTATTATCGGCATAGGTTTTTATATTGGAAAGAATGATCCAAAGTTTAATACAAAATTTATAACAAATTTTGCAGGAACAATTGGAACTCCTGCTATGATATTTTATACCATTACTACTACTGGCGTAACTTTAGAGATTTTCACAGAGTACTTTATTTACGCTGTAATTATTTTGGGAGCATTTGCTCTTGTTGGTTTTTTTTTCTTGTTATTTTTAAAAAAAGATGCTGTTACTGAACTTCCCCCTTTATTCTTGCCAAATACTGGAAATATGGGTGTACCAATTTGTCTTTTCGCTTATGGTACTGCTGGCTTAGGTGTGGCCTCTGCTATTGCGTCTGTTATAATTTTATTTCATTTCACTATCGGTGTTTTTTTAGCTAGTAAAAAATTTTCTTTATCTATTTTAATTAAGAATGGCCCAATTTATGGAATTATAGCGGCAATAGCATTTTTATATTTTGATCTGGATGTTCCTGGATATTTGGAAAATACTACTTTTTTATTAACTTACACCACTATATTTCTAGTTTTAATGGCTTTGGGAGTAGCTTTAACAAGACTTAAGGTGGTATCATGGACACATGCAATTATTTTGGGTTCTGTTAGGGTTGTTTTAGGGCCTTTAATTGGCTTTGCTTTAATTAAATTTTTAAATCTTAGTGGTTATATGGCTGGTGTTCTTCTTATTCAGTCAGCTATGCCCAGCGCTGTTTTAACATATTTGGTGGGTTCGATGTACTCAAAGAAGAGGGCAGTTGACAGTATTGCCAGCGTAATCGTGTCATCAACATTAATGTCTTTTATAACTATCCCGGTCGTTGTTTACTTAGCTTTAAAATTTTTCAATTAATTAATTGCTTCATATCTTAATGTATTACTTTAATTAATATATCTATATTATTGAATTTATTGAATAAAATCTATGTTTTAAATAAAATAGATAAAAAAATTGATTTTATTCATCTTTTTAAGGATATCCAGCAATAGTCTAGATTGCTACTCTTAAAAGGCCAATAAAACATAACAAAATTAAACTTTTGGACACAAATCAATGATAATTTATTAACTGAATTTATGAGCAATGCAGTATCAGAATATAGCGATTAATGGGCCATATATGGGTCTATTTTAAGCGTTTATACATACGGGCTCTAATAGACCGCATAAAACCTTATTTTTTAAATAAATACATCTTCAGATTGCAAAAAACGTTGAAAAATAAGGGTTTTAAGGGGTAAAATGGGACTAATTTAAGTGTTTTTTTGGTATCTGGAGTACTTTTTTGAACCTTTGTTTGGACCAACAAATATTAGAGTCCATGCTGATTTTCCTTCTGGTATCCTTAAACTGTGTCTATCGGTACCTTTTCTTAAACCTATATAGCCAGGACCTCTCCAAAAAGTACCATTTTCTCTAGTTTCCCAATAACCACCCTTAAGAATTATAGTTAAATATGGCCAGTAATGGTCATGCAGATCCCCTCTATCGCTCTTTAAAATCTTATGAACGAATACATTGAAAGGGAACCACTTAGGCCTTTTACGAAATAAAGGATAATATCGAACCATAAATGGTTCTGCCTTATCATAATCAGGCCAGCTTGGACCTCTGTCAAGAACTACGCGTTTACGATTTTTAAAAAGCATAATTCATTATAATAATTCAAAGCTTGACATCTTAAAAATGATAATTTATAAAGTTCCGATAATTAATGGTTATCGGAAATATATATGAATAATTTAATAACTGATATAAAAAGCCTAGAATTAGAAACTTTAAAGAATTTAAAAAGCTCTAAGGCAGCTAACACACTAAGAGCTTATAAAGCTGATTTTAGTGATTTTTCTTTGTTTTGCCAACAAAATGGTCTTGTTTCAATGCCCTCAGATCCAAAAATTATTACTCTTTACCTTACACATCTGGCTAAATCATCGAAATTTAGTACTTTAAAAAGAAGATTAGCATCCATCAGTGTTATTCATAAATTAAATGGACATTATTTAGACACTAAGCATCCAATTATAACTGAGAACTTATTAGGCATTAGAAGGGTAAAAGGAACATATCAAAAAGCTAAAAAACCTATATTAATCAATGATTTAAAATTAATTATTAATGCAATAAATCATGATAAAAACAAAAAAAATAAGCTTGAAAACAAGGCTTTGTTATTAGTTGGTTTTGCTGGGGGTTTCAGAAGATCAGAATTAGTATCGCTAGAACATGATGATATTGAATTTGTAACTGAGGGAGTAAAAATATTTGTGAGAAGATCTAAGACAGACCAGTCAGGTGAAGGTATGACTAAAGGTATCCCCTACTTTACAAATACTGAATATTGCCCAGTGACATCATTAAGGAATTGGACAAAAAACAAAGAAATTAAATCTGGAAAAATCTTTGATATGTCGGACAAGAATGTATCCTTAATAATTAAAAAATACGCAGCATTAGCTGGATTAGATCAAAGTAAATACTCGGGCCATAGTCTAAGATCGGGTTTTGCAACCTCAACTGCAGAATTAGGTGCGGAGGAAAGAAGCATAATGGCAATGACTGGTCACAAAACAACTCAAATGGTAAGAAGATATATCAAAGAAGCAAATCTTTTTA
>QCNT01000004.1 GCA_003213135.1 Pelagibacteraceae bacterium AG-426-I15 | reverse complement strand
TTTCACTGAATTATTTAGCTTTAGAGTTTTACCAGACCTGTGAAATTTACAATTTTTTCTAATTGGACAAATATTACAATTTGGTTCCTTGGGCTTGCAAACTAAAGCCCCGAACTCCATCATTGCTTCAGCATAATCAGAATTTCTTTTAAGATGTAATAATTTTTTTTTATTTTTAATTATAATTGCTTCAAAATCTAAATTTTTTTCATTCTTATTAAATATCCTAGATAGAACTCTTTTTACATTCCCATCAAGACCTAATCTTGGTTGATCATAAACTAGGGCCAATAATACATTTCCAGTATATTCACCGATGCCAGGAAGTTTTTTTATTTCATTTATATTGTTTGGTAAAACTGATTTTTTTTCTTTTATAATAATTTTCGCAGTTTTTATTAAATTTTTTGCTCTCCGATAGTAACCAAGGCCCTCCCAGAGTTTTAAAATTTTTCTTTCACTAGTTGTAGAAAGTTTTTTTAAATTTTTTATTTCTTTTGTAAATCTTAAAAAATAGGGTATCACAGTTTTAACTTGAGTTTGCTGAAGCATAAACTCGCTCAATAGTCTATAATACAACTTATCAGGTGAATTAAATTTTACTCTCCAAGGTAAACTGCGTTTATTATTATCGTACCAACTGATTATTATTTTTGATAAGTTGTTATTAATATGCATAAGAAAAAAAAATATATTAATAAATCAATGTATTCTATTCAAGGCCTTAGGACTGTTGGTAACTCCTTGCCTAGAGCAGTTAATAAAATCCTAAAAAAAGGAGGTCACAATTATTCCTCAATATTAAATAATTGGACTGAAATTGTGGGCAAAAAAATCTCAAAAATTTGCTATCCAAAATCTATAAAAACTAATAAAGAATTCGCTGATGGTATTCTTTTCCTTAATGTTGGTCATGGTGACCAACTTGAAGTAGAATATTCGAAAAAAGATATTAAGGATAAAATTAATTCATTTTTTGGTTATACTTTTATTAATCAGATAAAAATAATTTTATTAGATGATAAAATAAATATTAAAGACAAAAATTTTCTTAATTATAAAGAAAATAAAAACTATAATAAAAAAATTAATGAGATAGAAAATTTAGGTCTTAAGAAAAAACTAAATAAGTTAGCAACACAATTTATAAACAAAAAATTGAAGTGATATTATGACCGTAAAAAAAATTTTATCATTATTTGTTTTAATTTTTTTTTCAGCCTCTGGCATAGTTTTTTCAGATGAAAAAGTTGAATTAACTTCTTTGGGAAATAAAGACTCTAAAGTAATTATTAAAGTTTTTTCCTCCCTTACATGTCCGCATTGTGCAAATTTTCACAAAAAAATCTTCAAAAAATTAAAACAAGATTTTATTGATACAAATATTGTTAGATATGAGCATCATGGGTTTCCCTTAGATTTAGCCGCTTTGAATGGTGAAAAAATTTTAAATTGTGTTCAAAATGGTAAAAAAAGAATCGAATTATTAAATGAGATTTATGATAAGCAGGATGATTGGGCCAGCGGCTCAGATATTAACAATATAAATTCTAATTTAAGTAAAATTGCAAAGAAACATGGTTTGAACAATGATAGAATTAATAATTGTTTAAAAGATGAAAATATCGAAAATGAAATTTTAAATGAAAGAATAATGGCGCAAAAAAAATATTCGATCGAGTCTACCCCAACTATTTTTATAAACGAGAAAAAATATGATGGAAAACATAGTTATAATGATTTTAAAAAAATAATAGAAAAAATTTTATAATATGAAATTTAAAAAAATAGAAATATCGGGTTTTAAATCTTTTTTTGATAAAACTAATTTTTTTATTGAAGAGGGATTAACTGGAATTGTTGGTCCTAATGGTTGTGGTAAGTCCAATATAGTTGAAGCTTTAAGGTGGTGCATGGGCGAAACATCGGCGAAGAGTATGCGAGGCTCTGGAATGGAAGATGTAATTTTTTCAGGAACATCTAACAGGCCCGCTAAAAATATTTCGGAAGTATCTATAATGATAGATAACTCAGAAAAAGAAGGTCAGGGTCAGTACCTTGATTTGGATGAGGTGATTATAAAAAGAAAGATCGAGAGAGAGAAAGGTTCGAAATACTACATTAACAATAAAGAAGTAAGGGCAAGAGATGCACAAACTTTTTTTGCAGATTTGTCGACAGGAGCGCATTCTCCATCAATGATAAGTCAGGGAAGAATCGGAATGATTGTTACAGCGAAACCTTCCGAAAGAAAGTCTGTTTTAGAAGAAGCAGCTGGAATCTCCGGCATACATTTAAGAAGACACGAAGCAGAAACTAGATTGGGTGCAGCTGAAAATAATCTTAAAAGAGCAGATGAACTTAAGCGTCAACAGGAGAAGCAATTAGAAAATTTAGAAAAGCAAGCTCAAGAAGCTAGTAAGTATAAAGAGATCTCTCAAGAAATTAGGTCTATTGAAGCAGGTTTATATTATCTTAAAATACAAGAAATTGATCAAGAAAAAAATGAAATTAAAAAAAAGACAGATGAAATTCAAAATGAAATAGGCCAAGTTGAGAAAGATCTAAATCAAAACAATATTTTAGTAGAAGAAGAAAATAAAAAAATTCAACCATTAAGAGATAAAAAAATGGAAAATCTTTCAAAGATGCAAAAGTTAAATTTAGAAATTTCAAATTTAAATGAGAGAGAAAAGGATATTAAAGAATTAAATAGAAAAATTTTAGAAAATATAAAGCTTATCGACTCTGATATAGAAAGAGAGAAGAGTATATCATTAGATGCATCCTTGAATGAAAAAAGAATTTTAGAGGAAAAAAATGAGCTAATAAGAACAGAAAGGGAATTACACGACATCGAGAAAAAGTCAGAAATAAATCTTGACATTGCCAAACAAGAATTAAAAGACAGACAAATAAAATTTGATAATTTTTTTGAAAAAAAACTGAGTTCATATGATTTTAAAGGTCAGCAAAAAATTCTTGAGGAATTAAAAGAAATTGGTGAGAATACAAATATTTTGCTCAATGAAAATAGAATCGATGAAGCAAAAAAAAATAATATTAAGCTTAATGATATTTTGCAAAATCAAATAAGTAACATCCAAAAGATTGAGATAAATGATCTAACTATTAACTTAAAAGAATTGGTAGATGCTATAACAACCTCGCAAGAAAAATATGCATCGATGTTTGGAAAAAATGAATCTATCCACGAAAACTCTATTAAAAGAAAAGAAAGAATTAAAAGTATTGATCAAGAATTAGAAAATTGGAAAGACCTAAAATTAAATTCAGAAAAAATGCTTATTAAACTGAATGTGAGAAAAAAAGATAAAGAAATAGAATTGGAGGAAAATCAAAAAAATCCTGAAAAAATTGCAATAAACAAAGGACAAAATCTTCAAAATTTAGAAAATACAAAAAAGAATAATGAAGAAATTGAAGTGGAAATAGAAAAAATTGAAAAAAAATATGAGGCAATAAACCAAGATTTAAAATCTGTTCAGGAAAAATTTACTGTTCTTAGAGAAGGTAAGGCGAGGCTCGAGGCAACGACCGAGGGGATTGATCAGAGAAAAATGGATCTGACTTATATGATGAAAAATGAATTAAAAATAGAAAATATAAACAACTTACTAAATATGTCTGATATTATTGAAAATGAGAAAGTGCCCTCAGTATCTGAACAAGAGCAAAAGTTAGAAAAAAGAAAAAAAAGCAGAGAGGCTATGGGGTCAGTGAATTTAAGAGCGGACATAGAAACTGAAAAATTTAGAGAAACAATTAAAAAAATGGAGGATGACAGATCGGACCTTGTCTCTGGAATAGTTAAATTAAAAACAAGTATTAATGAACTTAACCAAAGAGGTAGGGAAAGATTACTAGAGGCTTTTTCGAGGGTTAACAAAAAATTTAATGAGGTTTATACAAAATTATTTAACGGTGGAAATGCAAAACTTGAATTAGTTGACTCTGACGATCCATTAGAAGCTGGTTTAGAAATGTTGGTTTCTCCTCCAGGTAAAAGATTGCAGTCTATTACTTTATTATCAGGTGGAGAACAGGCCCTTACAGCTTTATCATTAATATTTGCAATTTTCTTAACAAATCCATCTCCGATATGTGTTTTAGATGAGGTAGACGCTCCTTTGGATGATGCAAACGTAACAAGATTTTGTGCTTTATTAGATGAGCTAGTTTCAGTAACTAAAACTAAATTTATAATTATAACCCACCATGCTCTTACGATGTCTAAAATGAATAGACTTTACGGTGTAACAATGCCTGAAAAAGGAATTAGTAAATTGGTTGCTGTCAATTTACAAAAAGCAGAGGAATTAGTAGCCTAGAATTAAATGAGTGATTTAGAGGACATTAAAACTCGCCTTAAAATTGCAAAATCTAAGTTAGCAAGTAAAAATAATATTAGAGACAATAAAGGTAAAGGTAATTATCTTGGAAATGCTTTTAAGTTAGGCACTGAACTGGTGGCTGCAGTAATAGTTGGGACAATTATTGGGTTTATTTTAGATAGCTGGTTTGATACTAAACCAATATTAATAATTTTATTCTTTCTTTTTGGAGCCGCTGCAGGGATCATTAATGTTTTTAGAGCTGCAAAAAGAATGCAAAAGGAAGAAGATTAGACCATGGCTACAAATCCAATGCACCAATTTAAAGTACACAGAATTGGACCGGAAATTGAAATATCTGGTGTTGATTTATCATTCACAAACGCTAGTCTCTTCATGCTGATAAGTGCTGCGCTATTAGCTTTATTGTTATTACTGGGGACAAGAGAAAAAAAGTTAATTCCAAACAAAGCTCAACTTCTGTCTGAAATGCTTTATAACTTTATAGCTAAAATGATTAGCGATACGGCTGGGAAAAAGGCAAAACCTTATTTTCCGTTTATATTTAGTCTTTTTATTTTTATTTTATTTTGCAATATGGTTGGAATGTTGCCTTATTCTTTCACTGTAACAAGCCATATAATTGTAACATTAACTTTTGCAATATTTATTTTTATTGGAGTGACAATACTTGGGTTTATTATGCATGGTTTTAAATATTTAAAAATATTTGTGCCTAGCGGAGTTCCAATAGTATTGTTACCAATTATTAGTATCATAGAGATTATTTCATATTTAAGTAGACCTATAAGTTTATCAGTAAGACTGTTTGCTAACATGATGGCTGGTCATACAATGTTAAAAGTTTTTGGGGGATTTGTTATTAGTTTAGGTTTAATTGGAGGATGGCTTCCTCTTACTTTTTCTGTTGCACTTACAGGTTTGGAAATATTGGTAGCATTTTTACAAGCCTATGTATTTGCAATTTTGACATGCATTTATTTAAACGATGCATTAAATTTACATCACTAACAAAAAAAAGGAGGAAAAATGGAACTAGAAGCAGCAAAAATGATAGGAGCAGGTTTGGCGGCTATTGCTTTGGCTGGCGCTGGTGTTGGTATTGGAATAATCTTCGGAAATTATTTATCTGGAGCAATGCGAAACCCGTCTGCAGCCCAAAAGCAATTCCCTAATCTACTTTTAGGGTTTGCGTTAGCTGAGGCAACTGGTCTTTTTGGATTGGTTGTGGCGCTAATAATACTTTTCGCGTTTTAATTTTAGTTTTTGATTAGAAGAATGAAAAATTTTTTTATTTTTTTAATTTTTTCCACATCTATTGGTGGAAATCTTGGTGCAGCTGAGGCTGGTATGCCTCAGCTCGACCCAAAATATTGGGCATCTCAAGCTTTTTGGTTGATTATTATTTTCTCATCAATTTATATATTGATGGCTAAAATTTTTATTCCAAAAATAAAAGACAACTTAGATGCAAGAGAAAATAAAATAAGAAAAGATTTAGAAGAAGCAAAAACGTTTAAAGAGGAAGCAGAAAAGAAACTTAAAACTTATCAAGATCTTATTGAAAATGCTAAATTAGAGTCCAAGAAAATTCTTTCTGATAATAGACAAAGATTAAACGAAGATATCCAAACAAAAAAGGTTAAAATGCAAAAAGAAATTGAAAAAGAAATAATTGCTGCTGAAAATGAGGTAAAAAAATTTAAATCTGAATCTGGCAAAAAGATAATAAATATTTCTGAAGACATTGTTTCTTATTTGCTAAAAGATATATTTGGAGAAGATGGAAACCAAAGCAGTATTAAGGCAACAGTGTCAGAGGTTTTAAAAAGAGAGACTGAGAAATAAATATGATTATTGATGCTACATTTTGGGTTGCAATATCTTTTTTAATTTTTATTGGTTTGATTATTTATTTAAAAGTACCACAAAAAATCGATAAATCTATGAACGAAAGTATTAAGAAAATAAAAAATGATTTGGACAATGCTGAAAAATTAAAAGATGATGCAAAAAATATATTGAGTGAGTACGAAAATAAAATAAGTGGATCTAAAAAGGAAATAGAGAAATTAATTTCTAATGCTAAAAATCAAGCTGAAAAAAATATAATTAAGACAAACGAGGATTTTCATAAAGTCATAGAAAGTAGAAAAAAATCTTCAGAAGATAAAATTAAACAAATGAAGATACAGGCTATTAAAGATATTAAAAATACATCTATCAATATTGCAATTAGCTCGGTCGAAAGGCTCATAAAAAACTCTATTGATAAGAAAAAACTTGATAAAATTTATATTTCAAGCATTGAAGAGGCAAAAAAGATTTTAAAAAACAAATCTATCTAGAGTAAGATCCTTTCATATGGCTAAAAAGGTTATAGTTATTGGATCAGGTTTTGGGGGTCTTGCATCAGCTCTTAGATTAAAGGCTAAGGGTTTCGATATTATACTCGTCGAAAAACATCCTGACTTAGGAGGACGAGCTAGAGTTTTTAAAAAGGGCAGTTTTATCTACGACGGCGGCCCTACAGTTATAACTGCTCCCTACCTTTTTGAGGAATTGTTTTCACTATTTAATAAAAAAATTTCTGATTACGTAGACATAGTTCCATTGTCTTTGTGGTATCGTTTTGTTTTTAGCGACGGTGATACTTTTGATTATTCAGGTCATGAAAAGTCAATGGAGAAAGAGATTAAAAAATTTTCTGAGAAAGACTTTAAAGGATATAATGAGTTAGTTAATTTTACAGAAAAAATTTTTGACAAAGGTTTTACTGACCTGTCAGATAAACCATTTAATAATTTATCTTTTATGCTCAAACAGATACCTGCTTTGCTAAATTTAAAAAGTTATAAATCTGTTTATGGGCTAGTTTCAAATTATATATCAAACGAGAAGTTAAGAAGAGTTTTTAGCATGCACCCTCTTCTGGTAGGCGGCAACCCTTTTACTACTACTTCAATATATACACTAATTCTGTTTTTAGAAAAAAAATGGGGAATACATTACTCAATGGGTGGTACTGGGAATGTAGTGAAAGCTCTTGAGAAATTAATGAACGAGGAAGGTATCAAGATTATGAAAAATACAGAAGTCACAGAGATAATTTCTAATAAAAAAAATATTAAAGCTGTAAAAATTAATAAATCAGAAATTATTAATTGTGATTACGTTGTTTGTAACTCTGATCCACCTAACGTATATAAAAATTTAATTAAATCAAAAAATAATTATAATTTTTTATTTAAACAAAAAATGAAAAGAATGGATTACTCAATGGGACTTTTTGTTTATTATTTTGGATCAAAAAAACAATACAAAGACGTTGCGCATCACACTATTGTATTTGGAAAATCTTATGAGAAGCATTTGGAAAAAATTTTTGAGAAAAAGGAGCTTTCAGATGACATAAGTTATTATTTACACAGACCCTCGGCAACAGATCCTAATATGGCACCGGATGGTCAAGACGCTTTTTATGTACTTGTTCCAGTACCAAATAATTTATCAAATATTAATTGGTCAGAGGAAGGTGAGAAATTTAAAAACTTAGTTTTAGATAAAATGAATAAATCAGTTTTGCCTGGTATTAAAGAAAATGTTGTTAGCGATTTTTACCTCACACCAGATTATTTTGAAAAAGATTTAGCTACTCTACATGGTTCAGGATTTTCTATACAACCAAAATTCTCTCAATCGGCTTATTTTAGATTTCATAATCAATCAGAAATTTTTGATAATTTATATTTTGTTGGGGCCGGGACACATCCTGGTGCGGGAATGCCAGGTGTTATCTCATCGGCTAAGGTTCTAGATAAAATTTTATAATGACTACAAAAAATTATTTATCTATTTATGCAAAATCGTTTAATTGGTCAGGTTTCTTTTTACCAAAAAAAATCTATTTTAAGTGCTCTGTTTTATACGATTTTTGTAGAACAATAGATAATATCGCTGACCAAAATATAGACTTAGAAATAAAAAAAAAAGAGCTTGAAGAATTTAAGAAAAAGTTTGAGGGGAAAAATAAAAATAACAGTGTAATAAAGAATATGTGGGATTTAATGGATGAAATAAATATTTCAAAGAAAATAGTTGACGATTTATTTGATGGAGTGAGTTCTGATCTAAAAAAAGAAGTAAGAATGAAAACAGAAAAGGAATTACTGATTTACTCTTATAGAGTTGCCGGAACAGTGGGTTTAATGATGGCAAAAATATTTGGAGTAAAAAAAAGAGAATCTTTACAAAGGGCAATTGATTTGGGTATTGCGATGCAACTTACAAATATAGCGCGAGATGTGGTTGAAGATGAAAAAAAAAACAGAACTTATTTGATAAAAAAATCTAAAGATATTTTCTTGGATATAAAAAATACTATTTCAAAAGCTAATACTTTTTACGATAGTTCTTTTGAGGGTATAAAAGATATTCCACTTAGCTGTCGTTTTTCAATTATTGTTGCTAGAAGAGTTTACAGACATATAGGAAAAAAAATATTGGAAAAAAAAGATATTTTTGATTATCAAAAAGCTGGGAAAATTTATGTTTCAAATTTTAGCAAGACAATTCAAACAATTCTTTCCCTTATAGACTTTGTAAAGCTTTTTTTTATAAGACCAAAAGAATATGAGAAAGAAATTGAATACAATTTAATTAACGAGGATATAAGGCTTAATGAAAGAATTTGATTTCATAATAATTGGGGGTGGATGTGCGGGATTATCTTTGGCTTATGAACTAGATCTTCATAAAAAGTTAAAAAATAAAAAACTTGCTATTATTGATCCAAGAACAAATTATAAAAGGGATAAAACTTGGTCATATTGGAAAGTAATAAATCATAATTTTAATGATTGTGTAAAAAAGAGTTGGGATAGATTTTATGTAACTGAATTTTTAGGAAAAAATAGTGAAAGTGATTGCGGCTCTTATCCCTACCAAAGTATAGATAGTGGGAAATTTTACCAAAAAATACTTAAAAAATTAAAAAAAAATAAAAATATCATTTTCAAAAAAAAATTAAATAAGTCCCAGTTTAAAGGGTCTGTCGTTTTTAATAGCGTACCATCTATAAAAAAATTTAGTAGAGATAAAGTAAATTACTGGCAACACTTTTACGGTATAGAAATAGAATTCAAATCTAAAGAACCGACTTATGACCTTAATAAATTTGATTTGATGAATTTCGATTGTGATCAAAGAAATTCAGTGCACTTTATATATACTCTGCCGTTCAAAAAAAATCGTATGCTTGTAGAAACGACTTGGTTTTCAAAATACGATAAAAAATTATTTGACTACCAAAAACAAATCGATCAATGGCTTTGGCGATGGATGCGTTTAAAAAGGTCTGATTATAAAATTAAATACTCAGAAAAAGGAGCAATACCACTTTTTCCTGTACAACAAAAAAATAAAAAAAATTTCATAAATATCGGAACTGCAGGTGGAATGACAAGAGCTAGTACTGGCTATACATTTTTAAATATTCAAGAACATTCAAAATATATTAGAATGAATATTGATAATATTAATGAGGTTAAAAGATTTCAAATAAAGAAAAAATACTACCTTTTTGATAAAATATTTATGAAAGTTTTAGATACACATCCTGAAATTATGCCTAAATTATTCTATAATCTTTTTGGTATATTTAATAACAGTATTATAAAATTTCTATCAAATAAAAGTAATTTGATAGATGACATAATAGTTATTTTTAAAATGCCAAAGTGGATATTTATAAAATCTCTTTTTAATTAATATGATAAAAAAAATTTATGGAAAGCATATATTTTATTTTACACTTTTGACAGTGGTGCTATCTGCAATTGCTCTTTTGACCAAAAATATTTCTTCTTTTTCTAATGAAACTGTTATTTTATTTATTTGCCTGTTTTTGATTTTATCAATAGGAATATCTCATGGTGCATTAGATAATTATAAGGCAAATAAATTACTTTCAATTTATAAAATAAATTATAAGTCTGTTTTTTTTGGAGTTTATATATTTATCTCTGTTTTAGTAATTTTTATTTGGAATTTATATAGTACTTATACTTTGTTATGTTTTCTATTTGTTGCCTCTTATCATTTTGGACGAGAGGATACATCATTTTTACATCAGGGAAATTCCTATATAGATCAAATATTTTATTTTGTTAAAGGTTCATTAATAGTATTTGCCCCACTTTTTTTTCATTTGGATGAAACTTTAAAAATTTTTGAAACTTTATGGATGAGTGATGAATTATTAATATTTCTTAAAAATAAACATTGGATTGTTAATATTTGTCTTTTTTTAAATATTTTAGGTTATATATATTTTATTTTTAAAAATAGATTAAAAGATTTTGAAATTTTACTTTTGGATCTAATTTCAATTATTATTTTAAATATTGTTTTTATACCATTAATTGCTTTTACTATTTATTTTTGCTTCCTTCACTCTATAAGGCATATTATATCGATATCATATGAGTTAAGTAAAAATAATTTTTCTAATGGTGTAAAACTTTTTATTAAGAAAGCTTTGCCTTTAACCTTGGTAACAGCAATTTTATATTTATTGGCAACAGTTTTTTTATCAAAATTCTATGGTTTAAATGATGTAATTATTAAAGTGATATTTATTGGTTTGGCGTCTCTAACATTTCCGCATATATTGCTGGAATATTTATTAGAAATAAATGAAAAAAGAAATTAAAATCTATCTAGCCGCCCCAAGAGGATTTTGTGCTGGAGTTGATAGAGCAATAGAAATAGTAAAAAAAACTCTCAAAAAATATGGTCCGCCTGTTTATGTGAGGCACGAAATAGTTCACAATAAGAACGTGGTTGAAGCTTTAAAAAAACTTGGAGCTATCTTTGTAGAGGAAATATCTGAAATTTCTGATTTAACACGGCCGGTAATTTTTTCGGCCCATGGTGTTCCTAAAAAAGTACCAGAAGAGGCGAAGTTGAAGAAAATTTTTTACGTTGATGCTACCTGCCCTCTAGTATCAAAGGTTCACAGAGAAACTGAACAGCTAAATCAAAAGGGTTATGACATTGTTCTTATTGGACACAAAAATCATCCCGAAGTTATTGGCACTATGGGGCAACTTCCTGAAGGATCGATTAAACTTATTGAAACTATTGATGAAGTTAAAAATTTAAAAACTAAAAAACCTCTTGCATATGTAACTCAAACAACTCTTTCAGTTGATGATACAAAAGAAATTATAAAAGCATTGAAATTTAAATTTCCAGATATAAGAGGGCCAATTAAAGAAGATATCTGTTACGCTACCACTAACAGACAGTCAGCAGTAAAAAAAATCGCGCCAAATTGTGAAATGTTTTTTGTAATTGGTAGCAGAAATTCTTCAAATTCTGCAAGGCTAGTTGAAGTTGCAAAAAAGTCGGGGTGTCAAAATTCTGAACTTATTTTCTTTGGGAAAAAAGCGCCAATAGAAAAAATTAAAAACTGCAAAACTATTGGTTTATCTTCTGGTGCATCTGCTCCTGAGGAGCTGGTACAAAATTTTATATCAGAAATTAAAAAGGATATGAAAGTTTCGATTGAAGAAATTGTAACAGCTAATGAAAAGGTAGTTTTTAAATTACCCAAAGAGTTAAGTTAAATGGCTATTTACACAAAATTAGAAAAAGAAGAAATCAATAATATTTTATTGAATTATAAATTGGGCAAACTTAAAAGGTTTAATGGCATAAAAGAAGGTATTGAGAACACCAATTATTTTATTGAAACTGAAAAGGGTAAATATATTTTAACCATATACGAAAGAAGGGTTAAAGAGACTGATCTTCCCTTTTTTTCAAATTTAATGGTTGAACTAAGCAAAAATGGTTTTGTTTGCCCAAAGCCAATATCTAATAAAGAAAACAATTATATATCAAATACAAATAATAAAAAGTTTATGATAGTTAGTTTTTTAGAAGGAAGCTCTAAAAGTAATCTTACTCCTTTAGAGTGTAAGATCGTGGGTAGTCAAATTGCTAAATTACATCAAATAACAAAGAATTTTAAATTTGTAAGAAAAAATGATTTATCAGTAAGATCTTGGAGAAGTATATTTTCGCAAGTTAAAGATAAGTGTAACAAAATTCATCCTGAACTACCAAAATTAATTGAAGCAAATTTAATAAGCATAGAAAAAGAGTGGCCAAAGGATTTACCATCTGGGATCATTCATGCAGATTTATTTAGTGATAATATTTTTTTTAAAAATAATAAATTCTCAGGATTTATTGATTTTTATTTTTCTTGTAATGATTTTTATGCTTTTGAAATTGCAATATGCTTCAATGCTTTATGCTTTGATGGAATGAAGCAAAATTTAAGTTTTAATGTTACAAAAGCAAAAAAGTTAATGGAAGGATACAATGAGGTTAGAAAAATAACAAAAGATGAAAAAATAGCTATAAAAGTTCTTTCTCAAGGCGCCGCTTTAAGATTTCTTCTGACAAGAGTTTTCGATTATATTAATACAGTTGATAACGCTGTTGTTAAGATTAAAGACCCTGAGGAATATTTAAAAAGATTAGAATTTCATAAAAACGCAAAAAGTTTTGAAGATTATTTAATTTAATATGAAATATAAAATATTTACAGATGGTGCGTGTTCTGGAAATCCAGGTCCAGGTGGTTGGGCTGCTATAATATTAATTGATGATAAAATTATGGAGGAGATTTCGGGAAGTGAGAAAAATACTACAAACAATAAAATGGAGCTATTAGCCCCTATTAAAGCAATTCAAAAATTTAAAAAAAAATCAGAAATTTTTATTTATACTGATTCTACTTATGTAAAAGAAGGTATGACAACTTGGATAAAAAAATGGGAAAAAAATGGATGGAAAACTGCTTCAAAAAAACCTGTAAAAAATAAGGAGTTGTGGAAAAAATTAAAATATTTGTCGTCTAAGCATTCCATTAAATGGATTTGGGTAAAAGGCCATGCTCAAAATAAATATAATAATCTTGTTGATGAACTTGCGCAAGGAGCTATAAAAGGATAAATGATTAAACAAATTCCAAGTGAAAAAATCAAAGACTTTATAAAAGAGAATCCAAAAAGTATTTTGCTAGATGTAAGAACAAAAGAAGAGTGGGATCAAATAGGAAAACCAGATGGTGATAAGATAGGAATCAAAACATTTTTTTTGTCATCCCAATTCAAGGGAAGAATTATTAATGAAAATTTTGTAAAAGAATTTGAAAATTTAAAAATTGATAAAAATTACGAGATTCTTTTAATGTGTGGATCAGGTAATAGATCCCAAAGAGCGGCAGAATTATTAACTAAAAATGATTTTAAATGCCTAAATGTTTCTGATGGTTTTAGTGGTGATGGTGGAGAAAAAGTTGGTTGGAAAAATAATCAACTTCCAACTAAATAATTAAATTCCATTTAAGAAATTTTCTGCTGCAGACAATTCACAGGTTGCTGTTTCTTTTTCTTCCTCAATTTTTTTTACAACACCGTTTTCTAATAACATTGTATATCTACTTGATCTTATTCCTAAACCTTTTGCAGACTTATCTACATCAGCCCCAATAGATTTAGTAAATTTGCAAAAAGGATCTCCCGCCATAAATATTTTATCTCCAACGTTTTGATTTTGACCCCAGGCTTTCATCACATTCGGATCGTTAACAGCGATGCAAACAATTTTTGTTATTCCCTTTTTTAAAGCTAAATCGAAATTTTTTATATATCCAGGCAAATGAATTACCGAACATGTTTTGGTAAATGCTCCAGGCATACCCAAAATTATAGATTTATGTGTTTTAAATAAATCATTTGTAGAAATTTTTTTCACTTCATTATTTTTATCTAAATAAAAAAAATCATTTTGAGGTAATTTTTCACCAAGTTTAATTTTCATGATAATTTTTCTAATATATAATTTTTTATATCTGTGGTTTTGTTTTCCAAAATATCATATTTCTCTTTTTTATCCATCAGATGTTCTATTTGTTTTGGAGTCTCTATCTCTTGAGATGTAGCCATTTTAACTGTTTCCAAAAATTTATAAGGGTGAGCTGTGCCCAAAACTAAAATTTCAGAATTATCTTTAATTACTTTAGAAGCTCCGACTGCAGTTGCTGTATGCGGATCTATAATAAAACCATAGTCATTTGAAAATTTTTTTATTATTTCAACGGTCTCATCGTCATTTATTTTTTTTGCACTAAAATCTTCTTTTATAATGTCTATCTGTTCTTGGTTTAATGAAAATGATCCTTTAGACTTTAAATCATTCATAAAACTTAATACTTTTTTATCATCTTCATTTAATACATAAAAAAGTAATCTTTCGAAATTACTTGATATTTGTACATCCATACTTGGTGATAGAGATGGTTTTACTTTGCCAGGCTTATATTCACCAGTATTTATAACTCTTTCCAAAATATCATTTTCATTTGTAGCAACTATTAGTTTATCAATTGGTAATCCCATTTTTTTAGCTACATAACCTGCAAAAACATCCCCGAAATTTCCAGTTGGAACTACAAAGTTAACTTTTTTATTATTAAATTTAAAGTAAGAGTAAAAATAATAAACAATCTGGCAAACTATTCTTGCCCAATTAATAGAGTTTACGCCTGACATATTAATTTTTTCTCTAAATGTATTATCGGCAAACATTTCTTTAACAATTTTTTGACAATCATCAAATGTTCCCTTGATAGCTATATTATAAACATTGTTAGATCCAATAGTTGTCATAATTTTTCTTTGTATTTTTGAAATTTTATTATGTGGATGCAAGACAAAAACATTTATATTTTTTCTATCATTTAATGCAGCTATGGCTGCTGAACCAGTATCGCCTGAAGTGGCTACTACAATATTTATTTTATTGTTTGAAGAAATATTAAGTTCATCATACATATTTCCAAGGACCTGCATTGCAATATCTTTAAATGCAAGCGTAGGTCCGTGGTAAAGTTCTATTAGATTAATATTTCCCAGTTTTTTTATATCAATAACTTCTTTTTTATTAAAATCTTTATAAGATTTTTTTATTAAATTTCTTAATATATTTTTATTAATTTCTGGATTACAAAATTCAAATATTATTTCGATTGCCAGATCAGTATAGGATAATTTGCTTAATTTTTGAATTTCACTTTTATTATAACGTTTGATATTTTTTGGTATAAACAATCCCCCTTCAGGTGCCAAACCTCTTAGGAAAATTTCTTTAAAATTAAAGCTTAACTTTTTATTCCTTGTGCTTAAATATTCCACTATTTTTAGGACTTCTGTTCTTTTTTAAAATATTTTTTCCAAGATGAATTTAATAGCCCCAATAAAATAAATGACATCACAATAATAAGTAATGCAATTTGTCCCCCAGAATTTTCTGAAATACAAACCGCACACATATATAAAGTCTCAGAGCTAAAAGTATCTAATATCATTTTTTAAAAAAAATAAATTGAATTATAGCTTCTTTTATATTCTTTGTCACTTTTGGGTCAACCAATAAAACAAGAGCATATTTTTCTTTCTCACCCGCTTTTAAGGTCTGCTCCTCATAACAAAAACAGTTCATTTTGGTTAAATGATCTTTTAATTCGGCAGGATAAACCTGAAAAGTAGCCAGTCCCGTTAAGCTTTTATCGCTTAAGTTTTTTACAGTGTAATTTATTGTGTGTATTTCACCTGGCACAATAATTATATTTTCATTTTTAGTTTCAAATTCAAATGGTAAATCTTGATGAACGCTAGTAATTAATTTTGTTTTTATTTCTTTTTTTTCGAAGTTTTCACTTTTTAAAAGTTGAACCGCAATAATAACTACGAATATAAAAAAACATACAAATAAAATTGGACTATTTAATTTTTTTATTTTAAGCAAATTTATCCACTAAAATTAATATAAAAATTGCAAATAAATATAGAATTGAGAAAGCAAATATTTGCTTAGCTATAACTTTTTCTAATTTATTATTTTTTTCTTTGTAAAGTTTAAAGCAGATAAAAATATAATATGCGCTCAATGGAAATGAAAAAAATAAATAAATTAATCCTGAGAACCCCAGGTAAAATGGCGCTAAGGCAAAAGGAAATAATAAAATGGAATATAATAATATATTTTTTTTAGTAGTTGGTATCCCCGAAGTTACTGGCAACATTGGAATTTTAGCTTTTTTGTAGTCATCGGATTTAAATAAACTTAATGCCCAAAAATGAGAAGGTGTCCAAATAAAAATAATCAAGAATAAAATAATTGGTTCTATTGAAATACTTCCTGTTGCAATAGACCAACCAATAACTGGAGGTAATGCGCCCGCTGCTCCTCCAATAACTATATTTTGTGGAGTTTTTCTTTTTAACCAAATCGTGTAAACAAAAACATAAAAAGAAATAGTTAGTGCTAACAAAGAAGCTGCAACTATATTTGAGAAAAAGTATAAAACTCCAATTGAAATAAAGGAAGATATCGTACCAAAAATTAGGGCTTCCCTTCTTGTCAATCTTCCAGTTGGAATAGGTCTTAAACATGTTCTGGACATTAATGAGTCTACATCAGACTCGTACCAGCAATTTAAAGCTCCGGCTGCACCTGACCCAAGTGCAACTGCTAAAATAGAAATAATTGCAGATAAGTGGTCGGTTTGTATTGGGGCTATTAATAGACCAGCTACGCATGTGAAAATAGAGAGTGACATAACTCTAGGCTTCATTAATTCATAAAGAGCCTTTAAATATTGAAAGTTTTCTATTTTAATTCCTCTAGTTTTTGAGTAGGTATTAGACAATTACGATCCTTATTTTTTATTATTCTCCAAGAACAAAATAAATTAATCTTGTAAATACAGTGTATTTTCCCTCTGCAACCATTAACCCTACAAAACAAGCTATCGCTGTCATAGGCCATAACAAAACATTTACAAGCGTATAACGTTCCCAAAAAAGATGCATAAAAAAGGCCATGATGAGTCCTGCTTTTAAAAACATGAAAAATAAAATTAAAGACCATCTCAGCAAACCTTGAAATTGGTACCAGTCAACCATGTAAGAAAAAAAACTTAAAACAAAGAGCAGTCCCCAAATCCAAAGATAAATTCCAATTTTATGCGTAGTCGCTGGTTTTTGTTTATCTTTACTAATTTCTGAATTTTGGTCCATAAATTATCCTACCACAGATAAAAGAAAGCAAAAATAAAAACCCAAACTAAATCAACAAAGTGCCAATAAAGCCCCAGTATCTCAATTGAAACATAATCTGACTTCATGGTAGTAAAAAAACCACGTTTACCTGTGTCAAAATCTCCTCTGAAAACTTTTCTTGCGAAAATAAATAGAAATATTACACCTATTGAGACATGGGTGCCATGAAAACCGGTTATCATAAAAAAATAAGATCCAAATTGACCTGCGCCAAATGGGTTTGACCATGGCCTTACTCCTTCGTGAATTAACTTAGACCATTCATAAGCTTGCATTCCTACAAAAGTTAATCCGCCAATAGCTGTTGCAAAAATAAACCAGCCGCACATTTTTTTATTTTTTTCATAACCATATTTTACTGCCAACGCCATAGTTCCGCTGCTGGTAATAAGTACGAAGGTCATTATTGCTATCAAAAGAAGTGGTACAGGAACTCCCATAAAATCAAGTGAGAATACCTCGCTTGTATTAGGCCAATCAACTACGGTTGAGGCTCTCCCCTTCATATAAGAAATCAGAAAGCAGCTAAAAATGAATGTGTCGCTTAATAAAAATATCCACATCATTGCTTTTCCCCATTGAACACCTTTAAAAGCAGTTTGGTCTGAGCCTAAATCACTTGGAACACCTTTCCAACCTTTAGGAAGATTTTCTAATGATGAGTCTGACATAATTAATATTCCTTAACTTGATAACATTAATCCGAAAAGTACTAACCAAACAGCTAATAAGAAATGCCAGTAAACTGCGCAAATATCAATCAAATTGTTAATCTCATCTTTTTTAAGACTTTTTTTAATGAATTTTGAAGTTGTTTTTCCCCAGAAATATATTCCACCAATAATATGAAGGCCATGAATTGTGGTAAATAAATAGAAAAAAGCATTAGCAACATTGCTTGTAGCATAATAGCCGTTATGCATTAGTTGATACCAAACTATAAGCTGACCAATTAAAAAAGAGTATGCTAGAAAACCAATAAAATATAGACTGTTTTTTGTTTTATCATAAATTTCTTTCTTAGCGTATTTCGTCGTCTGATGAAAAACTAAACTACTTATTACTAAAATTCCTGTATTCAACCAAAGAAGCCAAGGCTCTGGCATGTTTCTCCAATCGCTTACAAGCATTCGATCTGAATACGCAACTACAAAAAGTGAAAACAAAACTGTGCTGGCAGCCATAACAGTTCTTAGGCCGAGTTTTTGTTTTGTTAAGCTAAGTGTTTGACCTTGGTGCTTGTTATCAGACTCTATTTGATCTTTTTCCCAAGGTTTTTCAGTTAGTAATTGAAAGATGCTTTTTTTTTCGCTCACGTCTTCTCAACTTTCGCTCCTATGATCTCACTTGGAGGTTGGTTTTGAGGAATATAATCTTCTTTTGCTCCAGGCACACTGAAGTCATAAGGCCATCTATAAACTTTTGGAAGTTCTTTGCCCCAATTACCATGTTCTGCAGGCATTTGAGGAGTTTGCCATTCTAATGAATTTGCTTTCCATGGATTTTTTTCTGCTTTCTTTCCAAGTCTAGCGCTTGCAAATAAATTGTATAAAAATAGTAATTGTGCTGCCCCTACTATTAAAACTGCAATTGTAATAAATTTATTTAAGAGCAATGTCGAAGTATCAATATATGGGCTATCGTAAATCTCAAAGTATCGTCTTGGCACTCCAACAAAACCTTGGTAATGCATTGGAAAATAAATTGCGTATGAACCAATAAATGTAATCCAAAAATGAACTTTTCCTAAAGCTTCATTCATCATACGACCGGTAATTAATGGATACCAATGATAAATTGCTCCGAAAACAACAAGTATAGGAGCAATGCCCATAACCATATGGAAATGAGCTACAACAAAATAAGTGTCTGATAAAGGAACGTCAACTGTAACATTTCCTAGAAATAAACCGGTTAATCCGCCATTTAAAAAAGTAACTATAAAGCCAAGAGAAAATAACATGGGAAGAGATAATACTATATTTCCTCTCCATAAAGTTAAAATCCAGTTATAAACTTTTATAGCTGTAGGCACCGCAATGATTAATGTTGTTGTTGCAAAGAAAAAACCAAACCAAGGGTTCATTCCACTTACGTACATGTGGTGAGCCCATACAAAAAAGCTAAGTGCGCCTATTCCTACGATAGCCCAAACCATCATTCTGTATCCAAAAATAGTTTTTCTTGAATGTACTGAAAGTAAATCAGAAACAATTCCAAAAGCGGGTAGAGCAACGATATATACTTCGGGATGGCCAAAAAACCAAAACAAGTGTTGGAATAAAATTGGGCTTCCACCCTCATAGGTCAACTTTTCCCCTAAAGACACCATAGCTGGCATGAAGAAACTTGTTCCGATCAAACTATCTAGTGTCATCATTAAACAGCCAACTAGTAAAGCTGGAAATGCAAACATCGCAAGTACAGTTGCTGTAAAAATTCCCCAAATTGTCAAAGGCAATCTCATTAATGTCATACCTCTAGCTCTTAATTGTAAAACAGTTACGATGTAATTTAATCCGCCCATTGTAAAACCAGCCACAAATAATATTAGTGAAATTAACATCAGTATTATTCCCATATCACTTCCTGGTGTCCCGGCTGTGATTGCTTGTGGAGGATAAAGTGTCCACCCTGCTCCGGTCGGTCCTCCAGGAACAAAAAAGCTTGCTAGCAAAACTAAAACAGCAACAACGAATGCCCAGTAGCTAAGCATGTTCACATATGGAAATGCCATGTCTCTTGCACCACACATCAGAGGTATTAATAAGTTTCCAAAACCTCCAAGAAATAATGCAGTTAGCAAATACACCACCATTATCATTCCGTGCATTGTTACAAATTGATAATAAGATGCAGGATCAAGCCAACCTAAACCTGGAAAGGCTAATTGAATTCTCATTAACCAGGATAGGACTAATCCTAAAAGTCCGGTTCCAATAGCTGTCAATGCATACTGAATTCCAATATATTTTGCATCTTGCGAAAAAACATATGTAGTCCACCAACTATGCGAATGATAGAGTTCTTGATCAGGTAGTTCAGCATCTGGAACTGAGTCAATATCTGGTGTCGATACAGACGATGTATCAGCAACATAGTCTGATTTGGCTTCTAATTTATGTTCGTATTCATCTGACATATTTAATTGTTTTTATAATTTATTTATCCTTTTTTACCAGTCGCAAATTGTCATTTTTCATGTTTTTTGCCAACATTTTCTCAAAAGTTATTTGTTTTGCCTCCCATGTCTTATAATCCTTCTCTTCATCAACTATTACTCTTCCTCTCATAGCGTAATGCCCAGATCCACAATACTCCGCACACAACACCTCAAAATCTCCTACTCTAGTTGGGGTAAGCCAATAATAAGTTATTATTCCTGGAACCATATCCATCTTGCCCCTGAATTGAGGTACATAGAAATTATGCAATACATCGATAGTTCTTAATTCAAATTTAACTGGTCGATCCTTCAATACATGTAGTTCTTGAGCGTCTACTAAAAGATCATCTTTACCATTCGGGTCTTCTAAAATTAATCCAAATGGATTTTCATCATTGATATATCTTATATCAGTTTTTCCTAATTTACCGTCTTCGCCTGGCAATCTGTATTTCCATCCCCACTGGTAAGCGAACACCTCTACTTTGTAAGCGTCTTTTGGAACTGTAACATATTGATTCCAGACAACTAAACCAGGTGCCAGCAGAGCTGCAACTCCAATCGCGGTTGCCCAGGTTAATCTACTTTCTAACTTTTTGTCTTCTGGTTTATATTCAGCTCTTCTCTCTTTTTTATAACTATATTTCCAAACACAATATGCAACAAAAAAACATATAGCTACAAATACAGCTCCTGTTATCCAAAAAGTTAAAAGAATTGTATCGTCCATGTTACCCCAATTAGATGCTACTTCTGTCCACCACCAAGGTGACCAAAAATGAAATACGATTGATCCAATAGTTATAAGAAATATGGCTAGTGCTACTATCATGTTTATGCGTTAGATATTATAAAAATTCCAATAAGAATAATGCCTGCAACAAGAATATGATTTCCTAAATCTATCATTCCTAGTTTTTTGTTTTTAGAGTCAATCAAATCTCTCCATCTAAATGGTACTGATTTTCTTTTAACTGCGATTTCAGCTTTATTTTCATTTTTTTCTAATCTCAATGAAACTGAAAAAAAAACAAAATAAATAAAAAGGATCAAAAAGATGACTAATCCAAGTAGTAATGCGTAAGCAGTATTCATAATTAATATTTACTATATATATATACTTTATGCATGTTTAATAAGGTTTTGCGACACTTTTGCAAGGTAAAATTCTACTGTAATTTAAAGGGTAAAATTACTTAAAATTTAAATTGTGAGTTAAAATTGTAGTTGCTGCAATTGCGGCGGTCTCAGCTCGTAAAATATTCTTAGCAAGTGATATGGAGACTGTTTTTTTATTATCAACTATTAATTGTCTTTCTTTTTCTGAAAAATCTCCTTCTGGTCCAATTAAAATACAAATTGGATTTTTTGAAGATAAAATTTCACTAAGATTATTGGTTCTACAATTAATATCGCAAAAAATAATAATTCCTTTTGTTGGGAAATTTTTAATAAAATTTTTTAAATTTTGAATGGGTAAAATTTCAGGTACTGAAATTCTATTAGATTGCTCGCTTGCCTCAGTAACAATCTTTTCTGCTCTTTCGTTATTAATTTCTCTTACTATGCTTCTTTCACATAGTAGAGGGAAAAATTTTTGTATGCCAAGTTCTGTAGTTTTTTGTAACATCATGTCTTGTTGATTTTTTTTTATGGTCGAAAAAGCTAACCATAAATTATTTTGTTTCTCTTGAGGTCTAGATAGTTTTTCAACTTTAAATTCTGTAAAATCTCTACCATGTTGTAATATTATTGCATCCCATTCTCCACTTAAGGAATTAAATAAAGAAATTTTATCCCCTTTTTTTAACCGTACTACATTTTTAATGTAATGAGATTGATTTTTTGGAAGTTTTAAAACTATTCCAGAAGTTAAATTTTTAGAAAAATATAATCTTATTTTTGAGCTCATGCGATTAAAAAGAACTATATTAAATATTATTTTGTGATAGTCTAATTCTAAATGTCTACAATAGAAATAAAAAAAATTATAAAAGCTATAGAAACATCAGATGGCGCTGGAGTTAAATTAAAAAGAAGTATTGGCACACAAGATGCGAGTTATATTGATCCATTTCTCATGTTAGACGAATTTGGTTCTGAGAACAAAGATGATTACGTTTCTGGTTTTCCGTCCCATCCACATAGAGGCATTGAAACTGTCACTTATATGCTTGAAGGAAAGTTTGAACATCAAGATAGCACTGGAGCAAAAGGCATAATGAAACCGGGCGATGTTCAGTGGATGAAAACTGGGAGAGGAATAATTCATTCTGAAATGCCGGCAATGTCCGACGGAAAATTACTGGGCTTCCAATTATGGATTAATATGCCTGCGGAATTAAAATTAAACAAACCCGAATACTTTTATTTTAAAAAAAAAGATTTGGGTTTTTACAACAATGAAGATATGGAAGTGAAAATAATTGCAGGTAAATTTAAAAATATTGAAGGACCTGAAAAAAAACATAATGTAGAACCAATTTATTTTCATATAATTTTAAATAAAGGAAAAGAGTTTAAATGTAGTGTGCCACCTGGGCATAATTCTTTCATATATTTATTAGTAGGAGATTTAAAAATTGGCAGCGATGAAAAATCAAAAACTAGCGATTCAAATTTAATTTTACTTGAAAAAGGTAATACGTTAGTTGTTAAAGCCAACAAAAAAAGTGAATTCTTATTTATAGCTGGAAAACCAATTGGTGAGAAAATTGCAAGAGGAGGTCCATTTGTTATGAATACAAAAGAGGAAATTAATCAAGCTATTGAAGATTATCAAAACGGAACTTTTGCAAAATATTAATGTCAAAATCAATTATTATTAATAAACATGGTGGTCCTGAAGTATTAGAATTAAAAGATATTTCCGTAGGTTCACCTGGTCCCGCCGAAATTAAAATTAAAAATTTAGCTATAGGTTTAAATTTCATTGATACTTACCATAGGTCCGGACTTTACAAACTTAATCTACCTTCGGGTTTAGGAATGGAGGGTGCTGGGGTTGTTCTGGAAACTGGTTCTGAAGTAAAATATTTTAACAAGGGTGATAGAGTAACATACTCTCAAATGCCCTTGGGTTCTTACTCTGAGGAAAGAATTATTCCGGAAAAAATTGCAGTAAAAATACCCGAGGGCGTTAGTGATAAAGTTGCAGCGAGTATAATGACAAAAGGTTTAACATCGCATTATCTTTTGTTTAAAACTTATAAAGTAAAAGCTGGAGAGCTAATTTTATTTCATGCTGCTGCAGGGGGAGTTGGGCAGGTTTTTTGTCAGTGGGCAAAAAGTATAGGATGTAAAGTGATTGGCACAGTAGGATCAGATAGTAAGATTGATATTGCTAAAGAAAATGGATGCGAATTTGTAATTAATTATAATAAGGAAGATTTTGATCGAAAGGTTCTGGAGATAACAGATAATAAAGGCATTGGAGTAGTTTACGATGGGGTTGGAAAAAAAACTTTTGAAAAATCCATAAATTGTTTAAAGCCAATGGGAATGATGGTTTCTTTTGGAAATGCTTCGGGTGCGCTGGATCCTATAAATGTGAAAAAATATATAGCACATAAAAGTTTGTTTTTTACTAGACCAGGACTGGCCGATTATGGAGCAGGTAGAAAAGCTCTTGAGGAAGGAACGGCTGCACTTTTCGAACAAATTAAATTTGGTAAAATTAAAGTGAAAATTTTTAAAGAATATAAATTATCTGATGCAAAAATAGCTCACGAAGATCTCGAGGGAAGAAAAATTTTAGGTCCGGCTATTTTAATTCCAAATGAATAATAATAAAATAATTAGTCCCTGCATTAGTATTTGTAAAAGTGATCCCAAAACTGGTTTGTGTTATGGCTGTGCAAGAACTAATGAAGAAAAAAAAATTTGGAAAAATATTGAAACTACAAACGATTGGAAAAAAGATAATTTAAAAATTTTAGTTTCAAGAATGCGTCAGTCACAATTGAAAACGTTTAACCAATCATATGATGAGAAGATTAAGTTTGGAAAATTAGTTTATAACACTAATTTAAAGAACAAACCAAAGCCCTAAGCCAACAATAGCTAGAATAATTATCAGAATCCTTATTCCAAAAAGATATCTTGTTAAATTTTTTGATTGATCAATGTCTTTTTTTTTACCGGCACCAATTCTTATTACTAGATAAAATACTAATAATAAAACAAGTAAAATTATAAGTATTACGGGTTTTCCAAACATAATTAATTAGAGGTTATTATAATAGGCAAAAATAATCCTAAAGCATACAAAAGAATTATTATTATAGAAGCAATTATAAAGGCCCTTATAGCATTTATTTTCATATAGCCTATTTTCCATCAAATTTCATATCTGACAAATGTAATTTTAACGCATTTGTTGAAAGAAAAATTTCAAATAAAAATAATATTATTGATACAATCATTGATACGCAGCAAGATGCAAATATCAATCTTGCAACAAAAATTTTATCTAAATATAGTCCTAGAACTGTCATCATATTAAATAAAAAACCTAGCCCAGCTGCTCCAATCGCATATTTTAAATAGTTTATTCTTTGACTCAAATTTTTAAGCTGTTTCTCCCATTCAGGTGGGATGTGTTTCTCAAATACATGTTCGTCATGAAGTTTTCTGATAAGAGCGCTCAAAGTATGAAATCTGTTACTATAGACTGCCATTATAAGAGGTATTGCAGGAAACATTAATGCTGTAACTGTATAATCTATGTTCATTTCGAATCGGATTGATTATGTATTTAGTGTTTGATATTTACAAGAACTATTAATGTCAAAACATATAAGAAACTTCATTAATGTAACACGACTCAACAAACCAATTGGTTTTCTTTTATTATTTTGGCCATGTTCGTGGGGGCTATCTTTGGCTTTTTATTTTGATAAAAATTTTAATACTTTTATATATTTTATGATTTTATTTTTTCTAGGATCGGTTTTAATGAGAAGTGCTGGCTGTATAGTAAACGATATTATTGATGAAAAAATAGATAAAAAAGTTTTACGAACAAAAAATAGACCTATTGCATCTGGAGCATTAAATAAAAAATTAGCATGGATTTATGTAATAATTCTTTGCTCATTAGCTTTGATTGTTTTAATACAATTTAATTTTCTAACTATATTTCTAGGAATGTTTTCAATGATATTTGCTTTCTCCTACCCTTTAATGAAAAGATTTACTTACTGGCCACAATTATTTCTTGGTTTTACATTTAACTGGGGAATAATAATGGCATGGACATCTTTAACAAATGAGATTTCTTACCTGCCGATACTTCTTTATTTAGGAGCCATATTTTGGACACTAGGTTATGACACGATTTATGGCACACAAGATATTTCGGACGATGAAGTGATAGGAGTTAAATCAACTGCAATTAAGTTTAAAGATAACATCAGTTTATTTGTTGGGTCTTGTTATTTTATAAGTTCTATTGCAATAGTCTTTGTTATGATAAATTTAAAAATAAACTTTAGCTTAGTTCCCTTAATTCTTTTTATTTTAAGTCTCTTTTATCAAATTAAAGTTTTTAAAACAAAAAAACCCTCTTCCTGTTTGAAAGCTTTTAAATTAAATAACATTTCAGGTTTTTTTGTTTTTTTGGGTTTTTTTATGTCAACTATTGAAATTTAATGGAAATAAAAAAAATTATATTTTATATCAAAAGATTATACAAAGGTTATGTAAGAAAATATTTAAAAAATATTTTTTTTGCTTTGTTTCTTTCCTTTCTTGTTGCGGGAACAACTTCTGCTATCGCATGGCTTCTTGATCCAGCTATAAAAAAAATTTTTATTGATAATGATAAAACTTATGCATTAGTTATACCATTTTTAATTGTATTAGCTTTTTCAACAAAGGGGATTTCTTTATATTTGGCAAGGTCAGTAACTATTATTTTAGGTGGTCGAATAAAACAACAATTACAAAATGAATTAACAAGTAATATTTTATTATCAGATATAGAAACCCTAGAATCAAAACATACTGGAAAATATCTCTCGCATCTTACCTATGATGTTGGTTTGGTTCACTCTCTTTCGAGTACCGCACTTTTAAATGCTATGAAAGATACTCTAACATTAATATCTCTTTTGTTTGTCATGTTTTATCAAAATTGGAAGTTAGCTTTATTCTCATTAATAATGATGCCTCTATCAGCTTTTGTGGCAAGATCACTTGGCAGAAGAATTGGTAAGGCAACAACAAAAGGAGCATTAGCATCTGGGCGTCTTACCACTTTTCTTACAGAAATTTTAAGAGGATATAAAATAATAAAAATATATCAAAGAGAAAAGGCCGAAATGGAGAGAGCGTCTCACACAATCAAAGACATGGTAGATAAAGAAATTAAAATAGGAAAGATAATGATCAGAGCTACTCCCGTAATGGAAATTTTACTTGGTATTATTATTGCTACTTTTATATATCTTTCTGGATTTCTAATTGCAAAAGGAGAGATAGGAATTAATAATTTTTTCTCATTTTTAGCTGCAATGATGCTTGCTTATCAGCCTGTAAGATCTTTAGCTACTTTAAATATGTCGATATATCAGGGAACAGCCGCCTTGGAAAGAATTTTTGAGGTTATGGATAGAAAAAATAAAATTCAAAATGACAAAAACGCTCCAGCAATACTTATAAAAGACTCTAATATAAATTTTGAGAATGTAAGTTTTAAATATTTAAAAAGTAATGAAAAGGCTGTTAAAAATTTAAACTTTTCTGCAGAAGGAGGAAAAGTTACTGCGCTGGTTGGGCATAGTGGTGCTGGGAAAAGTACTATAATAAATCTTATTCCAAGATTCTATCAGCCTCAATCTGGAGAAATTTTTATTGATAATCAAAATATAAAAGACGTATCTTTAAATTCTTTAAGAGATAAAATTGCAATAGTTAGCCAAGATACTATACTTTTTGATGATACAGTGGAAAACAATATCAAATTCGCAAGGGCTAGTGCAACGGATGATGAAATAAGAAAAGCTTGTAAACAAGCTGCTGCGGAGGATTTTATATCGAATTTACCTGAAAAATATAAAACTTTAATTGGGGAAAATGGTGTTAGATTATCAGGAGGTGAAAAACAAAGACTTTCAATTGCTAGAGCAATACTGAAAAATTCTCCTATTATTTTACTTGATGAAGCAACATCATCTTTAGATACCGAATCAGAAGAAAAAGTCCAAAATGCAATATTTAATCTAACAAAAAATAAAACGACAATTGTGATAGCGCATAGATTGTCTACAATAAAAAAAGCAGATCAAATTGTTGTGATGGAAAAAGGTAATATTATTGAAAGAGGAACTCACGAAGAGTTATTAAAAAATTCTAAGGTTTACGAAAATCTTTATAAAAAACAAGTTTATTAACTTATGTTAAAATTTTTATACAGTTTTTTTTTAGTAATTATCTACATACCTTATTCAATCGTAATTTTTTTTAGAGTTTTTCTTAACAAAGAAGATAAGATAAAATTTAAGGAAAAAATAATTGTAAATAAAGTTAATAGACCAAATGGTTTTCTTTTTTGGTTTCATGTCGCAAGCTTAGGAGAGTTCAATAGTATTTTACCTATTATTAGTCATTATTCAAAAAAAGATACAAAGTTTAATTTTTTAATAACGTCAGTTACATTAAGTTCATATAATGAATTTAAAAAAAAGTTCAATGCAAATTCACGAGTTTTTCATCAATTTTTACCTTATGATTTAAATTTTTTAACAAACGACTTTTTAAATAAATGGAAACCTAATCTTGCTACTTTTGTTGACTCAGAGATTTGGCCAAATTTTATTTTTAATATCAAAAAAAAAAATATCCCTCTTGTACTTTTAAATGCAAGAATTACGAAAAAAACTTTTAGAAGATGGATGTTTTTCAGGAAATTTTCTAAATCATTGTTTGAACTATTCAATATTTGTATTGCATCTAGCAGGGAAACTGAGAAAAATTTAATTGAATTAAATGCAAAGAAAATTAAATATTATGGTAATATTAAATTTTGTTCTAGTGCTGGAATTATAAACGATAAAATTGAATATCAATTTAAGCAAATTAAAAATAAAAAAGTTTGGTGTGCAGTAAGTACTCATGATAATGAAGAAATTTTTTGTTCTAAAGTGCATGAAATAATTAGTAAAACTGAAAAAAATTCTTTATGTATAATAATTCCAAGACATGTGAATAGAACCAAAAAAATTCTACAAAATCTTCAAAACTCCGGTTTCAAATTACAAATCAAAAATGAAAAAGACACAATTAATCCAGATGCTGAGATTGTTTTGGTAAATTATTATGGTGCTGTCAATTTATATCTTTCTAAAGTTAAGAATGTATTTATTGGCAAGTCTTTAGTTAGAAAGCTAAGTAAGGTCGGTGGTCAAAATCCAATAGAAGCAGCAAAAATGGGTTGTTATATATTTCACGGTCCTTTTATTTCAAATTTTACCGAAATTTATGAATATTTGAACAAAAAAGAATTCTCTGAACAAATTAATTATCCAGAAGAATTGGCAGATAAATTAATAAATAATTTCAATAAAAATCAAAAAGTAGTAGATAGGGAGAAGCTTAAAGAATTAGAAATTTATAGTAATTCTATTTTTAAAAAAACTATAAATGAATATGATATTTTAATTAATGAAAATTTTAAAACCTAAGTTTTGGGACATAAATAAAATAAGTTTTTTTTCTATAATTTTATTACCATTTTCCCTAATTTATCAATTGTTAATTATTATAAAAATTTATTTAACGAAAGAAATCAATTTTTCAATTCCTATAATCTGTGTAGGCAATATTTATATTGGCGGTACAGGTAAAACTCCTTTATCGATAAAAATTTTTCAACTTTTAAAAGAATTAAAAATGGAACCAATAGTGATTAAAAAAGATCACAAAAATCAAAAAGATGAAATATTACTATTAAAGAAATATTGCAACGTATTGGTTTCACGTAACAGATCGGATGGCATACTTGAAGCGCAAAAAAAAGGATTTAATGTGGTTATTTTGGATGATGGATATCAAGATTTCAAATTAAAAAAAAAAATCAATTTTATTTGCTTTAATTTAAAACAAAAAATTGGAAATGGTTTTACTATTCCAGCAGGACCACTAAGACAAAACTTAAATTCTCTTAAAAATGCTGAAATGATTTTTTTAAATGGAAAAAAAGATTCTTATTTTGAAAAACAACTCAAAAAATATAATTCTAAATTAAATTATATGTATTTTGAATATACTTCAAAAAACTTAAATAAGTATCAAAATGATAAATTGGTTGTCTTTGCTGGTATAGGAAACCCAAAAAATTTTTTTGATTTCCTAAAAGAAAATAAACTAAATATTGTTAAGGAAATCAGCTATCCTGATCATTACTGTTATACTGAAAAAAATCTCCTATACCTTAATGAAACAGCTAAGTCATGTGGAGCCAAGTTAATTACAACTGAAAAAGACTATTTAAGAATATTGCCTAGATACCAATCAAATATAGAGTTTGTTTCTATAGAGGCAGAACTTGAGGATAACAATTTTTTAAAAAAATATCTTCAGGAAACAATACAATGAAAATTATTAAATATATTCTTGAAGCAATCATTATTTACTTTTTATTTTTCTTAATAAAAGTAATCGGTTTAAAATTTTCAAGAAAAATAATTTCATTATTATTTATAAGTATAGGTTTTTTATTTAAATCAAACAAAATTACTAGAAAAAATATCTTTTATGCCTTTGGAAATATTCAGGAAAATAAAATTAAAAGTATATTGAAGTCTATGTGGAAAAATTATGCATATACTTTTGTAGAATATATTTATCTGCATAAATATCGTTTTAATAAATTTTCAAGTCCACAAATAAGAGTCTTTGGAAAGGAAATATTGGATAATTTAATTAAAGACAAAAAGCAAGCTATTTTTATTTCTGGTCATTTAGCAAACTTTGAGCTTATGGCCATGGAACTAGAAAAAAGTAAAATAGATCTAGCGGCTATTTATCGGCCTCTAAATAATATTTTTTTAAATTCATTTATGGTTTCTTTAAGAAAAAAATATATATGTAAAAAACAAGTGGAAAAAGGAAAGAGTGGTGCTAGGGAAATTGTGGAGTTGATGAAAAATAATACAAGTATTGCACTTATGGTTGATCAACGACTTGGTGAGTCAGAAAGGTTTCCTTTTTTCGGTAAACCAGCACACACAACTACTTTGCCTGCTCAGTTAGCTTTAAAATTTAATTGTGATATCATTCCTATTTATCTAGAGAGAAAACTGGATAATACTTTTAATTTAGAGGTTTTAAATCCAATAAAATTAAACAACTTAAGCGCGCAAGAGAGAAATAAAAAAGAAATAACATTAAAAATTAATAAAATATTAGAAAAAATGATATTAAAGAATCCCCAACAATGGATCTGGACACACAATAGGTGGAAATAATTATTTATTATTTTTTAATTGATTTATTCTAACTTTTACCTCTACGGGTGAGTAATAAGGCTCTTGTAGGTCTACACTCCAATAACTGAGTTTGTTAAGGGGTATATTTTTTCCTGAAATTGCACAAACAACATGATCTCCATCTTCTATAATCTCAAATTTATTTGGATAAAATTTAAGTTTTGCTTTATTTTGGTTCATGCTAATTTAATTTTAAATTATCTATACTATATGAATTTAGCTGTAATAGGAAGTGGTGGTCGAGAGCACGCCCTTTGCTATAAATTAAGAAAATCAAAAGAAATAAAAAAATTATTTTGTATACCTGGTAATGCAGGAACAAATAAATTAGCTGAAAATATTAAAGAAGATATTTCTAACTTTGATAAAATTTATCAAATTATAAAAGAAAAAAAAATTGATTTTGTGGTTATTGGTCCAGAAGAGCCATTAGTTAATGGAATTGTTGATTATTTGAGTAAAAAGAAAATTAAAACATTCGGGCCCGACAAATTTGCATCACAACTTGAGGGTTCCAAAGCATTTATGAAAAGTTTGTGTAAAAAGAATAAAATACCTACTGCAGATTTTGGTATTTTTCAGAATTTTGATGAAGCAATAACTTTTATAAAGAGTGCAAAAATGCCAATAGTGGTTAAAGCTGACGGTCTTGCTGCTGGTAAAGGTGTGTCGATATGCAATTCTAAAGAGGATGCTAAAATAAAAGTTAAAGAAATAATCGATGGTAAATTTAAATCTTCAAATAAAGTAGTGCTTGAGGAATTTATTGAAGGTGAAGAATTAAGCTATTTTTCTGTTGTAGATGAAAAAACTTTTTCTTTTTTTGGATCTGCTCAAGATCACAAAAAAGTTGGAGAGATGGACACAGGTCCTAATACGGGCGGTATGGGTGCTTATACTCCAGCAAATATTTTAACAAAAGAACTCGAGGAAAAAATAAAGAAAAAAATTATTGAACCTACGTTAAAAGCTCTTAAAGAAATGGGGCATCCGTATAAAGGTTTTTTATACACGGGCTTAATGATTAAAAAAAATGAGCCGTATTTGATTGAATATAATATTCGAATGGGAGATCCCGAATGCCAGGTCTTAATGATGAAATTAGAAACAAGTTTAGCTCAAATTATAAAAGCTGTTGCAGAAAACTCCTTAGAAAATTTAAAAATTAATTGGAATGACAAAAGTTGTATGACTATAGTTTTGTGTTCGAAAGGTTATCCAGATAAATATGAAAAAAATTGTGAAATTAAAAATCTTGATAAATTAATTGGTGACGAAAATACTCAAGTTTTTCATGCTGGAACTTACGAAAAAAATAAAAAGATTTATTCAAATGGGGGCCGAGTACTAAATATAACAGCCTGTGAGAAAAATATTACTTTAGCGAGAGATAAGTGTTTAAATCATTTAAAAATAATAAATTGGAGCAAAGGTTTTTATAGAAAAGATATAGGTTGGAGAGTTATTAAAAATGAGGATAATAAGCGGAAAATTTAAGAATAAAAAAATTTTCTTTCCAAATAATTTAAAAACAAGACCGCTAAAAGATAGTGTGAGAGAAAATATTTTTAATATTCTCGATCACTCAAATAATTTAAATATAATAATTAAAAATTCTAATGTTTTAGACTTTTATTCAGGCTCGGGTTCTTTTGGTCTTGAATGTATATCGAGAGAAGCTTCTAAGGTTTTTTTTATAGAAAATGATTTTGAAGCCTTAAAGAATTTAAAAAAAAATATTACAAATTTAAATTCTGAAAATAAAACAGTTCTTTTTGATAAAAATGTTTCTGATTTTATAAAAAATCTGGACACAAAGATATTTAATAAAAAATTTGATATAGTGTTTTTTGATCCGCCTTATAAAAATCAAAATTATTTAGAATTGATTAAAGATATTAGAAAAACAAATATTTTAAGTGAACATCACATTTTAATAATACATAGAGAGACAAATACTGATCAAAGTTTAGGTAAGTATTTAAATATTGTTGAAACTAGAATATATGGTCGCTCACAAATCTTTTTTGGAAAACTCTCTTAAACCAAGAATTTTTTTGTTAAAACCTTCACTCTCTCGACTGCAGGTTGGTTAAAAGCGTTTACTTTTAATATTTTGCTAAAAACAAGCGTTTGAAATATAAATAAGAAAAATAATTCCCCAAGAGTACTTTCGTCAAATTTTTTAACCAAAATTTCATTATAAATTATTTTCTTTTCTTTTAACGTTTTAATAAAAGCATTCTTCTGAGATAATTTTACATGCTCATATTTCTTTTTATGTAAAAATTTCATTTTCTCACTAAACATTTTAGAGTTAACATTTAATTTTTTTTTATCTTTTGAACTAAAAACATAAAAAGTTTTATCTCTAGGTCCGTCTAAATAAAGTTGTAACAAACTATGATGATCTTTTGGAGCGTTTGAAACTACTGTCATAAATCCTTTTTTATTTTTTCCTAAGCTTTCAGCTAAAAGTTGTTGAGACCAAAACATAAAATTATTTAATTCAGGTACATAATTAAATAAAATCAAAACTTTATTTCTTTTTGAGATAATTTTATTAATTTTTTTTATTTCTGATGTTAATATTTTTTTGTTCTTGATAAGGCTCAGGACTCTATTTTTAAATTTTTTTATATTTAGCCCCATAAAATAGGCTGGAAGAATACCTGATTCTGAAAAAACTGAATACCTTCCTCCAATTTTTGAATTATGTTTTACAAAATATATTTTCTTTTTAATTGCATAGTTTCTTAAAATATTATTTTTATTCTCCGAAACAATTATTGAATTCTTGTTATTGATAAATTTTTGAAAAAAACTGGCGTTAACTATTGTTTCGATCGTATTTCCTGATTTAGAAATAATTAAAAAAAGTGAATTCTTCAAATTATTTTTTTTCTTTACCTCTTCTAAATAAGATTGATCTAAATTATCTATAAAAATAAACTTTTTTTTTATTTTAAACCTTAAAAAATCATAGATAGCTTTCGATCCTAAAATAGATCCACCCATTCCAATTATTATAATTGTTTTAAATTTTTTAAACTTTTTTAGTTTTTCAAAATTAAAATTATATTTATATTTTAAAAAAAAACTTTTAAATAGATCTCTTTTTTTTGTTGATAGTTCAGATATAATTTTATTTGCTGAAGTCAATTTTTTAATTTTTCCTCAACTCTTGTTCTATGCTCTTTTCCAATGAAGATTTTTCTTTTGAGTTTTGGTTCGATGTTTCCTCGTTAGTTAAAATAGCTTCTATTCTGTTTGAATTTTGATTGCGAGTTTTATTAGTATCTGGCAAGGGCAGCTTTTCATAATCTGGGGGTAAAATTAATGGATCTTTTTTTTTTATCAAATATTCATCTGTAGTTTTTTTCTTTTTTCCACTTATAGCCGATTCAAAACTTTCCCAACCGCCTCCACAAGAAATTAGGGGAAATAAAATTAATACTAATAAAATCTTTTTTAACATTTTTATTTATTTTTTCTAAATATTACTTCCTTGAATAACATCATTATAATTCCAATAGATATAAAAATATCTGCAACATTAAAAGTGAACCAGTGAAAATTTTGTATGTGAAAATCTATAAAGTCAGGAACAGCATAATAGTTAAGCCTATCAAATAAATTTCCTAATGCCCCGCCGATTATTAAGGAGATAGTTAATTTCCCCGAATTATCTGAAATTACCATTAAATATATTAGATAAATAATTATTAACAAAATTAAGGCAGAAATTAAATGGTAGAAAAAATTAGCATTGGAGCTCAGTAAACCGAAGGCGATTCCCGTATTCCAGTTTAAGGTTAAGTTCAAATAATCATACAAATATATTTCTCCTCCTTTTAATTGGATAAGATCGATTACATAAATTTTTGAATACCTGTCTGCTATAAAAATTAAAAATATAATTATAAAACTATATATATCAAATTTTTTTACTTTTATTTTATTTTCAAACATCTCGGACATTTATTATCTTTTACACTTGGCACTATTTTCCAGCATCTTGAACATTTTGTTCCTTCAGCTTTCTTTACTGATATTGACAATTTATCTTTTACATCATCCTTTATAGTTTTTGTAACATTAGATGTAATAAAAAATTCCTCTGCATCTATACTATTTAGAACTTCATGGTCTTTTTTGGATAATGAAATTTTTACATCAGCTTCTAAACTAGAGCCAATTATTTTTTTTGACCTTTTTTCCTCTATAGCGATATTAACTTCCTGTCTAAAGTAAAGCAATTTTTCCCATTTTTTATATAGAGTTTCATTTTGCCAGTTTTTTGGTAAGTCAGAAAAAGTTTCCTCATGAATACTTATTTTTTTATTTTTATTTGATAAGTCTGTTATTTCCTCAGTTGTGAACGATAAAACTGGTGCGTACCATTTTAATAGACACTCAAGAATTATATTTAGTGAAGTTACACATGACTTTCTTTTTTGCGAACTTACTTCGTCACAATACAATGTATCTTTTCTTATATCAAAATAAAACGAAGATAGATCAAGCGTGCAAAAATTTAGCAACTCTTTTTGAAGCTTGTGGAAGTTATAATCTTTTAAACTCTTTTTAATTTCTAAACTTAAAAAATAAAGTTTATGCAAAATTACTTGCTCTAACTCAGGTAATTCTATCACTTTAATTGATTTGAAATTTTGTGGAATGAAATTGTCCTTTAAATTTCCCAAAATATATCTGAAAGTATTTCTTATTTTTCTATAAGATTCAGCATGCTGTTCTAATATCGTATGATCTATTCTTAGGTCCTCCGCATAGTCTGAAGAAGCAACCCAAAGTCTAAGTATATCTGCACCATATTTTTTTAAAATTTCTTCAGGTGAAATAATATTGCCGGCGGATTTAGACATTTTCATCCCTTTTCCATCCACTACAAAACCGTGTGAAAGTATGCTTTCAAATGGAGCTCTGCCCCTAGTTCCGCACGACTCTAAAAGAGAAGAGTGAAACCAACCTCTGTGTTGGTCAGAACCCTCTAAATACATTGATGCTGGCCATTTTAAATCTTTTCTTTTTTCCAGGACAAATGAATGTGTAGACCCACTATCAAACCAAACCTCAACGATATCACTAGATTTTATATAATCTTCTTTTTTATATTTGTTTCCAAGGAATCTTTGAGGATCGTCATAAAACCAACAATCAGATCCCTCTTTTTCATAAATTTTTGCTATATTTTCAATAACTCCTTTATCTCTCAAAGGTTCGTTTGTTTTCTTATTTACAAAAATGGGCAAAGGAACACCCCAAGATCTTTGTCTTGAAATACACCAGTCAGGACGTGTTTCAATCATTGCTCTAATTCTTGCTTTTCCTTTTTCTGGATAAAAAGATGTTTGATCAATTGACTCTAATGCTTTGTTTCTTAGTTTGTGACTTTCCATTGAAATAAACCACTGTGGTGTAGCTCTGTGAACTAAAGGTGCCTTAGATCTCCAAGAATGAGGATAACTGTGAACTAAACTACCACTTCCTAAAAGGTTTTTTTGCTCGTCTAAATTTTTGATAATAATATCATCTGCTTTAAATACATGTGTGCCTTCAAAAATAGGAATATTTTTAGTATATCTTCCGTCATTATTTACTGTCTCAATAGCCTTTATTCCATGTTTCAAACATAAATTAAAGTCATCTGGACCATGACTGGGTGCGCAATGGACAATTCCAGTTCCTTGTTCAAGAGTTACAAAATCAGCCTCTAACATTGGAACATCAAAGTTATAACCTAAATTTTTAAATGGATGGGAACAAATTGTTTTGTTAAATAATTTGCCTTCAAAAGATTTCACAATTTTAAATTTACTTAGATTACAATTTTCAATAACAGAATTAATTAATTTTTCTGCGACCACAATTTTTTTATTATCAATCTGTAAAACAGAATATCTCAAGTTTTGATTAAAGGCTAAAGCCTTGTTTGCAGGTATCGTCCATGGAGTCGTCGTCCATATAATAATAAAAGCGTCTTTTAAAAAATTTTGATCAGTTTTTTCAACTTTAAACTGTGCATATATAGTATTTGATTTATGGTCTTTATATTCAACCTCAGCATCGGCTAATGCAGTTTTTTCCACTGTTGACCATAGTACTGGTTTAAAACCTCTATAAAGACTTCCCTCAAGCAAAAATTTTCCTAGTTCTCTTACAATCTGCGCTTCTGCATCGAAACTCATTGTTGAATAATAATTTTCCCAGTCACCTATAACACCAAGTCTTTTAAATTCAGTTTTATGTATACCGATCCATTTTTGTGCAAATTCTCTACATTCTTTTCTAAAGTCCTTAGTTGGAATTTCATCTTTATTTTTTTTCTTTTTTTTATATTGCTCCTCAATTTTCCATTCTATTGGTAGGCCATGACAATCCCATCCTGGTACATATATTGAATCTTTATTATTCATTTGATGAAACTTGGTTACAATATCTTTTAGAATTTTATTCAGGGCTGTTCCCATATGTATATGACCATTGGCATATGGCGGTCCATCATGAAGTATGAACTTTTCTTTTCCAGAAGATCTCTTTCTGAGTTTCTCATAAAGTTTTGTTTTGTCCCAATTTTCTAAAATTTTTGGTTCTTTTGAAGGTAGATTTGCCTTCATTGAAAAAGCTGTTTGGGGAAGATTAAGGTTATTTTCTGCCATTTATTTAAGCGCCTTTTATATCTTTTCTAATCTGTTTTTTTAATTCTACGATGTTTTTAAATTTTTTTTCTTTTCTAATAAATTTAAGTAACATTATTTTAATAGTTTTATCATATAAATTTTTTTTGAAACCAAAAATATGTGCTTCTAACAGGAGCTTATTTTTTCCAAAAGTCGGCTTATAACCTACATTTACAATACCTTTTTTTTTTAGGCTTTTATTTAAAATAATTTTAGATGCATAGACACCAGTTTTTGGAATAACATAATCACCTAACTCTAAATTACAGGTTGGAAATCCAATTTTTCTTCCTCGTTTTTCTCCACGCTTGACAACTCCTTCAATGGTCCAAGGTTTTCCTAACATTTTATTTACGAAAGCTATTTTTCCCAATTTAATATTTTTCCTAATTAATGTTGAGGAAATAATAGACTTATTTTTAATTAAAGGATCAACTGTTTTGGTTTTGTAGTTAAATATCTTCTCTTTTTTTTTTAAAAGATTTATGTTGCCAGCTCTATTTCTGCCAAATTTAAAATTTCGGCTTATAAAAATTAGTTTAGCTTTTAATTTTTTGTGTAAAATATGATCTATAAAGTTCTCAGCGCTAGTTTTTGAAAAACTTTTATCAAATTTTTTGATAATTATAAAATCAATTCCTAATTTTTTAGAATTTTCAATTTTTTGTTTTAAAGTATCTATCCTAAAACTTTTAATTTTTTTATTAAAGAACATAACTGGCAAAGGGTGGAAAACTAGCAAACCAAACTTTAGCTTATTTTTTTTGGCTAAATTTTTTCCGGTCTTGATAACTTTTTGATGTCCCAAATGAAACCCATCGAAATTGCCAATCGCAATAGCTGAGTGTTTGAATTTGTTTGAAATATTAAAATTTTTGAAAATTTTCATCTACCAGGTTAATTCCTTTTGAAAATAATTCGAGTTTACTTTATATTCAACTAATAACTTCTCCATTAATTTTTCATCAATTGTTTTGGATTTATGCACCCCACTAGTAATAAATATCGAGTCTAAATTCATATTGTTTGCACCTTTAATATCAGTTTTAAGATTGTCTCCGATCACTAGAGTTTTTTGGTCTGATTTTAAACAAGATAGATAAACTTCTTTGTGGGGTTTACCAAAGTATACTACCTTGCCACCAAGATTTTCAAAAATTTCAGCTACTTTTCCTGCGCAATATTCTTCTTCACCGCCCCTATGAACAATTAAATCAGGATTGGTACAAACTAATTTTTTTTTAGTAAAGTTTTTTAATAGATCTTTATAGAATTGTAAGTTTTCGCTCTTATCGTCAAAAAGTCCTGTACAAAGTATAAAGTCACACTTGTCTAAAGTAGTTTTATTTTTTTTTATATCAGAAAATAAAGAGTCATCTCTTTGCGGACCTAGATGATAAAATTTTTCACCAAATTTATTTTTTTTGAGAGAATTAAGTGCTGCTTCACCTGATGTTAAAACATTCTTTAAAAATCTATCTTCCATTTTCATTTTCTTTAAAAATTCAACGACTTTCTTAGTGGGTCGAGGTGCATTAGATAAGAAAACAATTCTTTTCCCATTTAATTGAAGCTCATTTACTGCTTTCATTGCGGAACTGTTTAGTCTAACTCCATCATGCATTACTCCCCATAAATCGATTATAAATGCATCATATTCTTTAAAAATTGTAGAAAGATGATCTAATTTTTTAATTTTCATAGGAAATTCAAGCTTTTTTTCGATAATTTTTTTTTATCACACTCTTGCAATATTCTAAATACATACCATATTCCACATTATTATAAATTATAGGAGTTTTCATGAAATTTAGGCCACTACACGACAGAGTTCTAATTAAAGTCCTTGATAGTGAAGAAAAAACTAAAGGCGGTATAATTATACCAGATACAGCAAAAGAGAAGCCTCAGGAAGGCGAGGTTGTAGCGGTTGGAAATGGTGCTAAAACTGAAGATGGAAAAATAATCAAAATGGACGTTAAAATCGGTGACCGCGTTTTATTTGGAAAGTGGTCTGGAACAGAAGTTAAAATTGACGGTAAAGAATACAGTATAATGAAAGAGTCCGACGTTATGGGTATTACAAAAAGTAAATAAAATTTAAAGGAGATCTAAATGCCAAAAATTATAAAATTTAACAATGAAGCTCGAGCGAAAATGCTAAAAGGAGTTGATACACTTGCAAATACAGTAAAAACAACACTTGGGCCAAAAGGAAGAAATGTAGTAATCGATAAATCCTATGGCGCTCCAAGAACAACTAAAGATGGCGTTACTGTTGCAAAGGAGATCGAGCTAGAGGATAAATTTGAAAATATGGGTGCACAGATGGTTAAAGAAGTTGCTAGTAAAACTAATGACAATGCTGGTGACGGAACAACAACTGCAAGTATTTTGGCACAAGCAATAGTAGGTGAAGGTATTAAATATGTTACGGCGGGTATGAACCCAATGGATATAAAAAGAGGTATTGATAAAGCTGTTGAAAATGTAATTGAAAGCCTTAAGAAAACATCAAAAAAAGTCAAAGCTAATGAAGAAGTCGCGCAAGTAGGAACTATATCTGCCAATGGAGAAAAAGAAATTGGAGATATGATTTCAAAAGCAATGCAAAAGGTTGGTAACGAAGGTGTTATTACGGTTGAAGAAGCAAAAGGAATTCAGACAGAGCTAGATGTTGTAGAAGGAATGCAGTTTGATAGAGGGTACTTGTCTCCTTATTTTGTTACTAATGCTGATAAGATGACTACTGAGTTAGATAACCCGCTAGTATTACTTCATGAAAAAAAATTGACGAACCTACAGCCAATGGTTCCACTATTGGAGTCTGTGGTTCAAGCTAATAGACCATTAATGATAATTTCTGAAGATGTAGAAGGTGAGGCTTTAGCAACACTTGTGGTAAATAAATTAAGAGGTGGTCTAAAAGTAGTAGCTGTAAAAGCTCCGGGCTTTGGTGACAGAAGGAAAGAAATGTTAGAAGATATTGCAATTTTAACAGGTGGCCAAGTTATATCTGAAGATCTTGGAACTAAGCTTGAGAGTGTAAAAATTAATAATTTAGGCTCTTGCAAAAAAGTAAAAATCGACAAAGAAAATAGTACATTAGTAGCAGGAACAGGTAAAAAGGCCGATATTGAGGCAAGATGTAATCAAATTAGAAAACAAATTGAAGAAACCACATCAGATTATGACAAAGAAAAACTTCAAGAAAGATTAGCAAAACTTGCTGGTGGAGTTGCTGTGATTAAAGTCGGTGGCGCAACAGAAGTTGAAGTTAAAGAGAGAAAAGACCGTGTTGAAGACGCGCTAAATGCTACAAGAGCAGCGGTTGAAGAAGGTGTAGTGGTTGGTGGAGGTTGCGCTCTTCTTTATGCTTCACAAGAATTAGATAAAGTAAAAGTTAAAGGCGATGATCAGAAGGCTGGTGTAGATATTATTAAGAAAGCTTTACAAGCACCAATCAGACAGATTGCGGCTAATGCTGGAGTAGACGGTTCAGTTGTTGTTGGCAAGCTATTAGATGGAAAAAAAGCAACACAAGGTTTTGATGCTCAAGAAGAACAATATGTCGATATGTTTTCTAAAGGTATTATAGACCCAATGAAAGTTGTTAGGTCAGCCTTACAAGATGCCTCTTCTATTGCGGGTCTTTTAATTACGACAGAAGCAATGATAGCTGATAAACCAGAAGAAAAAGATTCTGGACCTGCTATGCCTCCTGGTGGAATGGGTGGTATGGGTGGTATGGGTGGAATGGGAATGTAATCCCAATCACTTTAAAGAATTTAAAAAAGGCTGCAATTTTGCAGCCTTTTTTTTTGAATAAAAAATACAAGCTTGAGATTTTAAAATTAGACCATCCTTTAAAATTCTTAAATTATTATCTTTCAAAGTTTTTCCTGTAGAAGTTATATCTGTAATAATTTCTGAAGATCCAATAAAAGGATAAGTTTCAGTTGCTCCAAGACTTGCAACCAATTTGTATTGAGTAACGCCTTTTGAAACCAAAAAATTATTAGTTAAATTTGGGTACTTTGTTGCAACTCTCAATCTAGTATTTTTTTTATCTCTAAAATCAAAAGATACTTCCTCTAAATCAGCAACAGTTTGCACATCAATCCAGTCATTGGGAATAGCAACCACAACATTGGCAGAACCAAAATCTAATTTTTTCTTTACTTCAATTTTTTGTTTAAGATTTGAAGCCGACTCGTTTAAAAGGTCCAAACCTGAGATTCCTAGATCAAGTGTGCCATCACCGATTCTTTGAATAATTTCTTTTGCATGTAAATAAATGATTTTAATATTGGGAAAATTTTTTACCTCAGCAAAATAGTTTCTCTCTCCTCCGTTTGAGGTTAGTTTTAAATTGTTTCTAGCAAGAAAATTTATTGAGCCCTCTTTTAATCTGCCTTTGCTAGGTAAACCTATAGTTATTAAATTTTTCATGTCTTTAAATTATTTAAATTAATTGCAGCACCTACCGCTGAAATATTTTTCTTAGATCCAAGACTCTTCAATAAACCATCATATCTTCCACCTCTTGCTATCTCTTTTTTTGAAGAATTATATATCTCAAATACTACTCCAGAATAGTACTCGATATCTCTACCAAAATTCGTGGAAAAAGTAATTTTAGAATTTAACTTTGATAAATTTTTCAAACTTGATAGATCTTTAAAAACACTTTTACTTAATTGATTTTTATTAATAAAATTATTTAACGTTTTTTCTAATTTATCTAACGGACAATTAATTTTTAAAAAATCTTTAATAATTTTTACTGTTTTTTTATTTTCTTTAAATGATCTTGGATCTTTAATTTTTCTATCAAATCTAGAAATGATTTCTGAAACTTTTCGGTTTGCAACTTCTTTATTTTGATCAATATTCTTCATTTCAAAAAACTTTTTCTTATCTAATTCAACTGTAGAAGGATCAACGTCAGAATTTGTTTCAAGTCTATTAAGCAAATCTTCAAAATATTGCGGCCGCCAAAAGTGTCTTTTTAATCTCATTCTCCATCTTTCTGGTATTTTTAAAGACTCGATTAACTGCTTGAATAAACTTACATCCCCAACTTTAATCGATATATTTTTAATTTTTATTTTATTAATCGAATTAGTTATTGTTTTTAAAACTTTTAAATCGTCGATGGATTTATTTTTAGAACCAAAAATCTCTAAACCTAATTGATAATTAATAACTTTGTTTAAACTTTTTGATCTTCTATAAGCTTGACCTGAATAATATATTTTTGAATTTGCTTTAGAGTTATCTTTTAAATATTTAATGCAAGAAGCAACTGTCAAATCTGGTCTTAAACACATGCTTTTCCCAGTATCATCCTCAAAAGTAAGCATTATCTTCCTAAAATTCTCGCCAGATCTTTCAATAATATAATCTGAATCTAAAAGTACATCTGGTTCTGATAAAACAAAACCATCTTTCTTAAATACCTTTATTATATTTTCAGAGTAATTTTTTGATTTCATCTACTAGTTCCTCAATTTTAACTGAACTCTCATTTCCGCTTTCTAAATTTTTTAAAGTCGCTTTTCCTGATTTTATTTCGTTGTCACCGTACAAAATAACAGCTGGGGATCCCAACTTGTTTGCATATTCCATTTGTTTTTTTAGCTTGCCCTCTCCTGGATAAATCTCTGAACTGATATTCGAGGCTCTAAGTTTATTTAGTATATCTATATATTCCTTAATTTTATCTTTATCGAAAACACATATGATGACAGGTCGTGTAGACTTTATTTTAAAATCTTTTTTCTGCATCAAAGCAAATACAAGTCTATCTAGACCAATTGATATTCCGGTTGCGGGACAATCTAAATTTCCAAAGTTACTAACAAGATTATCATACCTCCCTCCTCCTCCTATTGATCCAAATTGAATAGTCTGCCCTTTTAAATTTTTTACTTCAAAATTTAAATTTACCTCGAAAATAGGTCCGGTATAATATTCCAAACCTCTTATAACTGATGGATCAAATTTATAATTTTTAAAATTATAAGCCTCAAAGGTTTTTATAATTTCTATAATGTCTTCGCTATCAGAAGTTTTAGCCTTCAAGGTTGTTTCGATTTTTTTAATTTGGTCATCACTAAGGTTTGCTCCCTTTGTATAATCTCCTGATTTGTCTTTTCGCCCTTTTCCAAGAAGTTTTTTTGCTTCCTTCCAACCAAGTCTGTCAATTTTATCTAGGGCTCGCAGCGTAGTTGAAATTTGATCCCTTGATGTAATTTTCAACTTTTTAAATAATTTATCTGTCAGTTTTCTAGAAGAAATTTTTACAGTATAATCCTTTTTATCTAAACCACACTTTTCTAATATCTCAGAAATTAACACGCAAAGCTCTGCGTCTGCTTGTAAATTTTTAGTTCCTACGTAGTCAGCATCAAATTGTAAAAATTCCCTAAATCTTCCAGGACCCGGCTTTTCATTTCTCCAGACCGAACCTAATTGGTAACGCTTGAAAGGTTTGGGAATTTCAAGATAGTTTTTTGCAACATATCTTGCTAATGGGGCGGTAAGATCGTACCGAAGAGATAACCATTTGTTTTCATCTTTAAAAGAAAATACTCCAGCGTCAGGTCTTTCTTTGTCAGGCAAAAACTTTCCAATACTATCCGTATACTCGAAGCTTGGTGTTTCGAGATATTGAAAACCGTACTTAATCATAACTTCTTTAATATTAGAAATTACAAAATCACGGATTAATAGTTCCTTTTCTTCTCTATCTACAAAACCTAAAGGTAATTCCTTAGAAGGTTTTGTTTTTTTATCTTTTAACATTTTCTGGTACAGCAGGGTGGATTCGAACCACCGACCCCTAGTTCCACAAACTAGTGCTCTAACCAACTGAGCTACTGCTGCATAACTCCTTTTTATATTAATTGTTTATAAATTTGAATTTTAAATATGTAGTGATTTAGCTAAGCAATAGCCTAGCGTGCACTCTGTGAGAGTGTTTGATAGATATAAATATGTTTTTTCTTTCCAACATTTATTAACTTTTAACAAATTAAATATTAATTTCAAGCTTTGATTATTGGGACATAGACCTAAATCTTAGGTAACCAATGCCCCAATTATCATTTGTGCTGGAAATAAGATTTAAGATTTTTTCAGATTTACCGCGGCAAGTCCTTTTTCTCCATCTTCCACATCAAAAGTAATCTCATCGCCTTCGTTTAAATATTTTAAACCGGCTGCTCTTACTGCTGAAGAATGAACGAAAACGTCTTTTTCCTTATCTTCTCTTTCAATAAAACCATATCCTTTAGTTCCATTGAACCATTTTACTTTACCTTTTAGACTCATTTTTCTTCCTTACTTAGTTTACTTAATATTAGTGAAATTCACTAATTTGCTCTTTAAATAGTTTTATGTATAGATTGTCAAGCTAATGATGAACTTTTAAAGGAAAAATTGTAACAAAAAACCTAACTGTTACATTAAAACATTAAAAAAATAGCTAAAACCATAAAAATTATAGCTCCAAACAGTATAGCTTTTTTGTCTTTCAGAATCGTAAATAAGCTTGTTTCTCTAAATCTCAGGCCTAAATTTTTTGATTGAGAAGGGGTTTTGAAACCTTGGTCTCTTCCAATTTTAAGAAATTTCGTTTTTCTCTCATTATAAATTTCTTCTCCGCTTAAATTTTGAAAACTTTTTAAATTATTTAAAATTGATTTTTTAACTTCCTCTGCCATTCTTTCATTATCTCTGTGGGCTCCTCCTAATGGCTCTTTAATTACTTCGTCAACAATACCCAATTTCATTAATTCTTGGGCAGTGAGCTTCATTGCTTCCGCTGCTTGTAAAGATTTACTAGGATCTCTCCATAATATTGAGGCGCATCCCTCGGGAGATATCACTGAGTAAATTGAATGTTCTAACATAATAACTTTATTGGAAGAGGCTAATGCGATCGCACCTCCTGACCCTCCTTCTCCAACTATAATTGAAATATTTGGAACTTTTAATGACATGCAGCACTCTATTGAACTGGCTATCGCGCCAGCTTGTCCTCTCTGCTCTGCTCCTATACCTGGATAAGCTCCGGGAGTATCAATGAAAGATATTACGGGAATTTTAAATCTGTCAGCAAGCTTCATAAGTCTTATGCATTTTCTATATCCCTCTGGTTTCATCATTCCAAAGTTTCTATCTAGCCTTGAATTTAAATCTTCTCCTTTTTCTTGGGCTAGTATCATCACAGATTTATCTTCTATAAAACCTAATCCTGCAATAATTGATTTGTCTTCGCCAAAAAGTCTGTCTCCAGAAAGTTGAGTAAAATCAGAAACTATTTTTTTTAAATAGAAATTTGCTCTTGGCCTATCCTCGTGTCTAGCAACAAGTGTTTTCTGCCAACTATTTAGATTTGAATAAATTCCATTCAGTTTTTCATTTATTTCATCTTGAATTTTTTTAATTTTATCTGTGTTTACTTCAGATATTCCATCTTTGTCGAAGGGATTTTTTGATGCGTCCAGATTTTCTTCGAGATATTTGATTTCTTTCTCAAAATCTAAATAATTTCTCATAATTAATTATATTATTAAGAATTTTAATAAATTTCAAATGTGTCAATAAATTGTTGTCAAATTACTTGATATTTGGCTATTATTATTTGATGAAAAAAGTTCCTATTAATAATTTGCAGGTAAGCCAAGATCTAGTTGAATTTGTGAATAAAGAAGCGATACCTGGAACAAACATAGATATAGATAAATTTTGGAAAGATCTTGATGATGCTGTTCATAAATTGGCACCTATCAATAAAATATTGCTTAAAAAAAGAGATGAAATACAAAAAAAGATCGATGAATGGCATCTTTCAAGAAAAGGGTCTAACTTTAATAAGGATGAATATTTTAATTTTTTAAAATCTATTGGGTATATTGCAGATGATCGTGGAGATTTTAAAATAGAGACATCTGATGTGGATGAGGAAATTTCATCAATTGCAGGCCCGCAACTAGTTGTCCCAGTGGATAATGCAAGATATGCTTTGAATGCTGCGAATGCTCGTTGGGGCAGTTTGTATGATGCAGTTTATGGAACTGATGTAATTCCCGGAGAGATAGGAAAAGTTTACGATGAAGAAAGAGGAAAAAAAGTAATAAGTTATGTTAGAGAATTTTTAGATGAGATTTTTCCGATCAATAAGGGTAGTTGGAAAGAAATTTCGAAAATTAAAATAAATGAGAGTCAATTAGGTTTTTTAATTAAGGACAAAAATTATATACTTAAAAATCAAAATTTTTTTGTAGGTTTCACTGGTAATAAAGAAAATCCAAATTCAATTTTACTAAAAAATAATAATTTACATATTGATATTATAATAGATCCAAATAGCAGTGCGGGTAAAAGCGATAAAGCAAATATTTCAAATGTTTTCATAGAGTCTGCAATTTCTACAATTATTGATAATGAGGACTCAGTTGCTGCGGTGGACTCTAAGGATAAAGTTAAATGTTATAGGAATTGGCTTGGTTTGATGAAAGGAGACTTAAAAGCAGAAGTTGAAAAAAATGGAAAAAAATTTATTAGAAAATTAAATGCTGATAGAGTTTATAATAGCATAGATGGATCTAAAATAGTTTTGCATGGAAGAGCGTTATTGCTAAATAGAAATGTAGGTCATCTAATGACTAATCCATCAATAACTCTAAATGATGGAACTGAAATACCTGAAGGTATAATGGATGCATTTATATCAACTCTTTGTGCAATTCATGATTTTAAAAACAAGAAAAATTCAAGAAAAAGCTCAATGTATATTGTTAAACCAAAAATGCATGGTCCTGATGAGGTTGGTTTTACTAATGATATTTTTGAGACAGTTGAAAAAGTTTTAGGTTTAAAGAAATATTCTATTAAAGTTGGGATCATGGATGAAGAAAGAAGAACAACTGTTAATCTTAAAGAATGTATTAGAAAAGTTAAAAATAGAGTGGTTTTTATTAACACTGGATTTCTAGATAGAACTGGAGACGAGATGCATACTTCATTCGAAGCGGGTCCAATGATTTTCAAAGGAGATATGAAAAAATCTACCTGGCTAAACACTTATGAAAATTGGAATGTTGATATTGGTTTAGCTTGTGGCTTCTCTGGGAAAGCTCAAATAGGAAAGGGTATGTGGGCAATGCCAGACAAGATGGCAGATATGATGCAACAAAAAATTGGACACCCAAAATCAGGAGCTAATTGTGCTTGGGTACCATCACCTACAGCAGCAACTCTTCATGCAACGCATTATCATAAAGTTGATGTTTTTAAAAAACAGTCTGAAATAACTTCGAGGGAAAAAGCAAAAATTAATAATATTTTAGAAATTCCAAAAGCTGATAGACCGAACTGGTCAATTGATGACATAAATAAAGAGCTAGAAAATAATGCTCAAGGAATTTTGGGTTATGTAGTGAGATGGATTGATCAAGGGGTTGGTTGTTCAAAAGTACTTGATATAAAAAATGTTGGACTAATGGAAGATAGAGCTACACTAAGAATATCTTCACAACATATGGCAAACTGGTTACATCATAAAATATGTACTAAGGATCAAGTTATGAATGTTTTAAAAAAAATGGCTATAATTGTTGATAAACAAAATTCGAATGATAAAAACTATCAGCCAATGTCTAAAGACTTTGAAAAATCAATAGCATTTGCGGCAGCATGTGACTTAGTTTTCAAGGGTAGAGAACAGCCTTCGGGATATACTGAACCATTATTACATAAAAGAAGACTTGAAAGAAAATCTAATCACTAGAAACTGGAACTCTATTTTTAAAAGCTGAAACTAATGTTCCATCGTCTAGCTGTTCTATTTCGCCTCCAACTGGTAGACCTTGTCCAAGCTTTGAAACTTTAATTTTTCCATTTTTAACTATATCTTCTATATAATGAGCAGTTGTTTGTCCCTCGATTGTTGCACTAGTAGCTATAATGACCTCCTTGATATTGTTATTTCTAATTCTTCTAACAAGGGAGTCCATTAACAAATTTTTTTGGTTGTGATCTTCATTGGGATTTACTGTGCCTCCTAAAATATGAAAATGACCCTTAAAAATATCAGACGACTCGATTACCCACATGTCAGCTAAATTTTCAACAACACAAAGTTTGTCATAATTTTTGGTATTATCTTCACAAATACATTTTTTATGTACAATTTTAAGATTACCACAAATTCCGCAACGAATTATAGTTTTATATACATTTGCTAGAGACTTAGCTAATGGCTTTACCATATTCTCTTTATTATTAATTAGTTTCAAAATTATTCTTTTTGCTGATTTTGGTCCAAGACCTGGCAACTTAGAAAATTGTTTGATCAGCTCGTCTATTTCTGGAATGTTATTGTCCATTTAATTTTAAAAAGGCATCTTCATATCAAAAGGCAAATTGGGCATACCAGTTGCTTTTGCTATTTCTTCTGACGTTTTTTTTTTCAGTTTATCTTTTGCGTCATTGTATGCTGCAATTATTAGATCATTTATTACTTCAAATTTTTCTTTTTTAGCATTTTCATCAACAAATATAGATTTCATCTCGTAATTTCCTTTTAATGTAACTTTTACTAGATTTCCCCCTGATACACCTTCAACTTCTATATTCTTCAAACTGTCCTGAACTTCTTTCATTTTTTCTTGCATTTGTTTTGCTTTAGAAAGTATATCTGTAAAGTTATTCATCTTTTTTCACATCGATAAGGTTTGCATCAGGAAAATTTTTTAATATTTCTTTTGAAATATCACTTTTTTTCTCTTTATCTAAAAAATTTTTTTTACTGTCAATTCTTTCTTGATAAATAGTTTTAATGTTTTCATCTTTACTTAAACTTATAATCCATCTTTTTCCTGTCCATGAGTATAAGCATTGGGACAATCTTTTTATAAAATTTTTATTAAGATTTTCATTAAAGTTTAGATTAATTTTTCCATCTTCAAAATTTGCAATTTTTACGTTTCGTTCTAGGTCATATTTTAGCTCTATTTCTCTATTTTTTTCAACTAAGAAGATTAAATCTTTGGGGGATTTTATTTGAGTTGTTTTTGAAGTAACAATTTTTGTCTCCAAGTCATTTTTTTCTTGTGTCTTGATCTGTTCTACATTTTTTAATTGCTCTTTTAGAATACTGCTCGGTTTAAAGTTTTTTTTGTTATCTGAAGATACTTTCTCATCTGCAACTGCTTTTGCAACTTCTTTATTCGAAATATCATCTTCTTCAAATTTATCATCAATATTTTTCACATGTGCTAGCTGTATTACAAACATTTCTAGAGTTATTATTTCATTAGATGTAATATTTAAATCCTCTATAGTTTTTAAAGTTAACTGCCAAAATAAACCTAGATCTTGGATTTTAAGACCCTGGCTAGCTTTGTCTATTAACTTTAGCTCAGACTCAGAAACAAAAAGCTCTTTCTCAATAGGTCCTAGGTTTACTCTTCTGCTGAACAAATAAATTAGTTCTAAAATATCATTTAAAAAAATTTTTGCATCTAGGCCTTCTTCAATGAATTCTCTCAAAATTTTTAATGCACTGGCCTCTTCACCCTTAAATACATTTTCTAGTAGCTGAATTAATTTTGATTTATCCGCTAAACCTAGCATCTTTCTAACATCTAGCTCTTCAAGTGTTTGGTTTGGATTTAAGCTTTGAAAAATTATAGCCCTATCTAGTAAGGATATAGAGTCTCTAACAGATCCTTCGGAAGCCCTAGATAATAATTTTAAAGCATCATCAGATATTTTTCCTTTTTCTTTATTTAATATATCTTTTAAATGATCAAAAATTTTATCTAAACTAACTCTTTTAAGATCAAACCTTTGGCATCTTGATAAAATTGTTACAGGTATTTTTCTAACCTCTGTGGTTGCCAATATAAATTTAAGTTTACTAGGTGGCTCTTCCAAAGTTTTAAGCAAACCATTAAAAGCTTGTTTTGAAAGCATGTGGACTTCATCAATTATAAAAATTTTAAATTTTGCGCTTGTGGGATTATATTTTGAATTTTCTATTAATTCCCTAATATCGTCAATTCCTGTTTTCGAGGCAGCATCCATTTCAAGAACATCTATATGGTTAGAATCCTGTATTTCCTTACAATGAGAACATTGGTCACTAGAGTCACATAAGTTGTTTTCATTTTGATTTTTTAAACAATTTAATGCTTTTGCAATTAAACGAGCTGTGGTCGTTTTACCGACGCCCCTAATTCCAGTTAATAAATAAGCGTTTGGTGTTTTGCCAATCCTTATGGCATTTAAAATTGTTTCAGCAATTACTTCTTGGCCAATTAGACTTTTGAATTTTTTTGGCCTGTATTTTAATGCCAAAATTTTTATATTGTCTTTATTATTCATATCAGGAGACCAGACAACCCGCTTTCAAAAGTCCGTGCTGCTGTTTTTACACCCTGACACATTGAACATATTAAAATCGCCTGAATGGCCTCCAAATTATTATATCAATATAAAATTGAAATCTACAAGCCTTGAATCTGAGTTTTGTGGACTATTTTTTTTGTCTAAAAGCAGAGGCTTCGTAAACCCCTAAAATATTTAAACTTTCAGTATGAAAACCCAGTTCTTCTAATGCTTTTTGAACTTGTCTTTGTTCAATATGTCCCTCTAAATCCAAATAAAAGTTTGTTTGATCAAAAGTATTCTTTACAGAAAAGCTTTCTAATTTTGTTAGATTTACTTGGTTAGTAGCAAATCCGCCTAGGCATTTATATAACGCGGCTGGAATACTCTTTAATCTAAAAGTGCAAGTAGTAATATATTTTTTATTTTTATCATGCTCAGGTTGATTAATTTTTTTAGACATAATTATAAAACGGGTTGTATTTTGACTTTCGTCCTCGATATTTTTCATTAATATTTTTAGATTATAAATTTTTGCTGAAAGTTTAGATGCGATTGCTGCGATAGATTTATCATTTGTTTTTGATAAATCTTTAGCAGATCCAGCAGTATCAGCAGAGATTATTGTTTTAAATTTATTTTTTAAAATAATTTTTTGACATTGGTCTATTGCTTGTGCATGGCTTCTTACATACTTTATATCTTTGAACTCTGCATCATGTTTTACCAAAAGGTTGTGTTCGACTTTTTGAAAATGTTCAGCATGTATCTGTAATTGATATTTTGGTAATAAATAATGAATATCAGCTACTCGCCCAGCTAAAGAGTTTTCAATTGGAATTACAATTTTATAATCTTCATCTTCATATGCTGTTTTAAAAGTTTCTTCAAAAGTTGGGCAGGCTTTTATTGGGCTACCTGGAAAAAGTTCTTCGCAAGCCAAATGAGAATAGGCTCCCATCTCTCCTTGGAATGCAATTTTGATTTTTTTCATTATTTTTCCATAACTTTTTTTATTTTTAAAAAATCTTTTTCTGTATCGACACTTAAGGGCTTGGAGTCTGTAAAACCAACATGAACTTTCATACCATTTTCCATCGCCCTCATTTGTTCTAAATTTCTCTCTAACTCTAACTTACTTCTTTTCAAGTTTACATATCTTATTAAAGCTTCACTAGTAAAGCCATAAATTCCAATATGATGATAAATATTTTTGTCGTCTTCTCTACTAACTTCTCTTTTAAAATCAAAAGCTTCGGAAAAATTTGCATTATTTATACTTTTTTTAGTTATAACTTTTACAATATTTTTATCTTTAATATCCTCAGAATTCTCTATGTTTGATGCTAAAGTGCAAATATCACAATTACCCTTAAGAATATAATTTTTTATTCTCGAAATATCTTTTGGATCTAAATTTGGCATGTCTCCTTGTAAATTTATAATAATTTGGGGATTGTTAGAGTAGAAATTTTGAAATGCTTCAAAAACTCTATCTGTCCCAGTCTCATGAATATTATTTGAAATAAAAGATTTACCTCCATTTTTTATTATAAGATCAAAAATAATTTTATCGGGTGTTGTGACTAAAACTTCTCCCACTTTAGATTCCATTGCCAAATTATGAACATGTAAAATCATTTCCTTTTGATTAATAATCTTAAGGGGTTTATTGGGAAGTCTTTTAGCCTGAAGTCTAGAAGGGATTATAACAACTGTGCTGCTCATAATATTAATGCGGCTCAAAGACGCAATAAGGGTAAATTTAATTAAAGTTTTTTTTATAAACTCGTGCTATACCTAATTATCAAATTTATGGATGGTTTTGAAATAAATAAAATAGTAGCAGCAGTTATTATTGGAGTTTTACTTGTATTTGGAGTTGGAAAATTCACAGATTATCTTTTCTACGTAGAGAAACCAGCTCAACCAGCGTATGTTGTTGAAGCTCCAGTTCTTAAGGTTTCAAGTTCATCAAACAATGCAAGCACGGTTGATATTGCAAAATTATTATCTATGGGCACTGTAGAACATGGCCAAAAAGTATTTAAAAAATGTAGCGCATGTCACGTAGTAGCTAAAGGTGGAAAAAATAAAATAGGTCCTGCACTTTATGGTGTTATGGGTAGAAAATCAGCATCAATATCCGATTATAAATACTCCAAAGCTTTAATAGCTCACAGTAAAACCTGGTCTTATGATGAAATGAATGCGTATTTAATAAAACCTCAAGCTCACATAAAAGGAACTAAAATGGCATTCGCAGGTTTAAAGAGTGAAAAAGATAGAGCTTCTGTTATGCTTTATATGAATAGCAAAAGTGACAATCCATTAACAAAACCTTAATTAACTAATAATTAAACCTTTTTTTATTTTATTACCAAGTAAAAATTTTTCTATTGACTGCTTGTCTTTACCTTCTTTTTGAATCTCAATAATTTTTATTGAAAAATCATCACAGCCTATAACTAATTTATCATTAAGTATTTCGCCAGGACGTCCTTTGATTTTAACAATTTTTGCCTTCCAAACCTTGTATCTTTTGTTGTTAATCTTAAACCATGCACCAGGATTAGGATTTAAACCGTTTATTTGAGCTAAAACTTTTCTTGAACTTTCGTTCCAATTAATTTGTGCTTCTTTTTTAGAAATTTTTTTAGCGTAAGTTGCCATACTATGATCTTGCTCTACAAAATTTTCTTCCCCTTTTTCAATTTTATCTATAGCGCTAATCATTGATTTTGCCCCGAGTTGGGACAAGAGTTTAGACAAAATTTGAGAGTTTATATTCTCATTAATTTTAATTTTTTCCTGATACATTATTGGGCCGGCGTCAAGTTTCTCTGCTATTTTCATAATGCTTATTCCTGATTCATTATCTAAATTCATGATTGATCTTTGTATTGGAGCGGCTCCTCTCCATTTTGGTAATAAAGATGCGTGTACATTAATAAAACCAAACCTTGGAACGGTTAAAAATCTCTTTGGAATGATTTGGCCGTAGGCAACAACAATTACAAGATCTGGTTCGATAGATTTAAAATAGTTATATTCGTTTTCATTATCTAATTTTTTTGGATTTCTTACTTTTAATGAAAATTTCTTTGCTAAAGTTTCTATTTTTGACTCTATTAATTTTTTTCCTCTATTTGCTATACTTGGGGGCTGCGTATAAACTACCGAAATATTATAATTATTATTCTTTAGTGCATTTAAGGATGGAACTGCAAACTCGGGCGTTCCCATAAAAACTATTTTTTTTGACATTAAGTTTAAAATTTATACTATAACTCTTTCTAGTTCTTTATTATTTTTTGAAATTTTTTTTAAAATTATATCTTTTTTTAGTTTTGATAAATAATCTATAAATAAAATTCCATTTAAGTGGTCAATTTCATGTTGAATGCATGTTGACAATAAACCTTCGGCTTTTATCTCTTTTTTGTTACCATTGTAATCAAGATATCTTACTTTGCATTGCTCTGCTCTCTCAATTTTTGCAAATTGATTTGGAATTGAAAGACAACCCTCCTCGTAAGAAGAGTTCGAGTTTGATTTCCAAGTAATTTCCGGATTGATAAAATATATTGGAGTTTTTTTTTCTGTCTCTTTTGATAAATCAATTACGACAACTCTTTTTGGAACACCAATTTGAATTGCTGCTAAACCGATTCCAGGAGCGGCGTACATTGTTTCAAGCATATCATCCATTAAACTTTTAATATTGGAATCAATTTTATTTATCTTGTCAGATTTCTTTCGTAATACTGGATCTGGTAATGTTAAAATCTTTCTTACTGTCATTTTAAATTTATATTATAATTACACTCTTAAAGGTAGTGTGAGATTAAGAATTTGATTTCTGACCTTTTTAATTTGTGCTTTGTTTAAAACGTTTATAATGAAATACAATGTTTCTGGATCTAAATTTTCTATATCATCACTTCCAATTATCTCAACTAGCTTAAACATAAGCATTCCAATTTCACCGTTGTCTACAAGAGAATTGATATTTGATGGAACTGTCAAATTTTTGGAAAGTTCTTCAATATTGAGATCTTTTGGCAACTTTATTCCATCTGATGACAAAGATTCCAAAAGAATTACATCTTTTATAGAAAAAAAATATTTTCTATTCTTTTTAATTTTTTTATAAATTTTATCAAGATCTTTGTTAATCTTATCTTTGTTTGCTTCTTGCTCAGTAAAAACTTTTAAAACTTTTGAACGGTGCAAAATTTTATCGTCATATTTTATTTTGCCGAGTTCATCACTTTTTTCTATAATTATATTTTTTTCAACAATTTTTAAGTATTCTTCGGGAATATCCTCTGAAGATATTTCTTTCAAGTTGTTGCTTAAAAATTCAGAATAAATATCTTGTAATCCATCCTTCTTGAATAATTTTTCAAGCAAAAATAATAGATCAAGTTTATTTTTCAGATTATCTGACAATAATATTTTTTGGTATATCAGAGCTCTAGATTCATATCCTTCTAGACTTTGATAGACTGTATTTGCATTAATCAATTGCCCAATATTAAACGGAACTGAAAGGTAAATTTCAAAAATTTTTTCTTTATCAAAATTTCCTTGGCTTGCGGCGATTTCGTATTTTTTTATTATTTCTGGATCTTCTAATTTGTCTATAGAGATTAAATTCGACTCAGTTAAATATTTCCATATGTTCTTATCAGTTTTTTGTGTCGGTTCATATTTAAAATTTTCTACTGTAATTGAGGAAAGATAAAAATTTAAAAGGTTTTTGTCTGAAATTTTATTACTAGATTTATTTTCTATTCCTAACAAAAATAGAATTTTATTATCAAAAAACTTGTCTGATCTACCCTGTTCCCTTAATAGGTCAAAGTTTAAAATTGCTTCTTCATTTTTTTTGTTTAAAACTAGACAATAAATTCTAAATTTTTCAAGGTAACTATCTTTAATTTCTTTGCTTATGAAAGTCGATTTTTTGCAACCTTCTGATATATCTCCTAAAGAAATATAATAATCTACTAAATGTTTTATCAATTTTGATTTTCCGTTGAATTCTAAATTATTATTTAAAAAATTTTCAATAACATCATTTTTATTGTTTTTAATTAACCAATTTAATTTTAGTTTTAAAAATTCGTTTTCTGATAACTTGTTTTTTGGTGCGAAAGAATACGTCATCATTGTATTTATGAAAATTTTCTCAGAAAATGAGGATAACTTGATCTTGTCAATTCTTTTGAATGTATTCTTTATATTTTCTCCGTCCGTATTAACCCACATGTCCAAATTGAAATCATTTTCTTGTGGATCATAAAGACCTACTAGTTTTATTTCCGCGTTTTTTTCTTGATCATCTTCTGTTATTTCGATTTCGTCAATTTCTTTATTTTTAATTTTTGAAAAATTAATTTTATTCTCTTTGATAGTTTGATTTGATAAATTTTCTTTTTTTTCAATTTTAACATCATTAGTTTTATTCCAAATATCAACTGGCTCATTTGAAATTGATGCTTTTGGAAAAATAAAAAAAAGTAAAAATAAAAATATTAATACTTTATTATTTTTATTTAATTCTGATAATTTTGTCGGTAACATCTTGTTGAATTTCTTTTTTTGGTGATGGCAGCTCAATTTTCTCTAAAAAGTAAAAAATAAAACCGAGAATTGAAAGAATTATAAACGCTTTTATCAAAGTATTTGTTAAAGAACTGTTTTTTTTTCTAAGTGGGTTTAATCTATGTTGCATAGTTAAAAAATATATTTAAACTCGGAAATTAAGACAAATTTGTGATTAATCAAATTAAAATTTTTGGCATAAATTGAAAAAAAACCTTGTTTTGATTGGAATGATGGGAGTAGGAAAATCTACTATTGGTAGACTTTTATCTAAAAGTCTTGAAAAACCTTTTGAAGATTTAGACGAAAGAGTTGAGATGAGAGAATCACTGAAAATTTATGAGATTTTTGACAAAAAGGGGGAGGCTTACTTTAGGAGTATTGAGGAGAGTGAATGTTTAAAAATAATAAAAGATAATGGCAAAATAATAGCTTTGGGTGGCGGAACTTTTATAAATAATAATTTGAGAGAACAAATTAAAAAAACTTGTTTTTCTATTTGGTTAGATTTGGCTCCAGATAAAATTTTTGAAAGAATCAAAAAAAATAAGAATAGACCGCTTTTAAAAAATACTGATTCAAAAAAAGATGTAGAAAATATTTACTTAAACAGAAAAAAAATATATGCATTAGCAGATTATAAATTAGATTGTAATTTGAAAAAAATTGAAGATATATCTAGTGAAATAGAAAAAATTTATGAAAATATCTAAAACAAATTTTAAAAACAACAGTGCTAAATATTCTATCTTTATAGGCCTTGGAGCAATTAAGCTCCTTAGAAAGCAGATTGGTTTGGTTTGTCCAGAAACAAAAAAAGTAGCTTTAATTTTTGATAAAAGAATACCAAATAAATTAAAGACTAAGGTTAAACAACAAGTTTCAAATTATGAAGTTCACACTTACCAATTTTTTGTAGATGAAAAACTAAAATCTTTTAAAAATGTTAATCAATTAAATGAAGAGCTAATTAAAAAAAACTTTAATAGAAATGATTTAATTGTAGCAATTGGAGGTGGGGTAATCGGTGATTTTGCAGGTTTTGTTGCTAGTATTTTAAAGAGAGGTGTAAACTTTATAAATTTACCCTCAACATTTTTATCGCAAGTTGATGCGTCTATAGGTGGTAAAACTGGAATTAATTCTTCTAAAGGAAAAAATTTAATTGGTACATTTTATCAACCTAAGTTAGTTATAAGTGAATTGAGTTTTTTAAAGTCGCTGCCAAAAAGAGAAATGATTTGTGGTTTTGCAGAAATTTTAAAACATGCTTTTATAAGTGATAAAAAATTTTTTAATTGGATCGAGAAAAATACAAAAAAAATTATAGAACAAAGAAATAATTTAATTATAAATTCTGCAATATTAAAAAGCTGTAAAATTAAAATTTCCTTTGTCACAAGAGATGAAAGAGAGAAGGGTGATAGGGCAATATTAAACTTTGGTCATACCTTTGCACATGGAATAGAAGCGGCGAGTAATTTCTCAAAAAAAGTTAATCATGGTGAAGCTGTACTAATTGGAATGCTTCTAGCAACTAAATTATCATTTCATAAAAAAATATGCTCTATTTCGACATTAAATAAAATTATTAATTTTTATAAAATAAATAATTTGCCAAATAGTTTAAAAAAATATTCTTTAAACAAAAAGTTAAATAGAATTGTTGAACATATGAAAAGTGATAAAAAGAACAAAGACTCTCGTATAAACTTAATTCTTTTAAAAAATATTGGGAAAACAACGAGACCAAATGCAGTTAAGCTTAGTCCTAAAAAAATGAATTTGTTAATTAAAAAGATTATTTAATTTTAATTTCTAAAGCGTGTATTTTATTTTTAATCTCGACCGATAAAACCTTCATTATTTTTTTATGAGCTGAAATCTTATTTAACAGCCTAAGCTCTTCTGATGTAATTATTAAACTAATATGATATTTTCCTTTTTTAAAATACTTATGTGTTCTGTGTAAATGGGTATTGTCTATTATTTCAATTTTGCTTAATTGGATATTTTTTTTTAATTTATCCTCTAAATCTTTAATAAAATTTTTCATAAAAATATAATTCTACTATATAATGATCACTTTTTATGAAAAATATTTGTGATTGGGGAAAATGTAAAGAAATCGGATTATATAAAGCGCCGATAGAGAAAGATAATAGTAAAAAATTCAGACTTCTTTGTCTTGAACATATTAAATTATTTAATAAAAGTTGGAATTATTTCTCAGATATGAACGAAACTGAAATTGAACATTTTATTAAGTCCGATATTACTTGGCACAAACCTACAAAAAGTTTTAGCTCTTCAGAAAATTTTTTTAAGATATTATGGCAAAATACACTAGACGATAAAACCAGTTTTTTTATTAATTCAAACTTTAAAGGTTTTAAAAAATCACGATTTTCTGAAAAAGATAGGCACGCACTACAAGTTTTGGGTCTAAGAGAGGAGACAAAATGGCCCGATATTCAAAAAAAATTTAAAACCCTTGTAAAGAAGTATCATCCTGATAAAAATCAAGGTAATAAAAAATATGAAGATTTATTAAAAAAAATCACTTTGGCTTACAGCCAGCTTAGACTAAGTATGGAAAAAACAAAATGAACACAAATTTAGAAACTCAAAAACCAGATATAAAAATATCAGTTAAACAAACATTTGGTTTAGATACAAATATGGAAGTAGACGCATTTTCTAAGAAAAATGAATTTGTCCCAAAAATTGATAGTCATTATAAATTTGATAGGGATACCACATTGGCTGTCTTGTCTGGTTTCTCATTTAATAAAAGAGTTTTAATACAAGGCTACCATGGCACAGGAAAATCAACTCATATTGAGCAAGTCGCGGCAAGATTAAATTGGCCATGCATTAGGGTTAACCTTGATAGTCATATAAGCAGGATAGATTTAATTGGCAAAGACTCAATTATTATAAAAGATGGAAAACAAGTAACAGAATTTAAAGAAGGAATTTTACCATGGTCTATTCAAAACCCTATTGCGTTAGTTTTTGATGAATATGATGCAGGCAGACCAGACGTTATGTTTGTAATTCAGAGAATTCTTGAAAGTGACGGAAAGTTTACTTTATTGGATAAAAATAAAGTTTTAGAACAAAATAAATTTTTCAGAATGTTTGCTACGACAAATACTGTTGGTTTGGGAGATACCACTGGTCTTTATCATGGAACACAACAAATTAACCAAGGTCAAATGGATAGATGGAATATTGTAGCAACATTAAATTATTTAAAATTTGATAAAGAATTAGAAATCGTTTTAGCAAAAAACAAAGCTTTAAATAATAGAGAGGGCAAAGAAAAAGTTTCTAATATGATCAAGGTAGCTGATTTAACAAGAAATGGTTTTATTAATGGAGATATCTCTACAGTTATGAGTCCTAGAACTGTTATACATTGGGCTGAAAATTCTGAAATTTTTAAAGATGTAGGTTTTGCATTTAGATTAACTTTTTTAAATAAGTGTGATGAACTTGAGAGAAAAATAATTGCTGAATATTATCAAAGATGCTTTGGCGAAGAGCTGCCAGAGTCATCGGTTAATGTAAAAATCACTTGATTAGAGATGAAAAAAGAGGAAAATCTTTTAGAGGACTTTAAACGTGCTTTAATTTCAACAATAAAGTCAATTTCCAAAAAAAAAGATTATGATATTAAATTTGGTAACGCCGAAAATGTTTCAGAAAATAGTATAAATCTACCTGATTTAAAAAAGCTGGAAAATTTAGAGGATGCCACGAATATTAGAGCAAAAGCCGATTCGGAAGCGCTCAGATTAAAATATAGCAATAAAGAAGTGCTAGAATTATATAAACCCGAAGGTGAAATTGCCAATAAGCTATATAATGTTGCTGAAAAAATAAGATATGAAAGAATTGGTAGTGATGAATTTAAAGGTATAGAAAAAAATATTTCATATGCTTTTAAAACTATTTATAAAAGTCTGAGAATTTCAGATAATTCAAAAAAAGAAAAGAAGGAAGTTTTAATCGAAAAAAATTTTGATGCTTATTTGAGAAATATTTTTTTTGACTTTAAAGATAATAAAAAAATTTCTCCTCAAATAAAAAAATTAAAAAAACTTTGGGATAAAAAATTTCTTCAAGACGTTAATTTGCTTAAGAATAATCTTAAAAATCAAAAAGTTTTTAATCAAGTAATTGCAAAAATAATATCGGATATTAATATTGATGAAGAAAAAAGTGAAAATGATGATGGCTCTAACAAGGAAAGATATGAAAATATAGATAAGCAAGAAGATAATGATAAAAAAGAGGGAAAAACCGATAAAGATAAAGACGAACAAGAATTGAATATAAATGCAGACCTTCCAGAGGATAATCATTTAAGTGAAAAGAATAGTAATGAGGATAAATTTCAAGAGGTAGAGGATGAGAATGGAGTTTCAAAAAAACAAGTGGGGAAAAAATTTTATAATAATAAAATTAAGTATAAAGTCTTTACAAATAAATTCGATGAGTTTAGCAAAGCCGAAGATCTTGAAAACGAGGAAGAGCTAATTAGATTAAGATCTTCATTAGATCAACAATTGCTACAATTAAAAAACTTTATATCAAAATTAGCAAATAAGTTACAAAGAAAATTGCTCGCAAAACAAAATAGATCCTGGGAATTTGATTTGGAAGAGGGTACCCTTGACACGTCTAAATTAACAAGAGTTATAATGGACCCTTTTAATTCATTATCATTTAAAAAAGAAAAGGACGCTGAATTTAAGGATACTCTTGTTACAATATTAATAGATAACTCTGGATCAATGAGAGGAAAACCTATCTCTGTTGCAGCAATATGCGCTGATATTTTATCAAGAACTTTGGAAAAATGTTCTGTCAAAGTTGAAATACTTGGTTTTACAACAAAACACTGGAAAGGTGGATCAAGTCGAGAAGTTTGGAATGCAAACGGCAAGCCTAAAAATCCTGGTAGACTAAATGATTTGAGACACATAATTTATAAATCTGCAGATGTTCCTTGGAGGCAAATAAAAAAAAATATGGGCCTTATGCTCAAAGAAGGTCTGTTAAAGGAAAATATTGACGGAGAAGCTTTGCGATGGGCTTATAATAAAATGAAAAAAAGAAAAGAAGAAAGAAAAATTTTAATGATAATATCTGATGGTGCGCCAGTTGATGATTCGACTTTGTCTACTAATTCTAGTGATTATCTAGAAAATGACTTAAAAAATACAGTCAAATTCATTGAAAAAATGTCATCAATAGAGGTGGTCGCTATTGGAATTGGGCACGACGTAACAAGATATTATAATAGGGCAGTGAAAATTACAGATGTTCAAGATTTAGGTGACGTAATGATAAACCAGTTAGGTGATCTGTTTTCAGAAAAAAAATCTTTGCACTAAAAGTTAATTGTATTGTTTAAAATATACCTTTGAATTGTCTTTAAATATTCCTAACAAATATCTAAAAGGTATCAGCATTAAAAGAGCAATCAAAAGTTTAACTGAAAAATCACCAATTGCTAACGTGGTCCATGGTATTCCAGTTTTATAAAAAGATATAAAAAAAAATAAAATAGTATCAACGAGTGAGCCGAAAAATGATGATGTTAGCGGTGCAATGTACCAAGTTTTTTTTCTTAAATTATCAAAAATTTTTACGTCTAAAAGTTGGGCAACAATAAAGGCTACGCCTGAACCAAAAGCAATTCTTATAGAAATTAAATCATCGAAATTTGTTGAAAAGAATAAGGTTAGTAAAATACCTAAAAAGAAACCTATATAAACTATTTTTCTTGCATTTTTTAAACCATAGCTTCTATTGGCTAAATCTGTAATTAAAAATGTAATTGGATAAGTAAAGGCTCCATAAGTCAATATCTCGTTTAGATTAAAATAATTGACAGGATATTGAACTAAAAAATTAGAAACTGTTACCAACAATGCCATCGCTATAGCTAAAGTGCCAAATAAGCTTAGATAATTTTTATACATTTTACTTTGTTAAAATATTATTTCTTATTTTTTTTGCTTTTTTAGAAAGTTGATGGGACTTTGCTTTTTTTAGAAATTTATCAATACCACCTTTGAAATCTACTGTTCGTAAAGCAGCATTTGAAACGTTCAAACTAATGTTTTTTTTCAAAAAATCGCTTTTAAAAGTAACTTTTTTAATACCGGGAAGAAACCTTCTTTTAGTTTTATTGTTAGCGTGACTAACCTTGTGTCCTTTGAGGGGCTTTTTTCCTGTTAGTTCACAAATTCTTGTCATAAAAATCTCCGACTGTTATATAAGCCCTGATTATCATTTAATCAAGATAATATATACCTATTGACAATATTTCGCGCAGAGAATATTAGATTAAATGGAATTTTTCCTGCCAGTTGCTCAAGTCAAGATAGATTTAAGTATAATTGTCTTTTTAAGTTTCCTTGTTGGTTTTATCTCAGGTTTATTCGGAATTGGCGGGGGATTTTTAATGACCCCAGTATTAATATTTTTAGGTATACCTCCAGCGTTTGCAGTTGCAAATGAAGCTAACAATATTTTAGGCACATCTGTTTCGGGAGCCTTAACCCATTGGTTTAGAAAAACGCTTGATTACAAAATGGGAATAGTAATTGTATGCGGGGGTGTAGTAGGAACATTTATTGGAATGATTATTTTTTATTACTTAAAAAAAATTGGAATTATAAATAATATAATTGCACTTGCTTATGTATATATGTTGGTAATTGTCGGTACCTTAATGTTCGCCAGAAGCGCTAAAGAACTTATAAACATAAGGAAAAAAATAGTTGTTAAAAGAAAAATTCATGATCACTATTGGATACATGGTTTACCTTTTAGAATGAGATTTCATAAATCAAGGCTTTATGAAAGCGCTATTGTGCCAATGATGTTAGGCTTAATAGTCGGAATTTTTGCAACTATTATGGGAGTCGGCGGAGCTTTTTTAATGGTTCCTGCAATGATTTATATAATTGGTATGCCAACAAAACTGGTTCCTGGAACTTCGCTTTTTGTTACAATTTTCATAACTGCACTTGTGGTTATAGGCCATGCCATTCAGTTTCAAACAATAGATTTTGTTTTAGTCTTAACATTAATCTTTGGTTCTATAGTAGGTTTACATATTGGTCTTAAAGTGAGTGAAAAACTGAATGCATCAGAATATAAAACTCTTTTAGCAATTCTTCTATTATCAATAGGTTTAATTATGGGAGTTGAAACTTTTGTATTGGAGGATAGTTTGTTTATACAAAGCAAATCTGGAGTAATTGATAATAGATTAGGAGAAATAGTTTTCGACTTATCTAACAATTATCCTATTGTTTATGGTTTCATTTCTATAATTGTTGTGATTTTAATTGGCACCAGCTTTTCATATGCTAGAGAATTAATTCATTATATTAGATATGATATTAAAAAATATAAAATATTTAATTAAATAGAGGAATAAGATCCAATTGCTTCTTTGATATTCTTGAAGCCTTGCTCATTAAGTATTTTAATCAAATCTTTTTTTATTTCTTTTACGATCATGGGTCCCCTATATATCATTCCAGTATAAAGCTGTAGGGCAGACGCTCCTGCTGCTATTTTTTCAAAAGCTGCTTTTCCGGAATCTACCCCACCTACACCTATAATTGGAACTTTCCCTTTAAGACTCTTGTAAAATACTTTTATTAATTTAGTTGAAAGAGCTCTTAAGGGTTTGCCAGATAAACCACCCGTCTCAGATTTATGTTCACTTAAAAGATTTTCTCTATTACTATCCGTTGTATTAGTTAAAATAATTCCATCAATCTTATAATCAATTATTAAATTTATTAATTCATTTATATTTGTTTCGTTTAGATCTGGTGAAATCTTTAATAAAAATGACTTTCTAAAGCTGCTTTTTTCTCTTATTTCATTAATTTTTTTCAATAATTCTTTTAAAAATTCTGTTTTGTGAAAGTCTCTAAGTCCCGCTGTATTCGGTGATGATATATTTATTGTTATGTAATCGCCTAATGTGAAAAATGTTTCTGCACATTTTAAAAAATCCTCGCTCATATCTGCTGTTTCTTTATTAGGCCCTATATTAATCCCCAAAAGACTTTTAGGTAAATTATTTTCAATTCTTCTTTTTACTATCTCGGATCCATCGTTATTAAAACCTAATCTATTAATCAAAGCATAATCTTTTTCTAATCTAAAAACTCTTGGTTTTGGATTTCCATATTGTTTTTTAGGTGTAATCGTGCCAACTTCTACAAAACCAAAACCTAATTTAAACATTTGATTGTAAACCTCGGCACTTTTATCAAATCCTGCTGCTAGACCTATTGGATTTTTAATATATTTTCCAAATAATTTAAGATTTAAGATTTCTTCATTTTCTACATTAAAAAATCCTTCTGGTAGAAAATTATATTTAATGGACTTTATTGCTAAATTGTGTGCCTTTTCGGGGTCTAAACTAAATATAAAAGGCTTTGCATATGAAAACATTAAATTTATATATTCAACTTTTTTTCCATTAAATCAATTGTCTCTTTAACGCCAAAAAAGCTTATAAAAAAACCCATTCTTGGGCCATTTTCTTCTCCAAAGACAACTTGATATATAAGTCTGAACCAATCGCGAAGATTTTCGGTGTAACCATTTTCTTTTCCAGTCGAGTATATTAAAGTCTGAATTTCTTCGGCCGGAGTATCCTGAGTCACTTTTTTCAATTTAGAAATAAGATTCTCCAGTGCTTTTTTTTCACCCTTGTTTGGTTTTTTAAACTTCTTTTTTGGTTCAACTTCATCAACAAAATAATTTATTGCATAAGAGGTGAGTTCATCCAAAATTTTGTGGTCTTTGGCCTCTATTTCACTATGAAATTTTTTGATAAATTTCCATAAAACTTCTTTATTTTTTGCATTGCTTGAACCCACAATATTTAAAAGCATAGAAAAAGGCATAATTATCTTTTCTTTTGGGGGAGAGCCGTTGTGAATATGCCAAACTGGATTTGAAATTTTTTCGTCAGGTTTTTGCTTGGGGTATTTGTCTATTAAACTTAAATATTCATCAACAGCTTTTGGAACTACCTCGGGATAAAGTTTTTTTGCTCTTTTGGGATTTTGATACATGTACAATGAGAGACTTTCAGGGGATGCGTACCTCAACCATTGGTCTATTGTTATTCCATTTCCTTTTGATTTTGAAATTTTTTCTCCTTTTTCATCTAAAAATAATTCATAGGCAAATCCACTGGGTGGTTTTTTTCCCAATATATCGCAAACTTTACTAGATATTATTGCGCTTTCAGTTAAATCTTTTCCATACATTTCAAAATCAACATCAAAAGTAAACCAGCGCATAGCCCAATCAACTTTCCATTGAAGTTTGCATCCTCCATTTAGAAAGTTTATTTGAATTTTTTTTCCGTTATTATTAAAAACTCCTGAATTATTTTTTTTATTTATTTCTTCAAGCGGTATTTCTAGAACTTTTCCGGTATCAGGGCATATTGGTAATAATGGGCAATAAGTTTTTCTTCTTTCACTTCTTAGAGTCGGTAGGATAAGATTCATAATATCATCATATTTTTCTACAACTCTACTAATACCGTTATTAAAAACACCTTTTTTATAATTCTCTGTAGAACTTTTGAAAATAAAATTAAATTTAAATTTTTTCAAAAATTCGATGAGTAGTTTGTTATTATGCTCTCCATAGCTTGAAAATTTTTTAAATGGATCAGGAATATCAGTTAAAGGCTTACCAAGATTTTGATGTAATATTTTTGAATTTGGAATGTTTTCGGGAACTTTGCGAAGCCCATCCATATCATCCGAAAAAGTAATTAATTCAGAATTTATTTTGCTTATGTGGCTTAAAACATTAATCATCATCGAGGTCCTAGAAACTTCTCCAAAAGTCCCTATGTGTGGTAACCCGCTTGGTCCGTATCCTGTTTGAAAAGTGATTTTATTTTTTTTTTCAATTATGGCCTTTCTTTCTTTTAAAAGTTTTCGTATCTCTACGAATGGCCATGAAGATGTAGACTGAATTAGGCTAGATTCTAACATTAATAAGGTTTATAAAATTTTTAGGATAAAATATAGTCAAAATTACAACTGAATAAGTTGAATTTTACAACTATTTAAATATTGTCTTAAATTTAATGGGATCAAACAAAACTGTTTTTTTTATCACTGGTATTCTTGTAGTAGTTTTGGGTATTTTCATGACAGTACCCTACGGGATACAGATAATTTATAGTGAAAATAACAATAGTTTTTTAGCTTCATCTATCGTTACAATTTTTATAGGCATTTTGATAATACTGATTAACCTTAAAAAGGATAATCAGTTAAATCTCCAACAAGCTTTTTTATTTTCTGTTATTGCTTGGGTTAGTATCGCAATATTTGGTAGTTTACCGTTCATGCTTTCAAACTTAAAACTATCTTTTAGTGATGCTTTTTTTGAAAGTATGTCAGGGATAACCACAACTGGTTCTACTGTAATTTTAGATTTAGACTCCTCCCCAAAAAGTATTTTATTATGGAGGGCAATAATGCAGTGGTTAGGAGGTATAGGTATAATTGTAATGGCAACAACAGTGCTCCCTCTTTTAAAGGTTGGCGGAATGCAACTTTTTAAAACCGATTCAAGTGGGACAGAAAAAATTTTACCTAAAACTATTGAGGTTGCAGCAACTATAATAACAATTTATTTAACTTTAACATCGTTATGTGCAGCGGTGTATTGGTTTCAAGGTATGAATATTTTCGACAGTATCGCTCATTCTTTTACAACTTTGGCAACAGGAGGTTTTTCAACCCACAACGAGTCTATTGGTTACTTTAAGAATCCGGGAATTGAAATTACAGCAACAATATTTATTATTTTAGGAAGCATACCCTTTATAGCGTATTTAAAATTTATAAAAGGAAATAAAAAAATCTTTCACGAGGACGTTCAAATTAGAGGCTTTGTTTACTTATTGCTAATTTCAATTTTAATTATGTTTATTTATTTATTCATAAATAATAATGATCATTCTTTTCAGGATAACTTAAGGATTTCATCTTTTAATGTTCTTTCAATTCTATCAGGAACAGGTTATGTAACAGATGATTTTGGTCTTTGGGGAGAATTCCCCTTAATATTTTTTATTTTTCTAATGTTTATTGGTGGATGTGCGGGTTCTACAACATGTGGTATTAAAGTTTTTAGGTTACAAATATTATTTCTATTTATTAAAAATCAAATAAAAAAATTGATTTATCCAAACCGAATTCTTGTTCTTAACTACAATAATGAAAAAATAGAAGATAGTTTTATAAATTCAGTAATTGTTTTTATTTTTTCATACTTATTTTTATTCATTTTAATAGCTGTGCTTTTATCAATTACAGGACTTGATTTTTTATCAGCAATATCTGGAGCAGCAACTTCGTTATCTAACGTTGGTCCAGGACTTGGGGAAATGATAGGTCCAAATGGAAATTTTAGCGAGGTTTCGAATGTATCTAAATGGATTCTTTCTTTTGCAATGTTGCTGGGAAGATTAGAAATTTTTGCAGTACTGGTGTTGTTTTTGCCATCTTTCTGGAGATCATAAATTAATCTATAATCTTAAAAATGAAAATTTATCAAAAACAATCTTTTAAAGACTCTTTCAAAATCTATTTTGATAGAAGAATGCTGCGCATTTTATTGTTAGGAATTATAAGTGGCTTTCCATGGGTTCTTATCGGAAGTAGTCTTAGTCTTTGGCTTAAAGAAGATGGGCTTAGCCGTACCGCAGTTGGTTGGGCAGGTTTAATATTTGCGGTTTATGCGTTTAATTACCTTTGGGCTCCGTTAGTAGATAGAATTCGTATTCCTTGGCTAACAAATAAGATTGGGCACAGACGTGGATGGATTGTTTTAATGCAATTGATTATTTTATTAAGTTTGATTTTTTGGAGTTTAGTAAATCCCACTGCTAATCTTGTTTTAGTTATTGCAATAGGACTGATTATTGCAATCGCATCAGCTACTCAGGATATCACTGTTGATGCTTTAAGAATTGAACAGATTGGTGAGAGTGAAGGAAAATCTATGCAAGCAGGAGCGGCTATGGCAGTCGTTGGTTGGTGGACAGGTTACAAATTAGGAGGGGTAATTTCATTAAATTCAGCCGAATATTTTCAGAATTTAGGTTTTGAAAACTACTGGCAACTAACATTTTTAATTCTTGGGTTAATTATTATTGCCTGCAACATAGGTTTGATGTTTGTGAAAGAAGATCAACCCACAAACCGAAAAGAATCACAGAGAAGAACAGATGAGATGATAGAAAAAAAGCTAGGAGTTTCAAATGTTGCTACAAAATCTGTTGCATGGATTACTGGTACAGTTGTAGGTCCAATCATAAGTTTTTTTAAAAAGAATGGATTTAAAATTGCTTTAGGAATTTTAAGTTTTGTTTTTCTTTTTAAAATTGGAGAAGCTTTTTTAGGAAGAATGTCTATAATATTTTATAAAGAGATAGGATTTTCAAAATCAGATATCGCTCTTTTTTCTAAAGGTTTGGGTTGGATAACAACTGTTGTTTTTACATTGCTTGGAGGATTATTTGCAATACGCTCCGGAGTAATAAAAGCTATGTTTGTATCCGGTATATTAATGGCATCAACAAATCTTCTATTTTCATTGTTGGCCTGGTCTGGGAAATCAGAATGGTTATTTGCTTTAGCTGTAATATTTGATGACATGGCTGCTGCATTTGCAACAGTTGCATTTGTTGCTTTTATATCAATGTTGGTTGATAGAACTTATACAGCTACACAGTACGCATTATTAGCTTCCATCGGAACAGCGGGACGAACAACTTTAGCGGCTTCTTCTGGTGCTATGGTTGACTGGCTAAATGGTGACTGGGGAATATTTTTTTTAATCACAGCCATTATGGTTATACCATCTTTAATTTTTCTTTATATTATTAAAAACGATATCAAATTAAGTGAAAAATAATTTTAGAAATAATTTTCCAATAATTAATCTCTACAAAAAAAGGAGTTTTAAATCTCCAGTTGATACACAGTTACTATATGGCGACAATTTTAAAGTTGTTAAAAAATATAGAGGGTGGAATAAAATTAGAATAAAAAAAGATGGATATGTTGGGTATATTAAAACTAAAAACTTTTCTGAGCCGATTAAATCAAATTTTAAAGTTTCGGTTCTAAAAGCAAGACTATATAGCCAGCCTAACTTTAAAAAAAAATTGCAAAAATTTCTTCCGTATTCGTCGATACTTAAAATATCATATAAGAACGGAAAGTTTGCTAAATTTGGAAAATACTGGATTAAGTTTTCAGATTTAAGAAAAATTCAATTTAAAAACAAAAATATTTTTAAAGATATAATGCTTTTCAAAAATATAAAATATTTATGGGGAGGTAAAAGTTATAAAGGCATTGATTGCTCAGCTTTAATTCAAATTTTTTTCAATCAAAATAATAAATATTGTCCGCGAGATTCGATTGACCAGGAAAAATTTTTTAGAAAAAAGGTAAATTTTAAAAATATAAAAAAATATGACATGATTTTTTGGAAAGGTCATGTTGCTTTAGTATTATCAAAAAGTAAATTAATACATGCTTATGGCCCTATGAAAAAAGTTGTTATAATGGATATAAACAGAACAATTGAAAGAATTAAAAGAACTGCTAATTTAAGAGTAACTAGTATTAGGAGAGTTTAAAATGAGATACGTGCTTTATGGCATTGCACTCGGTTTATTATTTTACTTAGGGGACAAGTACATATTTTAGGTGGCGGAGAGAGTGGGATTCGAACCCACGATACTCAGAGAGTATACACACTTTCCAAGCGTGCGCTTTAAACCGCTCAGCCATCTCTCCTTTTTTTAAATAACAAACGTTTTAGTTATTTTGAATATATCGTTTAGAATTCCAGAAGACAAATAAATCAATAAGTATATGGCTAAATAAATAATATTTTTTTTATTACTTAAAAAAAGTTTTGGAAATTTTGAATTTAGCATTAAAAAGAAAAAAATAAAAAACATAGGTTCAAAATATTTCTGAGGAATATATCTAGCCGGAAAAGCAAAAATTAATAGTAATATAATTATAGCATCATTTTTATTTTCTTTGGCTATTGTATATAAAATATATAAACCAAGAATAGCCGTTATAATTCCAAGAAAATTATTTTTAAAAAAAAGATGTGATATTTTTATGAAGAAACCACCGCCATGAGATATATTATAATCAAAAAAATAGGAGATTATTAAAATTAATAAACTTATAAAAAAAAATGGTAATATAAAATTTTTATTTTTAAAATCAATAATATATTTTTTTTGAACAAATAGTAAAAAGAAAATTGGTAATAAGTATAAAGTCATAATTGATGGACTGATAAGAATAGTATTATAAATTTTTGGACTAAATATTGTTGTTCTTAATAAAATTTCATCAGAAAATACCATCAATAAACCTGGAACTGCCAGGATAAAAACAATAAAAGAAGTAATAATAAAATTTTTAAAACTTAATTTTTGAAAATAAATATACATAGCATATAAATAGAAGATTGCATAATACTGCCTTGTATATACAGTTAGTGCTAAAAATAATAATTGGAAAAATAAATTTAACCGAATTTTTTCAAAATCTTTTTTTTTAAGCCATTTAATATAAAAAATTAAAAAAGAAACAAAAAATATATCTGCAAGTACATTATTATTAGCCCAAACTGCGCCGGATCTAAAAGATGGAAATAAAAAAAGTAATGATGCAAAAAGTAGTAAAAAATTACTATCTAGTTTTTCATAATTATTTTTTAATGCACAATAAAATAAGACAGGCAGTAAAATAGATAAAAAACAGTAAATTAGTCTAACTATAGTCTGATCTTGAAAAATATAATAAAACCAGGATAAAACCATATATCCTAGCGGCGTTATGTCTGAATATTTTCCGCCCAAAGCATAAAATTCTTTAGATAAGATTTCAACATATGGCCATGTGCTATAAAAATCTGCAATCATTCCGCCGCTTCCAATCGAATCGATTCCAAAAATGAAACTTAAAAACAAGCTGATAGATAATAAAACAAATACTAGTTTTCCAGAATTGTTGTAAATTGAAGTTTTCATTTCTACTTATCTATTTTAAGTACCCCAATAAATGCTTCTTGGGGTATTTCAACTTTACCAAATTGTTTTGCTCGAGCTTTACCTTTCTTCTGTTTTTCAAGTAATTTTCTTTTACGATCAAGAGCTCCGCCGCCGTGAATTTTAGTTAGAACATCTTTTTTATAACCTTTAATAGTCTCTCTAGCAATAATTTTTCCCCCAATTGCAGCTTGAATTGGTATCATGAAGTTGTGTCTAGGTATTAAATCCTTTAACTTCTCGCATACTAATCTGCCTTGTTTTTGAGCAAATTCTTGGTGTATCACCATTGATAAGGCATCTACAGGTTCATTGTTTACTAAAATTCCAAGTTTAACTAAGTTACCTTCTCTGTAACCTATGATTTCATAATCAAAACTTGCATAACCACTTGTTATAGATTTTAGTCTGTCATAAAAATCAAACACGACTTCGTTCAATGGTATTTCATAAACTATAACTGCTCTACTGCCTGAGTAAGACAAATCTTTTTGAACCCCCCTTTTATCCTGACAAATTTTCATTATTGCACCCAAATATTCATCGGGCGTAATTATCGTAGCTTTAATCCATGGTTCCTCGATAAATTTTATTTTTGTGGGATCGGGCATACTTGTTGGGTTTTGCAAATCAATTACAGAACCATCTATTTTATTAATCTTGTATACAACTCCAGGTGTCGTTGTTATTAAATTTATATCAAATTCTCTTTCAAGTCTTTGAGTAATGATTTCTAAATGAAGTAAACCAAGAAATCCGCATCTAAACCCTAGACCTAATGCAGTAGAAGATTCTGGTTCATATGAAAAACTAGAATCATTTAATTTTAATTTTGCTATTCCGTCCTTAAGCTTTTGATATTCAGAATTGTCTACAGGAAATAATCCACAAAAAACAACTGGCTTACTTGGTTTAAAACCCGGCAAAGGTTTTTCGATAGAATTAGCAGAATCGCAGATAGTATCGCCTACCTTAGTTTCTGATAAACTTTTTATTCCAGTAATAATAAATCCGATTTCCCCCGCATTTAATTCTTCAACGTCTTTTGCTTTTGGAGTAAAAATACCAACTTTTTCTATTTCATAATCTTTGTTTGTTGACATTAACTTTACTTTCATTCCTTTTTTTATTTTTCCATCAAGAATTCTCACAAGAATTACTACTCCCAAATAACTATCGTACCAGCTGTCGACGAGTAAAGATTTTAATTTGGATGACTGGTTACCCTTGGGTGATGGAAGGTCTTTAACTATTGATTCTAAAATTTCCCCGATACCTTCTCCTGTTTTTCCTGAACAAGAAATCGCTTTTGAAGTATCTACTCCTACTACATCTTCTATTTGTTTTTTTACTTTTTCAGTATCAGAAGCTGGTAAATCTATCTTGTTTAAAACCGGAATAATATGATGATTTGAATCTAAAGCCTGATACACGTTTGCTAAAGTTTGGGCCTCAACACCTTGTGAGCTATCAACAATTAATACGGATCCCTCACAAGCGAGTAGTGATCGGCTTACCTCGTAGCTAAAGTCTACGTGCCCAGGTGTATCAATAATGTTTAGTATGTATTCACTTCCATCTTTTGATTTGTATTTAAGTTTTACCGTCTGAGCTTTTATTGTAATTCCTCTTTCTCTTTCGATATCCATAGAGTCTAAAACTTGTTCTTTCATCTCTCTTTCTGCGAGTCCTCCACAAATTTGGATCATTCTGTCTGCAATGGTGGACTTGCCATGGTCGATATGTGCGATAATCGCAAAATTTCTTATTCTTTTGATGTCTGACATTATGATCTTATTGTTCCACCAGTCCTGGTTTTGACAATATTAATAATTTTTTGACTTACTTCGTTAATATCTTTTTCTGAAAGTGTTTTTTCCATAGATTGAATAGTTATACTAACTGCAATAGATTTTTTTCCCTCAGGCATATTACCACCCTCAAAAACATCAAATATTAAAACATTTTTGATTAAATCTTTATCGGCTCCTCTAATTAATTTTTCTATTTCACCAGCTTTGTAGTCTTTGTCAATTACAAAAGCAAAATCTCTCTCCGATTTTTGAAACTCAGAAACAGTATAATTATTTTTTTCAAATCGGTATTTTCTTTTTGGCTCAGGAATATTTTTTAAAAAAATTTCAAATCCACAAATATTTTGTTCTTTTAAATCTAGATTCGAAATTATACCAGGATGGATTTCTCCAAATATAGCTAACTGTATCCCATTTTCTGACTTTAATTTAACAGACCCAGATCTAACTGGGTTATAATAGTTTGGAGTTTTGTCACTAATAAACAAATCATTTTCATTAATACCAAGTTCTGTTAAAGTTTTTGTTACATCTGCCTTTATATCAAAAACATCTATGTTTCTTGCTTTGCTATCCCAGCTTTTTCTGTTTGTGACACCGGATTTTAAACCTCCAATTACCGTTTGTTGATCACCTGGTTTATTACCTGAAAAGGTTGGGCCGATTTCAAACAAAGAAACATCCAGATATCCTCTGTCTTGGTTTTTTTTCAAATAAATAATCAAATTTGAAAATATCGATTGTCTTAAAACATTAAGGTCACTTGATATTGGATTAGTTATTTCTATATCTTTTTTTCCATTTGAAAAGTATTTGTCAATTTTAGAATCGGTAAATGACCAAGTAATTGCCTCTAAATATCCTTTATTTGCAACTGCTCTTTGGGAAAGATGAAATAACTTTTGTTTAAAATTAAGTGTTTCTTTTGATCTAATCTTTTCAGGGTGGATTAATGAAATTTTATCAAACCCCTTTATTCTTATAAGTTCTTCTATTAGGTCAACATCTTCTTTTAAATCAGGTCTCCAGCTGGGTGGTAAAACCTTAATTTTTTTACCGCTAATCTTTAATGAGCATCCAAGAGAAATTAAAATTTTTTTAATTTCTAAAATTGTAATTGAAAATCCAATAACTTTAAAAAACTTTTCTATTTCTAAATCAATGGTTCGTCTTGTGTCTTTTATTTTTCCTGCAATTGAAAACTTGCTGGCTTCACCGCCACACATATCAAGAATCATGCACATTGACAGTTCTAAGCCTAATCTTACAGAATCTGGGTCTATACCTCTTTCAAATCTATATTTTGCATCAGTATCGATATTTAAACTTTTAGAAGTTTTTCTAATTGACGATGGAAAAAAATAAGCAGACTCTAATAAAATATTTGTAGTAGAAAGCTCTGTCCCTGACCTAGTTCCTCCAATTATTCCGCCCAACCCGAGTACCCCTGATTTGTCACTAATAGTACACATATTGTTTTGAAGTTTGTATTTCTTATTGTCTAAAGCTTCAAAAGTTTCCCCTATATTTGAATTTCTAACAATAATTTCTTTGTCAATTTTATCTGCATCATAAGCATGCAAAGGTCTATTCAAATCATACATTACATAATTAGTTGTATCTACAATTGCTGAGATAGGTTTTAATCCTAAAGATATAATTCTTTTTTTTAACCAGTCAGGACTTTCTTTATTTTTAACATTTTTAATGTATACGCTTCCGAAAATACCGCATCCTTGATGCTTTTCTTTTTTAATTGAAACTTTGATTGGACTTTTAAATTTTTGAAGTATTTTTATTGAAGGTTGTTTTTTTAACCTACCTAAACCAGAAGATGCTAGGTCTCTAGCAATACCTCGGATACCTAAACAATCTGGCCTGTTTGGGGTTATTGATATATCAATAGATTTTTCTCCTGAGCTTTTAAAATAATTTTTTCCAATATCTTTCTCGGTATTTTTTAACTCGATTATTCCATCACTTTTTTCTGAAATATTAAGTTCACTCTCAGAGCAAAGCATCCCATATGATTCTACCCCTCTTATTTTTGCTACTTTTAATTTCATTTTAGTTTTTGGAATTACTGAACCTGGGGGAGCATATATTGTAATAAGTCCATTTCTTGCATTAGCAGCCCCACAAACAACTTTTATTATCTTATCTTTTCCAAGGCTTACATCGCAAAGCTTAAGTTTGTCTGCATTAGGATGTTTATCCACTTTTATAACTTTTGCTATTTTAAAATCTGACAAACTATTATTAGTTTCTTTTATACCCTCTACTTCCAGTCCAATGGATGTAAGTTTATCAATTATTTTTGTCAAATTAGCGTTAGTTGTAAGATGGTTTTTTAACCATGACAAAGTTAGTATCATCTGCTTAGGCCTCTATAATTTGTAGGAACATCTAATGGATCAAATCCAAAATAATTTAACCATCTATAATCAGCTTCAAAAAAAGATCTAAGATCATTTATTCCATATTTAAGCATCGCAAGTCTATCTATTCCCATTCCAAATGCAAAACCTTGAAATTTTTTTGTATCAACTTTTGCATTTTTTAAAACATTTGGATGAACCATCCCACAACCTAATATCTCGAGCCATTTATCTCCTTCACCAACAATAATTCTTCCATTTTCTAATCTATAACCAATATCAACTTCTGCTGAAGGTTCTGTGAAAGGAAAATGGCTTGGTCTAAATCTCATTCGAATATTTTTTACTTCAAAAAATTCCTTTACAAAATAATCTAAGCAGCCTTTTAGATGTCCCATAGTTATATTTTTATCTATATGTAAACCTTCAAGTTGATGAAACATTGGCGCATGCGTTTGGTCACTATCGCATCGGTAAGTCCTTCCAGGAACAATAATTTTAAATGGAGCCTTTCCAGCTAACATAGCTCTAATTTGAACTGGGGAAGTGTGGGTTCTTAGTAAAATTTTTTTGTTATCGTCTAAATAAAAAGTATCATGCATATCTCTGGCAGGATGGTTTTCGGGAGTATTTAATGCAGTAAAATTATTATATTCAGTTTCTACATCTGGGCCTTCGGCTACAGAAAAGCCAACTTCAGAAAATATTGAAGAAATTTCATCTATGACCTGTGAGACAGGGTGTATTTTTCCATTTGGTCTTTCTCTACCAGGTAATGTAACATCGACTTTATCTTTTTGTAGTTTCTGATTAATTTCATTTTTTTCTAATTCTTTAAACTTATTATTTATAGCATCTAAAATTTTTTGCTTTTCATTGTTAAGAGAAGTTGCCAGGATTTTTCTGTCATTTTCATTTAAAGATCCAAGTTTTTTAAATTCTTGATTGATTTGACTATTTTTTCCCAAAAATTGAGTTTTTAGGTTTTGCAACTCTAACTTACTTTTGGCCTGTGATACTTTTTGAATTAATTCTCGTAAATCTACCATTGTTAGTTTTTACTCTAACTTTGTGAAAGAAAAAACAAGTTTATTTTATTGATAACTGAACTTTTTTAACCAATGACTTGAAGGCTTCTGGATTATTATAGGCTAAATCAGCTAAAACTTTTCTGTCTAATTTAATTTTTGACTTATTTAAACCATTTATGAATTTAGAGTAAGTTAGACCTTCAGATCTTACTCCTGCATTTATTCTTTGAATCCACAGAGAACGAAATTCTCTTTTTTTATTTCTTCTATCTCTATAAGCATATTGAAGAGCTTTTTCCATGGCCTGTCTAGCAATACGGATTGTATTTTTTCTTCTGCCAAATTGTCCCTTAACAGCTTTCAAAACTTTTTTGTGTCTTGCTCTACTTATTACTCCTCTTTTAGTTCTGGCCATTTTATCCTCTCAAGCTATAAGGCATGTAAGATTTTACAATTTTAGAGTCTTGTTTAGACATTATTGTAGAGCCTCTTTGTTTTCTTATTTGTGAATTAGTTCTTTTAATCATCCCGTGTCTTTTATTTGCTTGTGGCATTTTAACCTTACCGGATTTTGTAATTTTAAACCTTTTTTTTGCTGAGCTTTTTGTTTTCAATTTTGGCATAAGTATCGGATTTATATATAGTTTAAATTTAGTTTACAAGTTTAAACAAAGGTGAGTTTAATTAGGCTGAATGATCATAATCATCTGTCTACCCTCAAATTTTGGATTTAGCTCTACTTTGCCTAGTTCTTTTGTGTCCTCTATTATTCTGTCCATTAAATCTCTTCCCTGTTGGGTAAACTGCATTTCTCTTCCTTTAAATTTAACTGTAAATTTTACTTTATCACCTTTAGTTAAAAATTTTTTTGCATTTTTAATTTTAAAATTATAATCATGTATCTCTGTTCCAGGTCTCAATTTAAGTTCTTTCAATGCTGCAGTTTTTTGATTTTTTTTTGCTTTACTTGCCTTCTTTTGCATGTCGTATTTATATTTTCCCATGTCCATAATTTTACAAACAGGAGGTGTAGCGTTTGGTGAGATTTCAATTAGATCTAGTTCTTCGCTTTTTGCAATTTCAATAGCTTTTTTAATTGGAAGTATACCAAGGTTTTCTCCAGCACTATTTATAACTTGTACATCAATGCTTCGGATTCTGTGATTTGTTCTTGGCAAATCAATCTTTGGTTTTCTTCGGAAATAATTTATTTTAGGTTTTTGCACTTATTAAATAGGTAATTTGTTGAGTAAGTTCATTTTATTTATTGCTTTATCTAACTTAATTTTTTCCTGTTTTTCAGATCCGAGTTTTCTAATAGTTACGCTATTCTCTTTGATCTCTTTATCGCCACATATAAATAATAAAGGAGCTTTCGCCAAAGAATGTTCTCTTATTTTATAATTAATTTTTTGATTTCTTAAATCCACTTCGCATTTTATACCTTCTTTGAAGAGGTCTTCAAATATTTTTTTTGCGTACTTATTGTGTTCTTCTGAGATGGGCAATACAACAACTTGTGTTGGATTGAGCCAAAACGGAAGTTTCCCAGCATAGTTTTCAATTAATATTCCAATAAATCTTTCTAAAGACCCAAATAATGCCCTGTGTAGCATGACAGGTGTTTTTTTAGATCCATCTTTATCTACAAAAGTTGCTCCCAGTCTACCGGGTAAATTCAAATCTACCTGTAAGGTTCCACATTGCCAATCTCTACCAATTGCATCCCTTAAAACAAATTCTATCTTCGGACCGTAAAAAGCTCCTTCACCTTTGTTTGTCTCGAATTCTAATTTAGTTTTTTTAATGGCAGCTAATAAAGCTTTTTCAGACTTATCCCAAATACTGTCATCTCCCACTCTCTTTTCGGGCCTGTCAGAAAATTTCAAAAATACTTTTGTAAAACCTAAATTTTTATAAATATCCAATATTAAATTTGTTACACTTATACATTCGTCTGTAATTTGCTCTTCTGTACAAAATATATGGGCATCGTCTTGGGTGAATGCTCTTACTCTTAAAAGGCCATGTAGCGCTCCTGAAGGTTCATACCTGTGAACTTTTCCAAATTCAGATAATTTAAGAGGTAAATCACGATAACTTTTTAAACCTTGTTTAAATATTTGAACACATCCAGGACAATTCATTGGTTTAATTGCAAAAGTTTTTTTATCCGGAGTTTCAGATGTAAACATCAGTTCGCCAAATTTATCCCAGTGTCCTGATTTTTCCCAAAGACTTTTGTCTAATAATTCGGGTGTATTAATTTCTTTATAACCTGCATTTCTTTGCTTTAGTCTCATATATTCAATTAATCTCTGAAATAAATTCCAACCTTTTTCATGCCAAAACACTGATCCGGGACTTTCCTCTCTAAAATGGAATAAATCCATTTCTTTACCTAACTTTCTATGATCTCTTTTTTCGGCCTCTTCTAATCTGTTTAAATAGTCATCCAATTCCTTTTTAGAACTCCAACATGTTCCGTAAATTCTTTGTAACATTTCATTGTTTGAGTCACCTCTCCAATACGCTCCTGAAACTTTTGTTAATTTAAAAGCTTTGCCTATTTGTTTTGAAGAGACTAAGTGTGGGCCTCGACACAAATCGTGCCAGGTATCTCCATGATGATATACCGAAAGTTCCTCACTTTCTGGTATACTCTCAATAATTTCGGCCTTGTACTTTTCTCCTATTTTTTTAAAATGTGATATTGCCTTATTTCTTTCCCAAACTTCTCTTTTTGTTTTGACGTCTCTATCAATTATTTCTGACATCTTTTTTTCAATTTTTTTTAAGTCGTCACTTGTAAATGGTTCTTTTCTTGCAAAATCATAATAAAAACCATTTTCAATAACGGGGCCGATTGTTACTTGTGTCCCTGGATATAATTCTTGAACTGCCATCGCCATAATGTGAGCAGCATCATGTCTCATTACATCTAAACCTTCTTTGTCTTTATCGGTGATAACTTTAACTTTCGAATCTTTTTTAATTTGAAAACTAAGATCTTTTAATTCTCCATTTACTTCCATAATCAAAGCGGATTTCTCTAAAGATTTACTTATTTTTTTTGTTATATCAAAACCATTGATTGATTTCGTGAATGAAATTTTTTTTCCATCTAAAAGTTTAATTTCAGGCATTTAAATTTTTAACAACTTTTTATATTCTGCAAAAGTACTTTGACACATTTTTTCAACATCAAATTTAATTAATACGTTTTTCCTACCCTCATTTCCTATCGATTGCAACTTGTCTTTGCCCATATCAATTAAATTATTTAAATTTTCTGCCAAAGAATCTGGGTTATTGTTTTTAAATAAAAATCCGCTCTTTTTATCTTTGATTGTTTCTTTGGATCCTCCCAGGTCACTTGCTATGATTGGTTTTTGCATAGCCTGGGCTTCTACTGAAACTCTTCCAAAAGCTTCTGGCTCGATTGATGAAGAAACAACAACATCTGATATATAATAAATGACTGGCATTTCACTTAAATGACGAACAAAAATTACATTTTTATTTAAGCGATACTGTTCGACCATGGACAATAATTTTTTAAAATATACTTTTCTACCTTGATGATCTCCTAATATAATACTTTGAAAGTTATCTCTACCATACTTGACTCTTAGTAAACTGAGTGACTCTAAAAACATTTCTTGTCCCTTCCATTTTGTGAGTCTTCCGGGCAGTAATATTTTAAAAGTTTCAGGACTCAATTTTAAGTCTAAGTTTATTTTGCTTATTTTTTCATTAGTTACCGAGGAATTGCTAAAGTAGTCTGTATTAATCCCTCTGAAAATAACTAGAATTCGTTTTTTTGATGTTAAAAGATCATTATAATTTTCATGTATATGATCAAAAATAAAATTTGATCCTGCAATTACAAGATCTGAACGAACCATTACTGAATTATAAAATTTTTTTTACTTTATTGCTAAAGTTATAAGTCCCGTGAAAAGTTGTTACAAATTTTCTTCCGGTAAAAAAACAGGAAAGCAAACAAGACCAGGCGGGAGCTCTACTTCTCGCATGAACAATATCAATTTTAAGAAATAATATAATTAAAGTTAAAATTAAAGTATTTAATAAAATTAAAATTGGATTCTTTGATTGAACTGGAAGTCTTATAACTTTAACTTTATTTTTTTTTATAAATTTTAATAATGGCCCTCCACTAGTAACTATATAAGATTTACAATCTTTTTCTGCCAGAAAATGTGCGAGATCGTAACACCCTGTCTCTGCTCCTCCATAGCCTAATTTTGGTATAACTTGTAAAACTTTCATTTTAGAAAACATATGTTTAAGATATATAGTAACAGATTAGTTAGATAAACTTTAAATGAAAAAATTTAAATACCTTAAAATTTCCAAAACAAAAAAACTTAGATTTTTAGACAACTATTACAAGAAAAACCTATATATCGTTTTTCTTCCTGGTTTTATGTCTGACATTGAAGGAGAAAAACCTACTGCATTTAGAAAATATGCGGTAAGAAAAAAATTAGGCTACCTAGCTTTAGAGTATTCTGGTCACGGAAAATCATCAGGAGAATTTACAAAAGGAAACATCACAGAGTGGTCTACCGATGCAAAAAAAATAATAAAAAAAGTGGTAAAAAAAAATGATTTTATTTTAATTGGGTCAAGCATGGGAGCATGGATTTCTTTGAATCAGTTTAAATATTTTAAAAAACAAATTAAAGGTTTTATTGGTATTGGGTCTGCACCCGAATTTCTAGAAAAATTAATGTGGAAAAAATTTCCAAAAAAAATAAAGAAAGAAATAATAGAAAAGGGTGTGAGTATAATTAAACACGGAGACCCAAAATTTAGACAAAAACAATATGAATATCCTGTAACTTATCAATTAATTAAAGACGGAAGGAAAAATAAAGTTTTATCTAAAAAAATAAACCTTAAAATAAATGTTACTATGTTTCATGGTCAAAAAGATGAGGTTGTTCCAGTTTCGTTTTCGAGAAAAGTTTTATCTTTGTTTACAAAGGCAAAAAAAAAAATTGTTGTTGTCAAAAATGGTGATCATAGCTTATCGCAAATGAAAAATTTAAAAAAAATTGTTAGAGAGCTAGATAGCTTTAGAAATTTTAGTTTTTAAACTAATTGGATTTTCTAGTTTATCCAACATTTCTATAGGACAAACTTGTTTAAAATTTTTAATTTCATTAGAAAAATCCTTTAGAATATTTTTTGATATTTTGGAATCAGTTTCAACGGTGTACTCTTCTAATATTTTTTTTAATCTATCTTTCCAAAATTTAGTTTCGGGTTTTTGCCAGATTATTGAAGCAGGATTCGCGTAATTCCCGAAAGAATTATTTGGATCATATACGAAAGCCATTCCCCCTGTCATACCCGCGCCAAAATTATCTCCTACTTTCCCTAATATAATTATTTCTCCTCCAGTCATATATTCGCAACCATTTGCGTCACAACCTTCTATTACTGCTAAAGCGCCTGAATTTCTTACAGAAAATCTCTCGCCTGCTTTACCTGAAGCAAATAATTTTCCAGAGGTTGCCCCATACAAAACTGTATTTCCAATAATTGTATTTTCGTCTGTTTTGAATTTGTTATCTTCTGAAGGTCTTACAATTATGGTACCCCCCGATAAACCCTTCGCTACATAATCATTAGCGTCTCCAATCAAATTTATTTTGATATTTTTTGAAAGAAAAGCTCCTAGAGATTGACCAGCTGAACCTGTTAATTTTAAATTAAGAATACGCTCAGCAAAATTTTCACCAAATTTTTGGAATATATAATGTGATAGCTTTGTGCCAACTGTTCTATCAGTATTTTTTACTTCTGACTCAATGAATATTTTTTTATTTTCCTTAAGTTTATTTTTAACATCTGCCCATATTTTTTCATCTACACTATTGTCTGGAACTTTATTAATTAAATCTTTATTTGAATACCTTTTGTTGTCCCCAGGATCAGCTTGAACTAATAATGGATTAAGGTCTAGATCATCAAGATTAGGGGAACCTCTACTAACTTGATGTAGCAAATCAGTTCTACCAATTATTTCATTTAAGGATTTAAAGCCTAATGAGGCAAGAATTTCTCTTACTTCCATTGCTACAAATTTAAAAAAATTTACTACTTTTTCTGGTGTACCAGAAAATTTTTCTCTTAATTTTTCGTCTTGTGTGCAAACTCCAACAGGGCAAGTATTCGAATGACACTGCCTTACCATTATGCATCCCATAGCTATTAATGATGAAGTGCCCATGCCAAATTCCTCTGCTCCCATCATTGCTGCAATGATTACATCTCTTCCAGTCTTTATACCTCCATCAGTCCTTAATGTTACTTTGTGTCTTAGCTGATTAAGAGTTAAAATTTGATTAGCCTCAGTCAATCCCATTTCCCAAGGTATGCCAGCATACTTTACGCTTGTTTGAGGACTAGCACCAGTACCGCCGGAGTGGCCAGAAATTAAAATAACATCTGCTTTTGCTTTAGCTACTCCTGCAGCAATTGTTCCTATTCCAGTTGATGCAACTAATTTTACTCCAACTCTTGCTTTTGGGTTTACTTGTTTTAAATCATAAATTAATTGGGCTAAATCTTCTATAGAATATATATCATGATGCGGCGGAGGTGAAATTAGTGTTACTCCAGGTGTTGAGTGTCTTAATTTTGCTATTTCTTTTGTGACTTTAAAACCAGGTAGTTGACCGCCTTCTCCAGGCTTGGCACCTTGTGCTATTTTAATTTCTATTTCTTCACAATTGTTTAAATATTTAACTGTTACACCGAATCTTGCAGAGGCTATCTGTTTTACTTTTGAATTTGAGGAGTCACCGTTCTTTTGTATAACAAATCTTTTCTCATCTTCTCCGCCTTCGCCACTACAAGATGATCCCTTTATTCTGTTCATACCAATTGCTAAGGTTTCATGTGCCTCTGAAGATAAAGCTCCATGTGACATGCTTCCGCTTCCAAATCTTGGGGTAATTTTTTCAATCGGTTCAACCTCTTCGACGTTTATTTTTTTATTTATTTTTCTAAACTCAAGTAGATCTCTTAAATTTGTCGGATCTAAATTGTTAATGCCGCTAGTGTATTTTTTGAAAGTTTCGTATGAATTGTTTCCGACTGAACTTTGTAATAAATGTATTAAATTACCTCTGAATTGGTGTTCTTCACCAGATTTTCTGTACTTATATAAGCCACCGATGGGCAGCATTATTACGTTTTTTTGATATGATTTTGAGTGTAGCTCTTTTACTTTCTTCTCAATTCCTGAAATTCCAATGCCTGAGATTCTTGATATCATGCCTGGAAAATAATCATCAACTAAACCTCTGCTCAAACCAACGGCCTCAAAGTTACAGCCTCCTCTATAGGAGCTTAATACTGAAATGCCCATTTTTGACATGATCTTTAATAAACCTGCGTTGATAGATTTTTTAAACCTATCAATACAATTTTCAAAATCTAATTTTCCAAATAAATTTTTTTGATATCTTTGGTATATACTATCGATTGCAAGGTAAGGATTTATTGTTGTAGCTCCAACTCCTAAAAGAACCGCAAATGAATGTGTGTCCATTGCTTCAGAAGTTTGAACGTTTATTGAGGCGTACCCTCTTAAACTTAGTTTAACTAGATTTGAATGTACAGCACCAACTGCTAAAATCATTGGAACAGTTGCTCTTACCTCGGATACATTTTGATCTGAGAGAATTAAGTGATTTGTGCCTCCTCTTACAGCTATTTCAGCTTCTTCTCTAATTTTTTCAATTCTTGTTCTGAGGCTTTCATTTATATTAAATGTACAATCTATAATCCCTATTTTTTTTGAAAATATATTTTTAAATTTTCTTATTTCAGAATTTGATAATATAGGACTATCTAAAACATATATGTTTTCTTTAGTTAAATTTTCAAAATCTAAAATATTTCCAAGATTTCCAAATCTGGTTTTTAAACTCATTACTTTGTTTTCTCTTAATGAATCTATAGGTGGATTTGTAACCTGGCTAAAATTCTGTCTGAAATAGTGAGAGATAGGCCTGTAATGATTTGATAGAACAGCAACTGGAGTATCGTCACCCATTGATCCTGTAGCTTCTTTTGCGTCCTCTACCATTGGATGAAGAATTAATTCTAAATCCTCAATACTGTAACCAGAAATATATTGTCTTCTTCTTAAGTCTTCATTTGTAAAATTTACTATTTCTTTCTCCGTTTGAATCTTCTTGTCTAAATGAATAATTTGTTTATGAAATTTTTTATAATCTTTTGATAGGTGGTCTTTAATTTCTTTATCTTTATAAATTTTTCCTTTTTTTAGATTAACAGCAATTAATTGTCCTGGTCCAAGTCTTCCTTTTGATATTATTTTGTTTTCAGGAATTTTGACCATACCGGTCTCGGATCCAGCACAAAAAATATTATCAGAGGTAATTGAATATCTTAACGGACGTAAACCATTTCTATCTGTAGCAGCTATTGCCCACTTACTATCTGTTGCACATATTGCTGCTGGACCATCCCATGGTTCGATTGTGCTATTTAATACATCAAAAAGTTGTTGATGAGTTTTTGGCAGAACTTTACTTCTTTTAGACCAAGCATCCGGCATCATCATCAATTTAATGAGAGGCACAGTTTTACCTGAATGAATTAGTAATTCAAAAACATTGTCGAGAGCTGCAGAGTCTGAATTGCCTGGTGTAATTACAGGTTTTAAATCTTCAACATTATTAAAAAGTTTGCTTGACATATCTTGTTCATGAATTTTCATCCAATTAATATTACCTTTTAATGTATTTATTTCTCCATTATGCGCTAAGCATCTAAATGGTTGGGCAAGCTTCCAACTTGGAAAAGTATTTGTTGAAAATCTTTGGTGAAAAATTGCAAAACGAGAAATAAATCTTTTATCTTTTAAATCTGGATAAAAATCTGATAATGCCTCTGCCAAAAACATGCCTTTGTAAATAATTGATCTTGAGCTTAATGAGCAAATATAGAAGTCATTAATTTGCTGGCTTCGGGTAATTTTCAATATTTTTTTTCTGGCCACATAAAGTAAACGCTCCAAAACATTTCTATCTAATGGTTTTTTGCTTTTAAAAATAACCTGTGTAATTTCAGGCCTATTAGAGTCCGCGGTTTTTCCCAAAATTGAAGGGTTTACAGGCACTTGTCTCCATCCGTAAATGTAAAAATCACTTTCTAATAAAACTCTTTCAACTATTGTTTTGGATTTTTCCTGGTCAGAATACTCTGTGCGTGGGAGAAAAATCATTCCAACACATATATTTTCTTCCCCCTTATGCTCATGTCCGGTATCCCTTATTTTTTCTAAAAAAAAGTCTTTTGGAATTTCAACACATAGTCCTGCGCCATCCCCTGACTTTCCATCAGCATCTACGGCTCCTCTATGCCAAACTGCTTTTAATGATTTAATTCCATATTCAACTATTTCTCTTTTTTTCGTTCCATCTAGAGAGGCTATTAAACCTACTCCACACGCATCATGCTCTAATGACTGATAATAAGAATGGTTTTTTTTTAAAAAATTTTTATTTTTTAGATATAAATTCATGCTGCTTTAATTTTTTTAGTTTCTAAAGAATTTAAATATTTTTCAATCTGTACTGCTGCATCTCTTCCGTCTTTTATAGCCCACACCACTAACGAGGCTCCTCTGACTATGTCCCCAGCAGCAAATACACCCTTTAAATTTGTTTCCATAGATTTTAAATCAATTTTTATTGTTCCCCATTTAGAAACTGCTAATTCTTCAGCATTAAATAATTTTGGTATATTTTCTGGATCGAAACCTAATGACTTTATTACTAAATCTGCATGGATTTCATATTCCGATCCTTTTATAATTTCTGGTGTTCTCCTTCCAGTAGTATCAGGGTTTCCTAATTTCATTTTACTTACCTCGACTGCATTTACTTTTTTGTCACCAATAAATTGTTTTGGGCTTGTTAACCAAATGAACTTGACTCCTTCTTCAATTGCGTTTTCAACTTCTCTTGATGAGCCTGGCATATTTTCTCTGTCCCTTCTATACAAACATTTAACTGATTTTGCTTTTTGTCTAACTGAAGTTCTTACACAATCCATAGCTGTATCTCCGCCGCCGATTACAACAACATTTTTTCCTTCTGCATTCAAGGTACCGTCATCAAATAATTCCACTTTATCACCTAAACCTTTTCTGTTGGATGCTGTAAGAAATTCCATTGCTGGAAAAATATTTTCAAGTTTTTGACCAGGAATGTCTATTTCTCTTGCTTTATAAACACCTGTTGCAATTAAGATTGCATCATGTTTTTTCTGTAAATCATATAAAGTTTTATCATTACCAACTTCAAAATTTTGTACAAATTTAATTCCACTATCCTTTAAAAGTTTAGTCCTTCTCTCTACTACAAATTTTTCTAATTTGAAATTTGGTATTCCATAAATTAAAAGTCCTCCTGGTCTATCGTATCTATCGTAAATGGTAACTTGGTATCCTGATTTTCTCAACTCCTCAGCACATGCCAATCCGGCTGGTCCTGCTCCAATAATACCTACGGATTGTTTTTTTTGTTTTTTTACTTTTATTGGCTTTACCCAACCTTTTTCCCATGCTGTATCAGTAATATATTTTTCAACTGAACCAATTGTAACTGTTCCATGTCCAGACTGTTCGATCACGCAATTACCTTCACATAATCTGTCTTGAGGACATATCCTGCCACAAACTTCTGGCATATTATTTGTGCTTTGTGATAGCTCGTATGCATCTTGAAGTCTTCCCTCAGCTGTAAGTTTTAGCCAATCAGGAATATTATTTTGTAGTGGACAATGGACTTGGCAAAAAGGTACTCCGCATTGTGAACATCTGCTCGATTGCTCTTTTGCACTTCTGTTGATGAAGTCCTCGTATATTTCCTTGAAATCCTGGTTTCTGTTTTTGACAGATCTTTTAGGTGGGGACTGTTGACCTAATTCAACAAATTTTAGCATTTTTTCTGACATAATTTTCAAAGATAAATTAAAAATTATTAAATGAGAAGAATATTTATGACAACAATGCTGACCTTAATTACAAATATCCTTATTTTTAAATGGTTTTTACTGACGCATATCAGGTATGCTATTTTTAGGATGATCTCAGTAGTTGAATTAAATATAACTCAATAGCCCTATAATGGAAAATATTTTTCAAATTATTATTATTTCAATAGTTCAGGGTATAACTGAATTTCTCCCAGTGAGTTCATCGGCGCACCTAAATTTACTTGCAAATTTATTTGGTTTTAAAGAAACAGAGTTATTACTAAATATCAGCGCCCACATAGGTTCGTTGTTTGCGGTAACTTTTTTCTTTAAGGATGAAATTATAAATTTTGGGAGAAACAAAAAATTGTTTTTTAAGGTGATTGCGGCTTCTCTGCCTTTGTTTATATTTGGATATATTACTGTAAGCTACAATTTGATACCTAATTTAAGAACTTATGAAATTGTTGGCTGGACAACAATAGTTTTTGGTATCTTGCTGTTTTTTGCAGATAAATTTAATTCTAATAAAAATATAAAAAAACATTTTACAAAAAAAAAATGCTGTTATTATTGGTTGTTTTCAAGTTTTAGCAATTATACCTGGTGTAAGTAGATCTGGTATCGTAATGACGGGTGCTCGAATATTAAATTTTAAAAGAGAAGATGCTGCAAAAATTTCTTTTCTACTTTCGATACCAGCTTTATCAGGTACAGGCATTTATGGTTTATATGCTTTAGCTGAAAAAAATGACACTTTCCTTAATTTGCAATCAATATTAACTATTTTTTTAACATTTATATTCTCGTATTTATCTATTAAATATTTTTTAGTTTATTTAAAAAAATTTAACTTAAATTTAATTTTGGGATACAGAATTATACTAGGTTTATTTTTACTTTCCCTAGTTTACTTATAATACGATTGATAGAATAAACAGTATCAATAGTACTATTACAAAAAAAATTAATACTGCATTTTTTAAAGATAGATTCATTTTATCCTTTTTCTTAATAGTATTTTTTCTGTAAAGCAATGGATTAATGTGAAAAGATATTTTGATCGTAGTTCTTTAATATTGAATTTATTCTTACCTTTTTTTCTATTGTACCAATTAATTGGGATAATTTCATAACTATATTTCCTTGATATAATTTTAAGAGGCATTTCCAAAAAAATATTAAAACTCTCGGAAATTAGCGGTAAAAAACTTTTTAAAACTTCAGACTTATAAATTTTAAAAGCATTTGTAAAATCATTATATGGACTTAAAAATAAAATTTTTACAAAAAAATTAAAAATTCTATTTAAGATTAATTTATTTATTGCGTAACCTTCTACTTTAGATGACTTTAAAAATCTTGAACCAAATACTGCGTCCATTTTTTTTTCCTTGATTGTGTGGTAATACCTCTTGATATCATTCACATCGTCAGATAAATCTGCCATAACTATACAAATAAAATCTCCTCTTGCTACACTGATACCTAAATTTAAAGCTCCGCCTAAACCCTTTTTTTTATTATCAAGTATCTTGTAATTTTTATTCGTTGCACAAATTTTCTCTGATTCCTCAAAAGTTTTATCTTTACTAAAATCATTAATTAAAATTACCTCATAATTTATATCTTTGATGTTTTCCTCAAAACTTCTCACAATATGAGGTAAATTTTCAACTTCATCTCTTAATGGAATTAAAATAGTTAGCATATAATTTTATTTTTCCTAATTAATAGGGTAAATATTTAATAATGAGAATACTTATAACAGGGGGATGTGGCTTTGTTGGCTCAAATTTGGCTATTTTTTTAAAAAAAAAATTAAAAAGTTCTAAAATTATCAGTTTAGATAATCTATTTAGAAAGGGTTCAGAAGTAAATCTTAAGAGGATTAATTTTCACAAAATTAAAAACTTTAAATATGATATTGAAAATTATAATAAAATTAAAAGACTGCCTAAAATAGATTTAGTTTTAGATTGTTGTGCCGAACCCTCTATTGAAGTTTCAAAAAAAGACCCAGATAGAGTTATAAATACTAACTTTTTGGGAACCTATAACATTCTAAAAAAATGCATTAATGATAATGCAAAAATAATCTTCTTATCATCTAGTAGAGTCTATTCAATATCTGCATTAAGAAAAATTGTTAAAAATTTAAATTTAAATAAAAAATTAAAAATTAACAAAAAAATTGATGAAAATTTTTCAACACAAGGGGTAAAGTCACTTTATGGTTTGAGCAAATTAAGTTCTGAAGAACTTATAAAAGAATTTAACTATGTTTCTAATATAAAATACATAATTAATAGATTGGGTGTAATAACCGGACCTTGGCAATTTGGAAAGCAAGATCAAGGCTTCGTTTCAATGTGGGTTGGAAGACATATTTTTAAAAGAAAATTATCTTATATCGGCTTTGGTGGTAAAGGTAATCAAGTTAGAGATATTATCCATATAAAAGATGTATGTAATATTATTTTAAAACAGATTAAGCTATTTAATAAAGTGAACAATAAAACTTTTAATATAGGTGGCGGACTTAGAAATGCAATTTCATTGAATGAGCTTACCTTATTTTGCCAGGAATTAACAAAAACAAAAATTTCTTTCTCAAGAAAAAAAAATACATCTTTGTATGATATACCTTATTATGTGACCAATAATTCTCAGATTAAAAAATATTACAAATGGGCACCCAGGTATTCTAAAAAAGATATTATAAACGATATTTTTAATTGGATAAAAATGAATAAAAAACTTAAAAGGTTCTTCTTGTGAGTTTGGCTTTGATAACAGGATCATGTGGTTTGGTGGGAGCTGAGTCAGTTAGATTATTTCACGAGAAAGGTTTTGATATAATTGGAATTGATAATAATCAAAGAAAATATTTTTTTGGCAAAGATGGTGACAATAATTGGGTAAAAAGTAATTTAATTCAAAATTACAAAAAATATGACCATTATAGTATTGACATTAGAAATTATGGTAAATTAGAAAAAATTTTCAAAAAATATAAAAAAAAAATAAAAGTTATAATTCATAACGCTGCTCAACCATCTCATGATTGGGCTTTAAAAAAACCGCAGGTTGACTTTGATATAAACGCTAAGGGAACGCTAAATTTATTAGAATTAACAAAAACATACTGCCCTGATTCGCCTTTTATTTTTATGTCCACTAATAAAGTTTATGGTGATAACCCAAATAAGTTACCTTTGGTTGAGAAAAAAACTAGGTGGGAAATTAAATCAAATCATAAATTTTATAATGGAATAACTGAAAATATGAATATTGATAATGCTGTTCACAGTTTTTTTGGGGTTTCAAAAACATATGCCGACCTTTTGGTTCAAGAGTACGGAAAGAACATAGGTCTTAGGACAGTTTGTTTTAGAGCTGGATGCATCACGGGACCTTTGCACTCCGGGACAAAACTTCATGGTTTTTTATCTTTTTTGGTCAAAACAATAATAAAAAATAAAAGATACAATCTTATTGGGTACAAAGGTAAACAAGTAAGAGATAACATTCATAGTGAAGACTTGGTAGGTTGTTTTTGGGAATATTATAAAAAACCAAAAAGAGGGGAATTTTACAATATCGGAGGTGGCAGAAAGTCTAATTGCAGTATTATAGAAGCAATTAATTATGTTGAAGAAAAAATGAATTTAAAAGTAAAAAAAATTTATATTAAAAATAATAGAGTCGGAGACCACATTTGGTATATATCTGACATGAAAAAATTTAAAAAACATTACCCAAAATGGAAACAAAAATTTTCGACTACCGGCATTTTAGATGAGCTTATCAATAAGTAAAATCTCAAAAGAAAAAAATAATATTTTTATTATTCTAAATTCAATTATTATTTCTTTAGTACCGATATGTTATATGGTTGGTAATTCTTTTCTAAATTTAAATATTACTTTAATTTTAGTTTCAGGTATTTTTTTATATTTTAAAGGTTTTAGAATTAAATTAAATTTCATTGATAAAGCTATAGTATTTTTATTTTTTTTTTATTATTTTCAATTCAATTTGGAATACAATTGAAAACTATATTAATGAGTTTAATAAAGATGATTATACTGTTTTACTAAAATCATTTTTATATTTAAGATATTTGATACTATACTTTGCTATAAGATTATTTGTTGATAATAATATTATAAATTTTAAAATAATTTTTTTTTACATACTCTGCATTACTATTTTCAGTATGTATCGATATTTTTTACCAGTTTTATAACGGAAAAAATTTATTAGGTTTAGTTAGTCCGTTTCCGGTAAAAACAACTGGTATTTTTTACGATGAAGCAATAGCTGGGAGCTTTATACAAAGATTTTCTTTTTTTATATTGTATCTTTTTCCTATTTTTTTCAAATTTAAAAAAAAAATTTTTTTAATAATATTATTATGTTCTGTGTTTTCCTTAGTTTTAGCTAGCTTATATTTTTCCGGAAACAGAATGCCTTTTGCTTTATTTATATTAGCAAATATTTTAATTTTGGTCACAACGAAAACTTTAAGGAGAAATTTAATTTTTATAATTTTATTTTTTACCTTAGTTTTTGGTTCTCTCATTGGAACAAACAAAAACTTTTTTAATCATTATAATGCTTTCTTTCATTACTCTTTGAATATTTTAGATGTTTATAAAAAAAGAATTATAGGAGAAAAAAGAGAACCCAACTTTCTTGGAACTTTAGTTGCTGATCCTGAGGGGAAAAAGATTCCTCACCATGTCATGGAATTTGACACTTTTTACGAGACATGGAAAATGAATCCTTTGATAGGAGGAGGTATAAAATCTTTTAGACTTCTATGCCCCAAAAGGCCTGTTGATCCAAAACTAGAGAGAACTACTTGTAATACGCATCCTCATAATTATTACTTAGAAATATTTTCAGAAATAGGGATTGTGGGTTTTGTGATAGTATTTTTTATTTTTCTCAAAATAATTTATGACTTTTATTTTAAATTTAATAATAATGTTTACAAAACCCTAAGTAGTCCCTTTTTTTATATTTTTTTTATAGAAGCATTCCCAATCAAATCATCAGGTAGTTTTTTTACTACTGGTAATTCTTTAATAATTTTTTTATCTATGTCGTTCGTTGTCGCCTTAGTAAATAAAAAATAGTTTTTAGGTATTTTTGAAAAACTTATCAAAGTATATTGATGTTAATATAATTTGGCATGGAAATAGTGCCAGACTATATCTGGGTAAAATAAAAAAAATAGATATTACCAATATATTAATTAAAAAATATGATGAGAAGTAACCAAATATTTTGTTTCTTAGTCCGTAGTACATTCCAAATAGTGTAGTAAAAGAAATCAAAATTTTCGGTATTATATGTGCAAAATTGTAATAATTAGGATAATTTGAATTCAAGTCCAAAAACAAAAAAGAAAATATCTTTTTAAAATATAGAATCGTAATATCAGAAGGGTGTTTCTTAATAAATTCTATCGCTTCTTGTTGGTATATCTTATCTATTAATAAATCATATTTAACATTATATCCAAGATCATTAATTTTTTTATTTAGATTAACATTTAAATCTGGGTAATAACCATCAACATTTAAATTTTCATTATTACCCTTCCACAAATTATACCCAAAAGACTGTGTAATAACTATCTTGTCAAATATTATATAATTTCTCACCAAATATGGTGATATTAATATAAGCGTTAGGAGAAAAGAGATTAAAATTTTTTTAAAATTTTTTTTATTAAAATAAATATAAATAAGTGATAAAATAAAAAATAAAACAAATTCAGCTCTTAGTAAAATTAAAGTAGAAGATATGACCGAGAGCAGTATAAAATACTTTAAATTATTAAACTCAGTTAATTTTACAATAAAATAGAAAAAAATTGTTAAAAAAAATATTTGCAGTGTTATAGAAGATATTTGACCAACTGAATATACGTGTAATGGAAATAGAGAAAAAATTAATGTAGAAATTATACAAGTTTTTTTTGAAAAAAACTTTTTTAGTATATTAAAAATAATAAAAACAGACAACGTTGACAAAATTAATTGAATATACAAAACCGTAAGGGTTAAAATCTCGATGTTTCCAATAAAATAATTTAATGAAACTAAGAATATGCCATAAAGAGGAGGCATAAATATATTCGGTACAACTTCGCCGTCAACGGTTCTTGATCCAAATATACCATCATTTTCAAAATTTAGTAAAATTACTCGCCATTCGTTTACAAGATCTGTATCGCCATAAAAATAGATTGAAAATAGTCTGCTTAAGACTGTTAATAAAAATAAAAGTATTAAGAACTTATTGTTATTTAATCTCATATGGCGCGCCTGCTAGGATTCGAACCCAGAACCTCCTGGTCCGTAGCCAAACGCTCTATCCAGTTGAGCTACAGGCGCATAACAATCAGATATCAAAGAAACTATTGTAATTAAAGAGTTTAAATCTATATTATGAGACCTATATAAATGAATAATAAAACAGTCGTAATAACATCAGCTGTAAGAACTGCGATAGGCTCTTTGGGTGGTACACTTAAAAATGTTCCAGCGTACAAACTTGGATCTACTGCTATTTCAAGCGCAATTAAGAAATCAAATTTAAAACCAACTGAAGTAAACGAAGTTATTATGGGTCAAGTTTTAACTGGAGGTGCTGGTCAAAATCCTGCTAGACAAGCATCGATGGAGTCAGGAGTTCCAAGAGAAATCCCTTCTTATGTGGTGAATCAAGTTTGTGGTTCAGGCTTAAGATCGATTGTCTCAGGATTTCAATCAATTATCTCCAACGATTCTAATATTGTTGTTGCTGGAGGACAGGAAAGCATGTCGCAAGCTCCGCACGTAGTTCACTTAAGAAATGGTAAAAAATTAGGAGATACAGAGCTAATAGACTCTATGATTAAAGATGGATTGTGGGATGCTTTTAATGGTTACCATATGGGTAACACTGCAGAGAATGTTGCGCAAAAATTTCAAATAACAAGAAAAGATCAAGATAAATTTTCATTTGATTCTCAAACTAAAGCTTTAAAAGCACAGAAAGAAAATAAATTTGATGAAGAGATTGTGCCATTTGAAATAAAGTCCAAGAAAGGAAGTTCTATTTTTAAAAAGGATGAACATCCGCGTGAAGGGATATCCATAAATGTATTAGAAAAACTTAAAACAGTTTTTCAAAAAGATGGGACAGTTACTGCGGGTAACTCATCTGGAATCAATGATGGTGCGGCTGCAGTAGTTTTAATGTCGAAAAGTGAGGCTGAAAAAAGAGGTATTAAACCACTTGCTGAAATTAAATCATGGGCATCTTGTGGTGTTGATCCTTCGGTAATGGGAACTGGCCCTATACCATCTTCAAACAAAGCTTTGGAAATCGCGGGTTGGAAATCTAAAGATTTAGATTTAATTGAAGCAAATGAAGCCTTTGCCGCTCAAAGTTGTGCTGTAGTTAAAGAGTTAAGTTTGCCTATTGAAAAAGTAAATGTAAATGGTGGAGCGATAGCTTTGGGTCATCCTATTGGCGCATCTGGTACGAGAGTTTTTGTCACACTCATACATGAAATGCTCAAAAGAGACTCTAAAAAAGGTTTAGCCACATTGTGTATTGGTGGAGGAATGGGTATAGCAATGTGTATAGAAAGAAAATGAAACTTAATAAACGGTTTATTAAACCAAGAAAAAATTTAAAAAATAGAGTGATAAAAAAAGTTCCTTTTACGGTAAGAGGATACCAGTACTACTACGGAGCTATAATTTTAGTAGTTTTACTAATTGGTTTTAGCCAGGTATTTTCTTAGTAAGATTTTTTGAATTAATAACTTAGAGTCTATCTCAACTCTATTTCTTTTAAAAATAAGTCTTAAAAAATGCATAAAATACATTGCTAAATATAAGTGTCAAAAAATCGGATAAATTGTGTCAAAAATTGTGTATAATGATTTATGGCTAAGAATATTCCTGTGCCCGATATTGGTGATTTCAAAGACGTTGAAATAATTGAAGTTCTTGTAAAACCTGGGGACGAAGTAAAGAAAAATGATCCAATAGTTACCTTAGAAAGTGACAAATCAAGTGTTGAGGTGCCATCTCCTTATGAAGGAAAAATATCTCAACTAAAAGTTAAAATAGGAGATAAAGTATCAAAGGGAAGTATCTTGGCTACTTTAGATAGTGGAATTGAAAAAAAAGAAGAAACTATTGCCCCAATAAAAGAAATAAAAAAAATTAAAAACGATATAATTCCAAACACAGAGAAAACAAATGGCTTAAGAAATGGAAAAGAAACAATTTATGCTCAGCCTGTTTCTAAGGACGATATAGATCCTTCAGAAACACAAGAATGGCTTGACTCACTTAGAGCGGTAGTAAAGACAGATGGATCGTCAAGAGCAGGTTATTTGCTCAAAAAAGTAATTGATGAAGCTTACACGCAGGGATTAACTTTGCCTGACACTAGAACTACTCCTTATATAAACACAATACCTGCCACTGCAGATATAAGATCGCCAGGAGATCAAAATTTAGAAAGAAAAATTAGAGCTTACATAAGATGGAATGCAGCTGCCATGGTCGTTAAGGCGAATAAAAAAAATCCAGAATTAGGTGGTCACATAGGTACTTTCGCCTCTGCAGCAACATTATATGACGTTGGTATGAATCATTTTTGGAGAGCAAAGAATAATAAGTTCGGCGGTGATTTGGTTTATTTTCAAGGTCATAGCGCACCAGGTATGTATGCAAGAGCATTTTTAGAGGGAAGAATTACAGAAAAACAACTAGATAAATTTAGACAAGAAGTTGAGAAAGGTGGATTGTCTTCTTACCCGCATCCTTGGTTGATGCCTAAGTTTTGGCAGTTCCCAACTGTGTCCATGGGACTTGGTCCTATGATGGCAATCTATCAAGCTAGGTTTACTAAGTATTTAATAAATAGAGGTCTTCTAAAAGATCAAGATAGGAAAATTTGGTGTCATCTAGGTGATGGTGAAATGGATGAACCTGAAAGTTTTGGAGCTGTGGGGCTAGCAGCAAGAGAGAAATTAGATAATTTGATTTTTGTAATCAATTGTAATCTTCAAAGATTAGATGGGCCTGTAAGAGGAAATGGAAAAATTATTCAAGAACTTGAAGGAAGATTTAGAGGCTCGGGTTGGAATGTAATTAAAGTAATTTGGGGCTCTTACTGGGATCAGCTTTTGTCTAAAGATAAAACTGGTTTACTAGTTAAAAGAATGACTGAAGCAGTCGATGGTGAATATCAGGCATTCAAAGCAAAAGGTGGGGCTTACGTAAGAGAGAAATTTTTTGGAAAATATCCTGAACTGAAGGAATTAGTGGCAAATATGACAGATGCAGATATTTGGAAATTAAATAGAGGTGGACATGACCCACACAAAGTTTATTCAGCATATCACGCTGCTGTGCGTTGCAAAGGAAAGCCAACAGTCATAATAGCTAAAACAATTAAAGGTTACGGTATGGGTAAATCTGGTGAAAGTATAAATACCACACACCAACAAAAGAAACTAGATGAAGAAGATTTGTTGTTTTACAGAGATAGATTTAATGTACCCCTTACAGACAAGCAGGTAAAAAATATTGAATATTACAAACCGTCAGAAAATTCGCCAGAAATAAAGTATTTAAAAAATTGTAGACATAAGCTTGGTGGAAATATTCCTGAGAGAACTACTTTTGCAAAGCCAGTTAAAACACCTCCTCAAGATATCTTTGAAAGTTTTATGAAGTCTACAGGTGAAAAAGAAATGTCTACGACCATGGCTCTTGTAAGAATGCTTGCGAATTTACTAAGAGATAAAAACGTTGCGCCAAGACTAGTGCCTATCATCGCGGATGAAGCGAGAACTTTTGGTATGGAAGGTTTTTTTCAAAAAATTGGTATCTATGCACACGAAGGTCAAAAATATGAACCAGTGGACTCAGAACAATTAAGCTCTTATAGAGAAGATAAAAGTGGCCAAGTTTTACAGGAAGGTATTACAGAGGCCGGAGCAATGTCGTCATGGATTGCAGCTGGAACTTCTTACACTAACCATGACTTAGAAATGGTTCCTATATATTTATTTTACTCAATGTTTGGTTTTCAAAGAATTGGAGATTTAGCTTGGGCCGCTGCAGATTCTCAAACAAGAGGTTTTTTAATTGGAGCAACATCTGGAAAAACAACTTTAGCAGGAGAAGGATTACAACACCAAGATGGACATAGTCTCCTTATGGCATCGGCAATACCTAACTGTGTAAGCTACGATCCTACATTTGCATATGAGATGGCGGTAATTTTTAGAGATGGATTAAAAAGGATGCATGAGAAAAAGGAAAATATTTATTACTACATAACTGCAATGAACGAAAATTATACTCATCCAGAAAAACCTACTGGTTCAGATCAGGGAATTTTAAAAGGGATGTATTTATTTAAAAACTACAAAGGAAAAGGCAAAGCTAAAGTTCAAATGCTTGGTTCAGGATCAATTTTAAGAGAAGTTATTAAAGCTGCTGAAACTTTATCAAAAGATTACGGAGTAGATTGTAATGTTTGGAGTGCTACTAGTTTCAATGAATTAAAGAAAGATGGTATGGAAGTTGAAAGAAGAAATTTGTTAAATCCAAAAGAGAAGCCTAAAAAAAGTTATGTACAAAAATGTTTAGACTCGCAAGAAGGTATTATATTTGCAGCATCAGATTATATAAGATCACATACAGACCAAATAAGACCATATCTTAATAAACCATTCTATACATTGGGAACTGATGGTTTTGGAAGAAGTGATACAAGAAAAGAATTAAGAAAATTTTTTGAAGTTGATAAAAAGCATATTGTTACATACACTTTAAGCGCATTAGCAAAAGAACAATTGATGGCTTCAGATCATGCAGAAAAAGCAATTAAAAAATACAATATTGATCAAACAAAAGTTTTTCCAACAAAATTATAGTGTTAAATGGCTGAAAAAAAATTATTAGTTCCAAATATCGGAGATTTTAAAAATGTTGAAGTGATTGAGGTATTAGTTAAGTCAGGACAACAGATCAAAAAAAATGATCCCTTAATAACTTTGGAAAGTGATAAATCAAGTGTAGAAGTTCCTGCAACTGATGAAGGAAAAATCAATAAGATTATTGTTAAAGTTGGTGACAAAGTTTCAGAAGGAAGTGAAATATTATCATTAGATTCTGTAAGTAAAAAGGAAGAGAGTAAAAAAGCAGTTGAGGTAAAAGAAAATATTCCTGAAAAGAAAATAGTAACTGAAACTCCAAAAGAAATAGCTCCTGTAGTGAATAAATTGAGTAAAGATGGCATATCATCTGCAAGTCCAAAGGTAAGAAAATTTGCTAGAGAACTAGGTGCTGATATCGTTCAGATACCTGGATCACAAAGAGCTGGCAGAGTTACTGAAGATGATGTGAAAAAATTTGTAAGATCTCAGGTATCAGTTAATGAAGGAAAGGTTGAAAAGAAAATTTACAAGGATGAATATCCTCATGAAGCATTTGGTGAAATTGAAAAAAAAGATCTTCCAAGAGTTAAAAAGCTTTCTGGTCCTCAACTTGTAAGATCTTGGACCGAAATTCCGCATGTAACTCAGCATGATGAAATAGATATTACTGAAATGGAACAGTTTAGAACAACATTAATCGATAATTATTCTGGAGATAGAATAAGAATAAGTCCATTGGCATTTATAACTAGAGCTGTAGTAAATGCACTTAAAGAATATCCAAATTTTAATTCTTCTATAGATCCTGAGAAAAATAAATTAATTTTTAAAAAATATTACCATATTGGTTTTGCGGTTGATACTCCGCACGGTTTGATGGTTCCAAAAATTAGAAATGTTGATCAATTGGGATTAAAGGAAATTTATGAAGAATTAAGAAGAGTAAGTAAACAATGTAAAGAGCTTAAAATAGATAAGAAGGAATTTTTTGGGGGTTCAATGACAATTTCAAGCTTAGGAGGTATTGGAGGAAATTTTTTCACACCAATTATTAATCCTCCAGAAGTAGCTATTTTAGGTGTTGGTAAAACTTTTGATAAAATTAAAAAGGTTAACGGTCAATTTATTGTGAGAAAGATGCTCCCAATATCTTTATCTTATGATCATAGAGTCATTGATGGTGCAGAAGGTGCCAGATTTTGTGTGCACTTATCTAAAAGTCTAGGTAAAGATTTTGCATTCAAGCTTGCAGTTTAAATGGATAAAAAAATATTTTCATTAACTTGTGCGGTTGGATGCTCTTTTCTTTGGGGTACAGCTTTTGTGGCCCAAGACATGGGAATGGATTATATTGGCCCTTGGACATTCTCAGCGGCTCGTTTAATTTTAGGCTTCTTGGCACTACTACCATTTTTTTTTATTTTTGAGTTTAAAAAAATCAAACAGTCAAAATTAAATTATAAATTTGTTGTAGGTTATATATTTTTTTTAGGTTTTTTATTAGCTGGAGGAAATATTTTACAGCAGATTTCTCTAATTTATACTGATGTAGCAAACTCAGCGGTCTTTACAGTTTTGTATGTAGTTATAGTTCCAATAATTGCTTTTTTTCTTTTTTCAAAAAAAATTCATAAATCTGTTTGGCCATCAGTAATGATGTGTTTAATAGGTGGTTTTCTTCTTAGTGAATTGGGTAATCTTAGAGTTAGGTTTGGTGACACTCTTGTAGTAATTGGAGCTTTTTTCTGGGCCTTTCATATTGTTTATATTTCTAAATTTTTAAAAGTTTTCAATTTTCCGATTACTATTGCTTCTTTTCAATGTCTTACTGCTGCAATATTTTCTTCTGTTCCGATGTTTGCTTATGAATATGTCTCATTAAAAGTTTTATCATTGGAAGCGGCTGAATTACTTTATGCAGGAGTTTTATCAAGTGGAATTGCCTTTATGCTTCAAATTTTTGCTTTACAAAATATATCTCCTGCTCCAGCAGCAATTATTTTTTCCCTGGAAGGCGTATTTGGATCAGTAGCTGCATGGATAATATTAGACCAGTTTCTTAACGAATATAAAATCTTAGGAATTATAATTATCTTAGCAGCTGTTATTTTCTCACAACTGGCTCCTTTGTATGATAAAAGAAGATATGGACGAAACTAATTCAGGCTACGCAAAACAAGTAGGTGGACTTAAAGGTAAAAAGATAAATAGTACTACCTTTGAGTACGAAACAGAAGTTAAAGAGATGCATCTGAATACTGCCGGGATGGCACACGGAGGATTTCTTACTTTTATTGCAGATACTGGGATGGGAAACGCTGCACATCAATCAGCTGATAATAAAAGATGTGTGACCATATCCTTGGAAATGAAGTTTATATCTGCTGCTAAACTTGGAGATAAATTAGTAGCAAAGGTAAAGGTTCAAAAAAAAACTAAGACACTAGTTTTTCTAACATGTGAAATTGTTAATGCTGAAGGCATAGTGGCAGTTACATCTGGTGTTTGGAAAATTTTAAAAATAAATAAATAAAATTAAATATTTTTTCTTCTGTAATTTAAATAACCAAATATTAATAAAGCAAAAAATGCAAAAGGATAAACGATTGATTTATTTGGTCTTTCGGGATTTTCAATTTTAAAATTACTTATAATGTCACCCATCTGCATTCCAGATTTTTTTGCCTCCCCTTTCCAGTTTAATTTCTCCACAACGACTTGATCATTTTGGTCTATCAAAGATACGCCGTATTCCTCTAAATTATATTCTTTTTTCAAATTTTCTTTTATCAACAACAAATAACTTATATCTTTCTCCGTACTCTGAAACCCTGGTTACTTTAATGTGAACTTCTTTGGCAGGATCAAAAGAGAGGTTTTGAATAGTTTCTGCTGAAAGTTTTTGCTCATTAAATTTTGGATAGAATTTACTTAAAACATAATCTGGAGCCAAAAATGATAATGAAATTATTAAAAATGCTATAGTTTCATACCATTTTAATTTATTTATAAACCATTGTTGAGTAGCAGAAGTAAACACTAATATTCCTATTAAAGAAGTAACTATTACAATTAAAGCTTGCCAAAAACTATCTACACCGATTAACAAAAGTTCATGATTGAATAAAAATACAATAGGTAAAATTCCTGTTCTTAAACTATACCAAATTGCCTGCAGTCCAGTTCTTAATGGGTCACCGCCTGAAATTGCTGCAGCTGCGTAAGAAGCTAATCCAACTGGTGGCGTTACATCAGCCATCAAACCAAAATAAAATACAAATAAATGGACTGCTATTAGTGGAAAGATGAAACCAGAAGCATTCCCAACATCAACAAGAACTGTTGCCATAAGCGATGCTACAACAACATAATTTGCAGTTGTTGGAAGACCCATTCCTAAAAGCAAACAAAGTATAATGGTTAGTAGTATTAATATTATTACATTGTCTCTAGCTATTGTCTCTATAACTATAATCAAGTTAGTACTCAATCCTGTAGAGCCAACCGCCCCTACTATTATACCGGCAGTAGCAATCGCGATTCCAACTGCTACCATGTTGATTGCGCCTTTCTGAAGACCAATGATAGTTTGATTATACCAATCAATTAAACCAGTTTTAAAATCTGAGTTTTTAATAATACAGCTTACTAAATTTACTAAGACTAAAGAAAGAGTTGCATAAAAAATTGAAAACCCAGCGGTATATCTCATATAAACAAGTAAAAAAATTAAAACAAAAATTGGTATTAAAAAATGTAATCCGGACAAAAAAGTTTTCTTAAGATGTGGAACATCAGCGTCGTCCATGCCTTTTAGACCTAATTTAAGAGCCTCCAAATGAGATATATAAAACAAAGCAATATACGAAATAATAGCTGGCAAAAAAGCGTGCTTAACAACTTCAAAATAAGTTACGCCAATAAAACTAGCCATAACAAAAGCAGCTGCTCCCATTACTGGTGGCATTATTTGTCCATTAACTGAAGAGGAAACCTCGATGGCTCCTGCTTTTTCCTGGGAGAACCCAGTTTTTTTCATAATTGGAATTGTGAAAGTTCCAGTCGTAACAGTGTTTGCTATTGATGAACCTGAAATCATACCTGTCATTCCAGATCCTAATATTGCAGCCTTAGCTGGACCTCCTCGCATTTTACCAACCATGGCAAAAGCTAAGTCTAAAAAATATTTTCCTCCACCAGCAGTTTCTAACAAGGCTCCGAATAAAACAAATAAAAATATAAAATCAACTGACACTCCTATTGGTATTCCAAAAATTGCCTCTTGATCAAACCATTGAAAACCAACTAATCTTTTTACAGAAAGACCACCATGAGAGATTATATCAGGAGCATATTTGCCGAAATAAGAAAAGAGTAAAAAACAAACTGCAATAATTACCAAAGGTAAACCAATCGCTCGTCTTGTAGCTTCTAAAAGAATTAAAATACCAATTGCACCTATAATAAGTTCTACTGGAACTTTAAATCCAAATATTTCTTTGACTAAAAGTATTCCTCCTCTATTGACAAGATCATCATAAAAAAAATAAATATATAAACAACAAAACGCAGCAACTATGCTAATTAAAATATCGATTGCTGAGATTTTCTTTCCTCTAACAGCTGGAAAAATCAAAAAAGCCAAAGTTAAAGCAAAACCTAAATGAATAGCTCTTGCGGGTAAACCTTTAAACATTCCAAAATTAAACCAAAAAGGAAAAGGAGAAGCATACCAAAGTTGAAAGAATGTCCAGAGAATAGCGATACCAAAAACTATTTTTAAATGAATTCCTTTTAAATTACGAGTTGGAGAAATATCTTCTTGAATTTTGTCTTTAATCTTACTTTGAACATTTTGATTCATTTTAATTAAGATACATTATTCTAAAAAAAAAGGCCCAATAAATATTGGGCCTTTTTAATTTAAAATGTAAATATTTTTACATCAAGCCAGCTTCTTTATAATACTTAGCAGCACCTGGATGTAATGGAGCTGATAAACCATCAGCTATCATATTTTTCTTTTCCAGTGGTGCAAAAGCGGGATGTTGAGCTCTGAAATCATCAAAGTTTTCCATAACTGCTTTTGTTACTAAGTACACAAGCTCTTCAGAAACATTAGCACTTGTTACAACAGTAGCTTTTACACCGAACGTTGTAGCGTCTTTTTTCTGATTTGAGTAAGTCCCTTTTGGAATTACAGCTTTAGCATAATAGTCAGCTCCATCAATTAAACCTTGAACTGGCGCACCAGTTAAATTAATTGGGCTAGCTTTTGCTTTACAAGTTGCTGCTTGCTCCATAGCACCATTAGGAAATCCTACTGAATATCCGAATGCATCTATTTTTCCATCACAAAGAGCTTTTACTTGTTCAGATGAAGTAAGTTCTGTAGTTGCTTTGAACATGCTCATATCTGCTCCCATGGCTTTCATTAATTCTTCCATAGTTCCTCTTTGACCAGAACCTGGGTTACCAATGTTTACTGTTTTTCCTTTTAAGCTCTTAAAATCTTTAATTTTAGATTTTTTACTAGCCCAAATTTGAAAAGGTTCATTGTGAACAGAAAACACAGCTCTTAAGTCTCCGAACTGCTTTCCTTCCCATTTGCTTGAACCATTATAAGCATGGAACTGCCAGTCTGACTGGGCAACACCAAATTGAAACTCACCTGCTTTGATTTGACCAATATTATAGTTTGATCCACCAGTTGAAGGTGCGGTACATCTATATGCTTTGTTTGTACCTTTTTTTCTTCCGTGCTCAGCACTTATAGCTTGTTTATGTAACATTTTACAAATGGCGTTACCAGTTTGGAAATAAACTCCAGTTGGTCCACCTGTTCCAATTGTAAAAAACTCAGCAGCTTTTGCTACTGACATCATCGGTAAAGACAATGCAAAAAGCATAATTGCAGCTGAGATTGTTGAGATTATTTTTTTCATAATTCCCCCCTTAGTTAATTAAATTTTACCAATTCGGAATAGGTAATGTAAGTGTAAATAGCTTAATTTGGACGTTAATATTAACTTTAAATTAGAGAGTTTTTGACCATTCAATAAGTCTTTTAGTTCCCTCTACAATATTTGGTGCAAACTTTTTAATCTTTTCATGATCTGGTTTTTTACCACTTTCTATATTTTGTAAAAAAGTTTTTCCATCAAAGTCTGTATAACTCAACCTGGCTAACATTTTATTAGGTTTAAAACCAAAATCTGAACCGGGTAATAAAGCGACACCAGATTTATCTAATATATTATCGCACATTTCTTTGGATGTTTTAAACTTTGAATTTAAAAATTCGGGCATCAAATAAAAACCTCCCTCAGGCTTTTGTATTAATACTTTATTTGATTTTAAGTTTTCGTAAACATAATTACCTACTGCATCTAAAATTCCAGTTGTACTGTTTAAATATTCTGTATGATCGCCTTTGAAAGCTTCAATAGCTGCTGCCTGAATTGGTGAGCTAACTGCAGTAAATGACTCGCTTGCAAGTATTTTTAACATTTTAAGTATTTGGCCTAAGTTTTTTGGTACTGCAAAAAACCCGAGCCTCCAACCGCCTGCTCCACACCATTTACTTAGACCGCTACTTATTATGGTGCCTTCAGGATAATATTTTGAAATAGAATTATACTTTCGATTAAAAGTAAGTTCGGTATAAATTTCGTCTGATAAAATTATAAAATTATTTTTTTTTGCAATATTTGCAATTTCTTCAAAATTTTTACAACTTGATCCCGCCGGATTATTTGGTGAATTAAGAATTAAAATTATATTTTTATTTTTTAATTCTTTGGCTTTTTGTTCTAGTTGATTAGATGTAGGAAACCAATTATTCTCTACTGAAGTTTCAATCCAGTGAAATTTGTTTTGCCCTATAATTGCGTGAGGTTCATATGATACCCAACTTGGTGCGGGTAATAAAATCTCGCCATCAAAACCTAAGTGCAATAAAAACATTAACTCCTTCGATCCAGGACTGATAATAATATCTTCTGAACTAAAATTATTCGATGTTCTTTTGTTTATATATTCTGCAACAGATTGTCTTAACGATAATGAACCCTGGATTGGCATATAATCTTTTTTATCAGCATTATTTTTTAAAGCTGAGATTACTGAGTTAGGTACTGGAAAGGGAGATTGGCCAAAACCAAATTTATAAACTTTTTTTCCTTTAGAAATTAGTTCTTTTGATTTTTCATTTATTGCCAAAGTTGCTGAAGGCTTTAAAGATTTAATATTTTTTTTTGTAAAATCTTTCATATATTTGATCTTAAAACAAAATAAATTTTACTAAAGATAAATGGCAAAAATAGAACGTTTGACAAAGTGATTCGGTCATGATTTAATCTTCTTTTGTTCTCACGGGCAATCTATATATAGTATTTAAAAAAAAATATAGCACAAATAAATGGAAACCTCTCAAAGTAAAATAATTGCAGTTCTTGGGCCTACAAACACCGGTAAAACCTTCATGGCCATTGAGAAAATGTTGGAATTTAATTCTGGTATTTTTGGATTTCCTTTAAGATTATTGGCAAGAGAAGTTTATGATAAGTGCGTTAGTAAAGTAGGAGAAAATAAAGTTGCACTAATAACAGGTGAAGAGAAAATTGTTCCTAACTCTGCTCAATATTTTATTTGTACAGTTGAGGCAATGCCTAAAGATAAATTAGTAGATTTTGTTGCTGTTGATGAAATTCAAATGTGTGGTGATCGAGAAAGAGGGCATATCTTTACTGATAGATTGCTTAATTTAAGAGGTGAATTATTAACTATGTTTCTTGGTTCTCAAATTATGAAAGATATGATCTCAATAATAATACCTGAAACAAAATTTGTTGAACAACAACGTTTCTCAAAACTTTCTTATAATGGGCATAAAAAAATTTCTAGGTTGGAAAGAAAAAGCGCCTTGATTGCCTTTTCTATTGAGGAAGTTTATGCAATTGCAGAACTAGTTAGGAGACAAAAAGGAGGGGCGGCAGTTGTTATGGGATCTTTGAGTCCAAAAACAAGAAACTCTCAGGTTGGAGTATATCAATCTGGTGATGTTGATTATTTGGTTGCAACTGATGCAATAGGAATGGGAATTAATATGGATATTGAACAAATAAGCTTTTCTAGCCTAAAAAAATTTGACGGAAAAAAAACAAGAAAACTTAGAACTACTGAAATTTCACAAATAGCTGGAAGAGCTGGCAGGTATAAAGTCGACGGGTCTTTCGGAGTAACAGGTAATTGTGAAAATTTGCAGCCTGACGAGATTGAAAAAATTCAAAATCATAAACTGGATGATATTAAATTTCTTTATTGGAGAAATTCAAATTTAGATTTTAGTAGTCCAGAAAAATTCATTAAATCTTTAGAAAAGAAGTCGGAAAGTAAAAATTTTATTAAAATTTCAGACTCAATTGACGAAAACGTTTTGAAATACCTTTTGCGGGATAAAAAACTTAAAGTGTCACAAAATAACCTTAAATTATTATGGGAATGCTGCCAGATTCCTGATTTTCAAAAAAAATCTTTTAATCATATAGATGTAGTCTCTAAAGTTTTTAATTTCTTAAGTTCAAATAAAAAAAGAATTCCAAATGATTACATGAAGGCACAATTAAAGGGTTTAGAAAAATATAAGGGAAATATTGATATGATAGCAAATAAAATTTCAAATGTTAGAATTTGGTCTTATGTAGCTAATAAAAAAAATTGGGTAGAAAATGCAGATTATTGGATACAATTAAGTAAAAATATTGAAGATAATCTATCTGATAAATTACATAATGAGCTTACTAAAAGTTTTATTGATAAGAGGATAAGTGTTTTATCCAGAAATCTCAAACAAGATATAAAATTAAATACAGAAATCAATTTAAACAATGAAGTTATTATAGATAATCAACTAGTTGGAAAACTAAAAGGTTTAAAGTTAAATTTGGAATTCACAAAAGGAACTTTGGATACTGATATTAAATCTTTAAAAAAAGCTGCCAAGCAAGGTATAAGTGAAGAACTAAAGAATAGAGTAAATAATATTGTTAATGAAAAGGAGGTTGATTTAAGAGATGATTATAAAATTTATTGGAAAAATAATCCGATTGCAAGAATTCGTAAAGGTAAAAATTATCTTGCTCCTGATTTAGAAATTATTGCAGATGATGCTCTTGATCAAAAAACTCAGGAAAACTTATTTATTTTTTTAAGCAACTGGTTAAATGCTTATATTTCTGAAGAATTAGAACACTTAATAAATCTTATTAAACTTAAAAATAATAATCAGTATATAAGAGCAACAGCTTTCAGACTATATGAAAATAATGGAATTTTAAAAAGAAAAGGGGTTGAAGAAATTTTAAAAAAAGTTTCAAAAGAGGAAAGGAAACAGTTCAGAACTCTAGGTATAAAGTTAGGCCGTTACCATGTTTTCCTACCGAAGATGCTAAAACCTAAAGCAGTAAGTCTCAGAATTTTACTATGGAAATTTTTTAGTAATAATACACTCAAAGATAAAATTCCTAAATCTGGGTTGAATTTTGTGGTTGATCAAAAAAAACAGTTAAATGAAAAATTCTTGTTACTTTGTGGTTTTGAAAGATTTAAAAATTTTTATGTAAGGGTTGATATTCTTGAAAAACTTTTCATAAAAATAATCGAAAAAAGCAAAAATGGAAAGTTTGATATAGATTCCAGCATGATGAACCTTTTGGGGTGTAAAAAAGAAAATTTTGTTCAATTAATGGACTATATGAATTATAAAAAAGATAGAGCGAATCAAGATAATACTTTTGTATATAAAGGTGAAAAAAAGATTAAAAAATTTAGAAAATTTGCTAAAAAAAATGATAATCCATTTAAAAAATTAGAGTCGTTAAGTTTTAAATAATGCTAGATATATTTAATAAAAATGAAAACAAAGAAAACGCTAGTAGTGTTAATGATTTTATTAAAATCACTGCATTATTAATACATGCTGCGAAAATAGATGAAAATTATACAGATAACGAAAAAATGATTATAATTAACTTTTTAAAATCTATTGGAGTTAAAAAAAATATTGAAGAAATTGTAAACAAGGCAGAATTAGAAGAGCAGAATTCAAATCAGATTTTGAAATTTACTCAAGAAATAAAAAAAAAATACTTTAGAATTTAAGAAAGAAGTAATAAAGATTTTGTGGAAGATAATATTATCAGATGGAAAATCTGATATGTATGAAAGCACGCTGATGAGACGAATTGGAGGTTTACTTTATGTGGAAGATAAATTAATTGGTGAAGCAAAACTAGAAGCTTTGAATGAAAAAAAAATATGACATATATTGTTAAAGATGAATGTATAAAGTGTAAATTAACTGATTGTGTAGAAGTTTGTCCGGTCGACTGCTTTTACGAAGGAGAAAATATGCTTGTAATAAATCCTGACGAGTGTATAGATTGCGGGGTTTGTGAACCTGAATGCCCGATCGATGCAATTGTTGCGGATGTTGATTACAAAGGAGAAGACAAGGATAAGTGGTTAGAGGTTAACAAGGATTATTCTAAAATTTGGCCTAATATTACGAAGAGAAAGGAGCCACTACCTGAAAATGAAAAATTTAGAAAAATAAAAAATAAATTCAATGAACATTTTTCTAAAAACCCAGGAAAATAAATTTTTTTATGAGAAAAAAAAATAAAAAAACAAAAATAAAAACCAATTTAAAGAAAATCAATAAAAAAAAGAAATTAGCTGTACAAGTTAAAAAGCAAAGCAGTTCACAAAAAAGTGCAGCGGATGAAGAAAAAATAGTTATAAAAAAGATTAAAAAACAGCCTACAGAAAAAAGAGTTTATAATCTCAATGATCATGTAGTTTACCCAAAACATGGTGTAGGAAAAATCATGGCAATTGAAAAAGCTGTTATTGGGGATATTGATATAAATTTTTACAAAGTTTTTATTGATAAAGATAAATTAACTTTGACAATCCCAATAAATCAACAATCGAATTTAAGACCTATAGCCTCAATAAACCAAATTAACAAATGTGTATCGATATTAAAAAGTAAGCCAAAAATAAAAAGGACAATGTGGAGTAGACGTTCGCAAGAATATGAACAAAAAATAAATTCTGGTAAAATTTATGAACTTGCAGAGGTTGTGAAAGATCTTAACAAAAATTCGAATGCTATTGCTGAACAATCTTATAGTGAAAGACAACTTTTTGAAAAAGCATATGAAAGACTTCAAAGCGAATTTGAGGCTGTTTTAAAAATATCTACTGAGGAATCAAGAAAAAAAATGGATAAAGCTTTAGGAAGAAATCAAAATATAGAACCAGAATAAAAAACGCCCCTTCCGTGAGATTTGGAAAGGGCGTTTTAAGAAAACTATTTATCTTCTTCTTCTTCTTCTTTTTTTAGCCTTCTTTTTCTTACCTTTTTTCTTTTTACGTCTTTTAGCCATCTTTATCTCCCTTTTTTTAAAAACAAATCTAAGTGATTCGTTTGATATTTTTATATTTAAGTTTTTTTACATGGATGTCAAACATAAATTAAATAACAAATTTTAAAAAATTAATTAAAATAATTTTTTAATAATAAATAAAAGTTTGATTAATAAAAAACAAGCAATACCAACGGTTTTAATTAATTTTTTTTAAAGTACTAAAATATTTCTAGCTATAAAGTTTTTCTAAATCTTGTTTATATTTTTCAATAATCTTTTTTCTTTTCAACTTTAATGTTGGAGTCATAAAACCATTCTCAATAGTAAATTCATCAACTATTAACTTAAATTTTTTAATTTTTTCAATAATAGATAAGTTTTTATTTAAATTTTCAAGAATACTTCTTATGGTTGAATCGTTTTTATCTTTCTCATCAACAACTATTAAAGCAACTAAATAATTTTTTTTATCTCCAAAGACTAAACACTGTTTAATTTTTTCATTATTACAAAGAAAATTTTCTATTTTACTTGGAGAAATATTATCACCGCCGTGATTTACAATAATATCTTTTTTTCTGTCGGTAATTTTTAAGAAACCATTAGAATCTATTTCTCCAATATCACCAGTGTGCAACCAACCATCTTTTAATATTTCAATTGTCTCTTTTTCTTTTTTCCAATATCCAAGCATAACGTTTTCTCCTTTAACTAAAATTTCACCATCATCAGCTATTTTGACTTTATTTGTTTTAAACGGTGGGCCAACAGTTTCTATCTTTATATTTCCTGGTAAATTACAGCTAACAACTGGAGAAGTTTCGGTTAATCCGTAACCTTGTAATGTTGGTAACCCAACCGCATTTAAAAATTCTCCAACATTTTTATCTAGGGCGCCACCACCTGAGACAAAGGCTTGTAAATTTCCTCCAAACTGTTTTTGAACTTTTTTTCGTACTAAAATTTGGCAAAGAAAATTTGTTATTTTTTCGTGTAATTTTAAGTTCTCTTTTTTTAATACTTTTTTGCCTAACATAATTGTCTTATTTATAAGAGTTTTTTTAAAACCTGATTGCTTATTAAAATTAGCGTTAATTTTATTATATAAATTTTGATAAAATCTAGGAACTGCTGTCATAATGGTTGGTTTTGCCTGAGACATATTTGAAATAAGTTTTTCTAAACTTTCTGCATAAAAAACTTTTGCTCCAAGTAGTATTTGTATGAATTGGACGGCATGCTCATATGAATGTGAAAGGGGAAGCCATGTTAAAAATACTGGACTTTTATTTTTTATTAACGGATCAAGAATATCCTGAGCCCCTTCACAATTTGCTAGAATGCCCCCATGACTTAAAACTACTCCTTTTGGGTTTCCTGAGGTTCCTGAGGTATAAATTATACATGCTGGTGTATTTCTTTTTAAATTTTTGTTTATTTTTTTTTCAAATTTTTCCTCATTTAAAATATCTGAAATTAATAAACTTTCTGTTTTGATTTTATCAAAGGATATTATTTTCTTAACTTCTGGATTTACAAAATTTTTAATTTTTTGAAATTGACTTTCGTTTGAAACAATTATTAATGATGGTCTACAATCATTTAAAATATATTCATAATCATTTGGTGAATAGGTTGTAAATATTGGAACAGATATTCCTCCAGCATTCATGATGGCCAAGTCAGATATTAACCAGTAGGGTCTATTTTCTGATAAAATTAAACACCTGTCACCTTCATTAATAAAAAGTTTTATTTTGTAAGAAAGTTTAAATATTTTTTCTGTAATTTCTGCCCAACTATACGTTGGTTTGTTAGGCTTCAACCATTTTAAAAATGGTTTCTTACCATCTACTTCAGAAGATTTTTTAAAATATAGTTCTACAAGACTATTTATTTCTGATAATTTCATGTTTTGGTGGGCGAAGAGAGACTCGAACTCTCAAGGTATTGCTACCATTGGATTTTGAATCCAACGCGTCTACCAGTTCCACCATTCGCCCACAATCCCCTAATTAATATTTTTACAATCATTATGTTTTGAATTAATTTAGGACGCAACCAAAATAATGATAAAAAAAATATATGATAAATGTGTATCCTGGGCTGGACACAGATATGCAAAGCCGATTTTGGCTTTTGAGTCTTTCATTGAAAGTTCGTTTTTTCCTATACCTCCAGATGTAATGATAGTTCCGATGGTTATCGCAAAAAAAAATGAATTTATTCGTATAGCTTCTATAGCTACGATTTTTTCTGTTCTTGGTGCACTTTTTGGATATTTTATTGGATATGTTTTTTTTAATGAAATTGGTTTTAAAATATTTGAAATTTATGGTTATGAAGATCCAAATTTCTTGAAAGAAAAATTTTCTTCAAAAGGAGGATTTGTTTCTTGGCTTGGCATATTAATCACTGCAGGATTTACACCTTTGCCATTCAAGCTTTTAACTATATCGAGTGGCTTTATAAATTTTAACTTATTTTTCTTTATAATCATATGTGTTTTAACTAGAGGTTCCAGGTTCTTCATAGTTGCTTACTTGAGTTATAAATTTGGAGTTAAATTTGGTCCATTTTTAGAAAAACATGGAGCCAGATGGTCAATAATAATAACTTTTTTTATACTAATAATTATTGGAATAATTTATTATTTTTTTTTTAGATAAATAATGAACAAAAATAATAATAAAATTTTAATCTTTATTTTATTACTTTTACTAGGATCTATTTTGTTGGCATTTTATATTGAATATATTTTGGGTCACAAACCTTGTAGGCTATGTATTTATCAACGTTATCCTTATTATGTTTCTATATTGTTAATATTAAATATTTTAGTAATAAACAAATATCCGAAAAAAACTTTATTCGGACTATCTATTATTTCTTTTATTGGCGCATCTATTGCTTTTTATCATTTTGGTATAGAACAAGGTTTTATTAATGAAAGCCTAGTTTGTGAAACTCAAAAATTAGGTGTAAATCCAACCAAAGAAGAAATTTTAATGCAGTTAAGTAAAAATACTATAAGCTGTAGAGATATCACTTTCAGAGTACTTGGTTTTTCACTTGCTTCAATAAATACTGTTTTTTCTCTCGTATTATCCTATATATTCTTTAAACTTTTTAAAAATTATGAAATCAACCGATAAAAAAACTTTGGAAGAAATTATTAGAGTCGATCATGCTGGTGAACGGGGGGCTATTAAGATTTATGAAGGTCAACTCTTGGCTCTCAATACTTTTAAAAAAAACGATAAACTAAAAAAAATGATTGAGGATATGAAAGAACATGAAAAAGAGCATTTTGAATATTTTGATAAAGAGATTCAAAAAAGAAATATTAAACCAACAGTTTTTTTGCCAATTTGGGATTTACTTGGTGTCACCCTTGGCTTTGGAACTACAATGCTGGGCGAAAAAGCGGCAATGCTTTGCACAGCTTCTGTTGAGGAAGTGATTGATGGGCATTATAAAAAACAATTAGACGCCCTGGGTGATGACGAAAAAGATTTGAAAAAATCTATCTCAAAGTTTAGAGATGATGAAATTGAACACAAAAATATTGCATACGATACGGGAGCTACAAAAGACGGCTTGTATTCTATTTTGGACAAAATTATTAAAACATCCTCTAAAGCAGCTATAAAAGTTTCTGAAAAAATTTAATTAAGGCTCTAACTCAATATCCCAGTATAAATAATCCATCCAACTTTCGTGCAAAAAATTTGGAGGAAAATTTCTTCCATTTTTGTGTAAATCATCTACTGTTGGAATAAATGGTTTTCTTTTTAATTTAAGATCACAATTTTTATAAAGTGTGCCTCCTTTTTTAACATTGCAAGTTGAACAAGCTGTCACAACATTTTGCCAATCAGTTATACCACCTTTAGACTTAGGTAAAAGATGATCAAAGGTTAGATCTTTTTTATCTCCGCAATATTGACAAGTAAACTTATCTCTCAAAAATACATTAAATCTTGTAAAATTTGGATTTTCTGATGGTTTTACAAAACTTTTTAATGCAATTACGCTTGGTAAACTCATTTCAAAAGAGGGACTTCTTACTTTTCTTTGATAACTAGATACAATGCTAACTCTATCTAAAAAAACTGATTTAACCGCATCCTGCCAGCACCACAATGAAAGTGGATAATAACTCAAAGGTCTAAAATCTGCATTTAACACTAATGCTGGACATTTCTCTAGCGGCACTTTTTCTGATGAAGCTATAATCATTTGCTAATGCTAACTTGATAGAAAAAAAATATCAAGTTATAATTTTGTTACAGCTGCTTAAATTTTAGTATAAGTTTTTTTTTAAAAATTGAAAACCAATACTTAATCCCTCATTAGGGATCCGATGTTCGCAATTACGGAAAATCTTGGTAGAAATTTTATATTTATTCTCTAAAAAAAAACTTTTAGCCTCTAATAAAAAATTAATTGGTACAACCGCATCGATATCGCCATGCATTAAATAAATCTCAGGTTTTGAATTGATATTTTTTTTTAAATGCTCTGGGTTTAATAATTTTCCAGAATAGCCAATTACACATTTAATTTGTTTTTTTCTTTTAAGAGCTGTCTGAAGAGAAATCATGCAACCTTGGCTAAAACCAACCATAGCAATCTTTTCTTCCTTAATATTGTTTTTTTCGATAATTTCATCGATTAAGAAGTTTAATTTTTGTTCGGCTATTAGAGACTTAGATAATATTTCTTCCTCAGTCTGATCCATAAGATCAAACCACTGAAACCCTGATGGTGTGAGCTTACACACTTCAGGGGCATCAGGACAAATAAATAGAGTATCTGGTAAAAAATTTTTCCAATAATTAGCTAAAATTGAAATATCTTTACCATCACCGCCATAACCATGACAAAGTATAACAATACTTTTGGGAGATGAATTTGAACTTGGATTTATTAGGGTTGTATTTAAAGAGTAAGTCACATAAATAGATTTAACATAGAAAATGATGAAAAAAAATAGAGCAGTTTGGTCAAATAGACTATCAAAAGGAAATTCCAAAAATTTCCAGAGAATAGGTTCGTCAATAAATGTCGACAAAAGACTTTATAAAGAAGATATTTTTTGCATCAATTGTTCACGCTAATATGCTGATTAAGCAAAAAATTATACCTAGAAAAGATGGGTTAAAAATAATTAAAGGACTTAAAAGAATAGAAAAAGAAATAAATAAGAATAAATTTAAATTTAAGGAACAATTTGAGGATATTCATCAAAATATAGAAAAAAGATTATTTCAAATTATTGGTGAATCTGCTGGTTACTTACACACGGCAAGATCTAGGAATGATCAAGTTGTAACTGACTTTAAGATTTGGGTAAAGGAGTCTTCTGAAGATATAATGATTTCATTAGACAATCTTATCAAAAGAATTTTAAATAAAGCTGAGAAAAATATAGATACAGTTATGCCAGGTTTTACTCATTTAAAAAATGCGCAGCCTGTTTCTTTTGCGCATTATTTGCTTGCTTATATCGAAATGCTTATTAGAGATAAAAAGAGATTTGCTAACAACATTGTTTTGATTGATGAATGTCCGCTTGGATCAGCTGCACTAGCCGGAACATCATTTAATATAGATAGAAAATTTACAGCAAAAAAACTTGGATTTAAAAAACCAACAAATAATTCGATAGACTCGGTTTCTGATAGAGATTTTGCAATTGATTTTTTATCTGCTTCTGCAACTTGCGCAATGCATTTATCAAGATTAGCGGAAGACTTTATTATTTTTAATTCTGAAGCTTTTGGGTTTGTTGAATTTAGAGACAAGGTTTTAACAGGATCTTCGATTATGCCTCAAAAAAAGAATCCCGATCCTGCTGAACTAATAAGAGGAAGAACAGCTATCAATTATGGTAATTTAAATTCTATGTTAACAATAATGAAAGGTTTGCCTATATCTTATTATAAGGATTTACAAGACGATAAAGAATTAGTGTTTGATAGCTACGATACTCTTAAAGATAGCTTACTAATGGCTATTGAGCTTATTGAAAACTTAAACGCAAAAAAAAATAATATGAAAAATATGGCGCAAAAAGGTTATACTACTGCTACTGATTTCGCTGACTTTCTTTCTATGAAAAAAAAGCTTCCTTTTAGAACGGGCTATAATATTTCGTCAAAACTAGTAAATTATGCTGAAAAAAAGAAAATTAGATTGGATCAACTTTCTAAAAAAGAAATAAATAAATTTGTTAAAGAGGTTGATATAAATATACCTAAAATGTTTGATGTGGTGAATTCCATGAATTCTAAAACATCTTTTGGTGGAACGTCTGCAAAAAATGTTAAAAGAATGATTGTTAAATATAGAAAAGAACTAAAATGAAAAAAATATTACTTATTTCTTTGTTTTGTTTATTTATATTTAGTTGCGGGAAGAAATCAACGCCCGTTTTTAAATCTGAAAATCAGATAATTAATATTAAAATTTAATAGAAAATGAGCTTAATTTATAAAGGTCAAAACCTGTATGTAGACAATACGCCTATCAGAAGTATTGCCAAAAAAAATATTACTCCATTTTATATATATTCTTACAAAAAAATGAGAGCTAATTATCAAACTTTTTATAATTATTTTAAAAAAGTTAATCCAATAATTTGTTTTTCTGTTAAATCTAATTCGAACGTTTCTCTTATATCAGAATTAGGTAAACTGGGATCGGGCGCTGATGTTGTGTCGGAGGGTGAGCTCATAAAAGCCCTAAAGGCAAAAATTAAACCAAATAAAATTGTTTTTTCCGGGGTTGGAAAAACTGAGGAAGAACTTAGAGCAGCTATTAAAAGTAAAGTTCTATTAATTAATATTGAGTCTGAAAGTGAAGCTAGATTAATTGATAAAATATCTAAAAAAATGAGACGAATAACTTCTATTGGGATCAGATTAAATCCAGGAGTGGACGCCAACACACTATCTAAAATTTCAACTGGCAAAATAGATAGTAAATTTGGGCTACCAAAATCAAACTTTTTAAGTTTTTGTAGAAATTTTAAAAAATTTAAAAATATAAAAATAAAAGGAGTTAGCGTACATATTGGAAGTCAAATTACATCAGTTGGTCCTTATAGGAAAACTTTAGATGTTTTGTACAAAATAATTAAATCAAGTCGAATAAACTTTGAATATGTCGATCTTGGTGGAGGATTTGGTATTCCTTATCGAAATAAAGAAAAAAAAATTGATATTAAAAATTACTCTAAATTAGTGGATATTTTTAAAAAAAAACTTAATTGCAAAATAATTTTTGAACCAGGAAGATTTATTGTTGGTAATACAGGAACTTTAGTTTCAAAAATTGTATTTATTAAAAAAAATGGAAATAAAAATTTCATTATTTTAGATGCTGGAATGAACGATTTCATGAGACCGGCCCTGTACAATGCCAGACATAATATTATTCCAGTTTTAAAATTGAAAAAAAGAATAAATGGAAATGTAGAATTTGTTGGACCAATTTGTGAAAGTACGGATAGTTTTATTAAATACAAAAGTTATTCATTACTAAACGAAAATAATTTTGTAGCTATTACAAATGTTGGTGCTTATGGTTCATCTCTATCGTCAAATTATAATTCAAAACCTTTGGCATCAGAGATTTTAGTAAAAAAAGGTAAAGTTAAAATTATAAGAAGAAGACAAAAGATTTCTGAGATTATTTAATTAATGGTATTTTTAAGATCATTTATTTTCAATATTTTTCTTTATGCGGGGATAATATCAGCTTGTATTGTTTCTATACCTTTTTTATTCACTAAAGATAAGTATATGATATGCGCTGGAAAAGTCCTTTCAGACTATATTGTTTTTTTGCTAAAAATTTTTCTTAATACAAAGGTAGAGTTTAAGGGACTTCAAAATTTAAAAAAACATAAAAAATATTTTGTTGCATCTGCCCATCAATCAATGTTTGAGACATTTGCATTACAGATAGTTTTGCCTGGACCCATATTCATATTAAAAAAAGAGCTAATAAGAATACCTATTTTTGGCTGGTGTTTAAAAAAAATTGGAGCAATTGATATTGTTAGGGAAACTGCAACAAAAGAAAATTTAAATTTTTTTGATAAGATTCTAAACAAAACCGAAGAAACTGAAAGACCTTTGTTAATTTTTCCTCAAGGAACAAGAGTTCCTTATAAAGACCGTACACCTTTTAAAAAAGGAGTTGGAAGAATATATGATGCATTAAAATTACCTTGCGTGCCAGTAGCTTTGAATACGGGAAAAGTTTGGCCAAAAAATAGTTTCAATAAATATCCTGGTAATATAACTATATCTTTTCTTGATCCTATAGAACCAGGTTTAGAAAAAGAAAAATTTGTAAAAAAACTTCAATCAGAAATTTATAAAGAAATTGATTTAATAGACTAGCTATTTTCTTCCAAAATCAGGTTTGTCAGTATCTTGTCCTGCTTTGATTATTGCTTTTCTAAATTCTTTAGATTTTTCAAAAATTTGCAATAATTTTTCGCTATTTTTTTCTTTAATAGCTTTTTTAAATTCGTCTAAACTTTCACTAAATTTATCGATAGCATCAATAATTAAGCCACTATTATCTATAAATATATCTTTCCACATTGTTGGGTCTGAAGCTGCTATTCTGGTAAAATCTCTTAACCCTCCAGCGCTATATCTAATAATGTCATTTTTGGTCTTTTCATCACTGCCCATTACTGTCTTTACAATATTGTACGCTATGACATGCGGAAGGTGACTGGTAAGAGATATAATTTTATCATGATCTTCTACGGACATAATTTTGACTTTGCTGCCCATTGACTCCCAAAAAAGAACAGTTTTTTTAATTTCAGCATCTTTTACATTTTTATCAGGAGAAAGTATTGTCCACCTATCTTGAAATAAATCAGGAAAACCTGCGTTAGGTCCACTATTTTCAGTTCCTGCTACTGGATGCCCTGGAATCCAAGTGGAATTTTTTATTTTTAATTTTCTGATAATATTATTAACACTTGTTTTCACCGAACACGTATCTGTTAATATTGATCCTGGCTTTAAATTATCTTTAATAGAATTTATTATATTCTCAAAACTACTAAGAGGTGTTGCAATTAAAATAAAATCTGAATTTTTTACTGCCTCACTTAAGTTAGCTGCTAATTGATCTGAAAGATTTTCTTTTTTTACTATTTCACTTACAGATTTACTATTATCATAGCTTACAACTTTTTTGGCAGATTTATTTTTTTTTAAGCGCCTCAAAACTGAAGAGCCAATTAAACCGCAGCCAATTATTGAAACCTGATCAAACATTAAAAATTTTCCTTAATACAGAAATAAATTTTTTATTTTCTTTGCTATTTCCAATTGTTACTCTCAATGAGTTTTTAATATTATACACTTCCATTTGTCTAACAAGTATCCCTGAATTAGCCAATTTATTAAATACCTGTGATGCTGATTTATTAACAAAATCAAAATTTAAAAGAAAGAAATTTACATTTGTTTTATTTGTGGTGATACCAATTTCATCTAAAGTCTCATATATTTTCTCTGCCCAAAAGTTATTGTGTTTTATGGCTTTGTTTAACCATTTAGTATCTTGCACAGCCTGTGTCGCGGCAAATAGAGCTGGTCTACTTACATTGAACGGCGGCTTTATTTCATATAATTTTTTGATTATTTCTTTTGATCCATAACCCCAACCTATTCTTAATCCTGCTAAACCGTAGATTTTAGAAAAAGTTCTAGTTACTAGAACATTTTTCGATTTAGAAAATAATCGTATTCCAGATGCATAATTTGGGTCATTGATATACTCGTAGTACGCGTCGTCAATAACCAACAAAATATCACTTCTTAATTTTTTTCTAAGTTTTAGTATCTGGAATTTATCTAAATAAGTACCTGTTGGATTATTTGGATTAGCCAGAAAAACTATTTTTGTTTTTCTAGTAACTTGATCTAAAATTGATTTAACTGATGGTTTAAAATTTTCTTCTTTGGCATATCTTACCCTTGCTCCAAACATTCTGCTGTAAATTCTATAAATGATAAAACTGTATTCTGGCACAATAACTTCATCTCCTTTATTCAAAAAAAGTTTACATACTAGCTCAAATATTTGATCAGACCCTGATCCTAAAATTATTCTATCTCTTTTTAATCTAAATTTTTTAGCAAGGACTTTTCGGAAAAAAGTACCATCCGAGTCTGGATATCTCACAAAACCTTTGCCGATTGAACTATAAGATTTTACAGCTTTTGGGCTTGGGCCTAACGCAGATTCATTTGCAGATAGTTTTATAGGGCTTCTTCTACTTTTAAATAGACTTAATCCAGCAACATACTTTTCTGCAATAATTTTTCTAGGTCTTGGTAATTTCATAATATTTATGATGTCTTATATAAAAAGAGTCTATATTTGTATAATGGAAAAAATTTTATTTGATTAAATTGACATGTTTGTGGCGATTTAGTATACATTCGCCTAGCGCTGATTTAACCAAAATTGCGAGCGCTAAGTAAATGCAGCTAAACAGGGATTTTTTGCCCAGTCTAGCTGGGCTTTTTTTTTGATTATGAATGAAAATTTAAAAAATATAAAAAAATTAAACGTTTCAAAACCTCTTTTGCTAGATTGCAAGCAAACAATCAAAGACTTTCCTTTGGCTTACGAGACCTATGGAAAATTAAATAAAAATAAAGATAACGCAGTATTAGTTTTTCATGCGCTCACTGGAGATCAATTTGTAAGTGGAATTAATCCAATCACTAAAAGAGAGGGTTGGTGGATATCTGCCGTTGGTCCGAATAAGGCAATAGATACAAATAAATATTTTGTAGTTTGTGCTAATGTAATTGGTGGTTGCATGGGTTCTTGGGGTCCCAAAGAAATTGATAAAAAAACTAACGAGGCTTACGGACTCAATTTTCCTGTTATTACAATAAGAGATATGGTGAAAGCACAAGAAACTCTTTTGGATCATTTGGGAATAAAAAAACTTCTTTGTGCTACTGGTGGGTCTATGGGTGGAATGCAACTACTTCAGTTTTGTGCAACATTTCCAAATAAAACTTTTTCTGCGATTCCAATCGCATGTAGTACAAGCCATAGTGCACAAAATATTGCACTTAATGAATTGGCTAGACAGGCTATTATGGCAGATCCTATATGGGATAAAGGAAGGTATTTTAAAAAAAATGTTCAGCCAAAAAATGGGTTAGCAGTTGCACGAATGGTTGGTCATATTAGTTATTTGTCAGAAAAAGGTATGCAAGAAAAATTTGGAAGAAAACTTCAAGAAAAATCAGATTATGAATTCAGTTTTGATGCCGATTTCCAAGTTGAAAGTTATTTAAGACATCAAGGATATTCTTTTGTAGAGAGATTTGACGCAAATTCTATTCTATACATTACAAGAGCTATGGATTATTTTGATTTATCTAAACAATTCAATGGAGGACTAGTTGAGGCTTTTAAAAATCAAAAAACTAAATTTTTAGTTATCTCTTTTTCATCGGATTGGCTTTATACAACCAAAGAAAATAAAGATACGGTAATTGCTCTAAATGCATCAGGAGCTGATGTTTCTTTTGCTGAAATTAAAACTGACAAAGGTCATGACTCTTTTTTGGTAGATGAAACAGAATTTCTAAAAACATTGAAAGGATTTTTAGATTCGATGCATTTAAAATTTAAAAATGAAAAAAGAATTTAAAGTTATAGCAGATTTATTACCTAATGATGTAAGGGTATTAGATGTTGGGTGTGGGGATGGATCATTAATGAATTTATTGATTAAAGAAAAAAATATTAGGGTTCGTGGCTTAGAGCTTGTCGAAGAAAATGTTAAAAAATGTATTTACAAAGGTCTTTCTGTTATTGAGGGAAATGCCGAAACAGAACTTCATCAGTTCCCAAGCCAATCTTTTGATTTTGTTATTTTAAGCCAAACTCTTCAAGCGTTTTATAATCCAGAAAAAGTTTTAAAAGATTTATTAAGAATTGGAAAATCAGTCATTATATCTATTCCCAACTTTGGATATTGGAAAGTTAGAACAAGTTTATTATTTTTTGGTAAAATGCCAATTACCAAAAATTTACCAAATAATTGGTACAATACTCCTAATCTACATATGTGTACAATTAAAGATATGTACGATTTTTGCCTAAGTAAAAATATAAAAATTAATAAAATAATCGGTATTAATGAAAATAAAATTTCAAAGATTTATCGAAGCAATCTTGAAATTAAAAATTTATTTTCTAAAATCGGTATTTTTCAGTTGAGTTGAAATGATTGCGGTTACAGTAATTAAATGTCTCTCTGATAACTATAGTTATATAATTGCAGATAAAGATACAGGCACTGTTGGTGTTATTGATCCATCTGAGTTTGAACCAATAGATATTGAGATTGATAAAAATTATAAGAAACTCGATTTTATACTTAATACGCACCATCATGGTGATCACGTCGGTGGAAATTTAGAATTGAAAAAAAAATATGGTTCAAAAGTTGTCTGCTCAAAATATGGTAAAAATCAAATTCCTGGAGCTGATATAAAAAAAGGAGATGGTGAAATTTTTTTGTTGGGTAAAACAAAATTTGAAATAATACATATACCTGGACACACACTTGATCATATTTCTTTTTTTTCTAAAAATTCTAAAATTATATTTACAGGTGATACTTTATTCTCTCTAGGTTGTGGAAGAATTTTTGAAGGTACTTTAAAACAAATGTTTGATTCCTTAGAAAAAATTAAAAAAATACCGAAAAATACTATGATTTATTGCGGACATGAATATACATTAAGTAATGGAAATTTTTGCTTAAGTATAGATAAAGAAAATATTATTTTAAAAAAGAGAATTAAAGAAATAAAAGATAAACTAAATAAAAATCTACCCACTATTCCAGTTTCTTTAGCAGACGAAATTGAAACAAATATATTTTTGAGGTGTGATAACAAAAAAATCAAGAATAGTCTTGATATGAATAATAGCTCTAAATTAGAAGTTTTTAGCAAGTTAAGGAAATTAAAAGATGAATTTTAGTATCATTGAACTTGACTTGGTATTGCACAGCGTTATATTGCTCTAAATTTTAACTGAGATTATTTTATGTCTTTTGCAGTAATTGAAACAGGTGGAAAGCAATACAAAGTGTCTGCTAGTAATATCCTTAAGATTGAGAGACTTGACATTCAAAAAGGAGGAAAAGTGGAATTCAAAAAAGTTTTGCTTTTAAATGATGACAAAACCACCGAAGTTGGAAATCCAACTATAAATGGAGCAGTCGTTGAGGGATTAATTTTAGATAATATAAAAGATAAAAAAATAATTGTTTTCAAAAAAAGAAGAAGACAAAATTCAAGAAAAAGATATGGGCATCGACAGCTTCTTTCAAAGATCCAAATAACAAAAATTTTGTCAGGAAACGGAAAAATAGTTTCTGAAATAAATGCTGAAAAAATAAAATTGGCAAGTGATATAAAAAAGGTAAAAAAACAGCTGTTCAAAAAGAAAACTTAACTAAGAAAACTAAAACAAAACCAAAAAATAAAAAGTAAAATTTATGGCAACAAAAAAAGCTGGAGGAACAACCAAAAACGGACGAGATAGTGCTGGGCGTCGTCTGGGAGTTAAAAGATATGGTGAACAACTAGTAAAACCAGGAAATATAATTGTTCGTCAAAGAGGAACTAAAATTCATCCAGGAAATAACGTTGGTATGGGTAAAGATCACTCTATTTTTTCATTAATTAGTGGGAAAGTAAAATTTAAAAAGTCAAAATCTAACCGAACTCTTGTTTCTGTAGTTCCCAAATAATTTTAAGTAGTTAATAAAATTACTTTTTTCAAAATGAAATTTTTAGATCAAGCAAAGATTAATATTAAAGCAGGGAATGGTGGATCAGGTGCGTCCAGCTTCAGGAGAGAGAAATATGTTGAATATGGAGGTCCTGATGGTGGAGACGGTGGTAATGGTGGCTCAATAATTTTTGAATCAGAAAGAAACTTAAACACTCTAATAGACTTTAGATATAAACAGCACTTTAAAGCTGAAAATGGCAGGTCTGGAAGTAAAAAAAATAAAACAGGAGCAGGTGGAAAAGATTTAATACTTAAAGTACCTGTTGGTACACAAATTTATGAGGAAGACAATAATACTTTGATTTATGATTTTATTACCAATAAAGATAAATTTGTAGTTGCTACAGGAGGAAACGGTGGATTGGGGAATACAAAATTTAAAAGCTCTACAAATAGAGCGCCTAGAAAAAAAACCGATGGGAAAAAAGGTGAGGAATTTTGGATTTGGTTACAATTAAAAGTAATTGCAGATATAGGAATTATTGGTTTGCCTAATGCCGGCAAATCAACTTTTTTATCTAAATTTACCAGAGCAAAACCTAAAATTGCGAATTATCCATTTACTACAATTAATCCAAATCTAGGAGTTCTAAATATTAATCATAAAGAAATTATTTTAGCAGATATTCCTGGTTTAATTGAAGGTTCGCATAAAGGTGTTGGCTTGGGAGACAAATTTTTAAGACACATTGAAAGATGTAAAACATTGATTCATTTAATTGACATATCTGAGAAAGATATTTTAGAAAACTATTTGAAAATAAGAAGTGAATTGTCTAAGTATGATAAAAGTATTTTAAAAAAAAAAGAAATAATAGTATTCAATAAATTG
>QCNT01000003.1 GCA_003213135.1 Pelagibacteraceae bacterium AG-426-I15 | reverse complement strand
AATTTGACGAAATATTATCGGCAATCTGACCAGGTTGTTTTAAGTTCTTCAAAGTTTTAACAAAATCGATTGAATCTTTTTTGCTTATGCTAGACAGTTTTTCAAATTTCTTAATCAGATTTAGTGCATACAGCTTATTTTCTTCGGTTTCTTTTTCGTTTTCAATCTTCTCTATCTTACAACTTAAGAATTTTTTATTTTCATCTGTAATCTCATTAATCTTAGCTCTGCTTAAACCTTCAACTAATACTTTGACTGTTCCGTCTGGTAACTTTAACAGTTGTAATATCTTACTTAAACAACCATAAGAAAATATATCTTTTTCCTGTGGGTCATCTACCTCAGAGTTTTTTTGAGCAACTAAAACTATTGATTTGTCAGTTTTCATAACCTCTTCCAGAGCTCTAATAGATTTTTTACGTCCCACAAATAATGGAACAACTACAGAAGGAAATATAACAATATCTCTTAGAGGTAGTAGTGGTTTTTTGTTTTCTGGCGACATGACATTAATATGGCTACTAAAGAGTATTATTTCAAGTAAAATTAATGGCGCAGTTAATAATTAGTTTCGAATGCGTTTTTATGCAACAGATGAAGATTTGTTTTTTGAATATGCAATAATTGGTTCTGATTTACCTTTCACAACAGTTTTATCAACAGTTACGGACTCTACGTTTTCCATATCGGGTAATGAAAACATAGTTTTCAATAAAATTGATTCCAATATTGACCTGAGTCCTCTAGCGCCAGTCTTTTTATTTATTGCCTTTTTAGCAATTTCAATTAAGGCATCATCTCTAAATTCTAATTTTACATCTTCAAATTCAAAAAGTCTTTTGTATTGCTTTAATAGAGAATTTTTTGGTTCTTTCAAAATTTTAATTAATGATTTCTCGTCTAAATCTTTAAGAGTTGCTATTATTGGCATTCTTCCAACGAATTCAGGTATTAATCCATATTTTATAAGATCTTCCGGTTCAAGTTTTGTAATTATTTCTGATACTGATTTGTCATCAAAACTTTTTACTTTTGCTTCAAAACCAATTGAAGTACCTTTTCCTCTGTTCTCTATAACTTTATCCAAACCCGCAAAAGCGCCGCCGCAAATAAATAAAATATTTGTAGTATCCACTTGTAAAAATTCCTGTTGGGGATGTTTTCTTCCTCCTTGGGGTGGAACGCTCGCTACTGTACCTTCCATAATTTTTAAAAGTGCTTGTTGAACACCTTCACCAGAGACATCTCTTGTAATAGATGGGTTTTCAGATTTTCTGCTAATTTTATCAACCTCATCAATATAAACAATTCCTCTTTGTGCTTTTTCAACATTGTAATCTGCGGCCTGGAGTAATTTTAAAATTATATTTTCTACATCTTCTCCGACGTATCCAGCTTCTGTTAATGTTGTTGCGTCAGCCATAGTAAATGGGACATCTAAAATTCTTGCTAATGTCTGGGCTAATAAAGTTTTTCCACATCCCGTTGGTCCTACTAATAAAATATTAGATTTAGAAAGCTCAATGTCTTTGTTTGTTTTGGATTCATGATTTAATCTCTTATAATGATTGTGGACAGCTACAGAAAGAACTTCTTTAGCATAAGTTTGTCCGATAACGTAATCATCTAAGATTTTACAAATTTCTTTTGGTGTAGGAACGCCTTCTTGATGTTTTATTAATGAAGTTTTGTTTTCCTCTTTAATAATATCCATACAAAGTTCAACACACTCATCGCAAATAAAAACGGTTGGACCAGCAATAAGTTTTTTGACTTCGTGTTGGCTTTTTCCACAAAAAGAACAATAGAGAATATTTTTATTATTTTTTTCTGACATAACGAATCAATATTACTAATTTAAATGTTGATAATGACGAAGGCAAGTGTAAGTTGTGCTTTAACCTACATATTGTGTATTAGTTTCTTTTTTCAACAACTTTGTCTATGAGGCCAAAATCTTTTGCTTCTTCAGCAGTCATAAATTTATCTCTTTCTAATGCTGAAGCAATTTCCTTGACTGTTTTTCCAGTATGCTTGGAATAAATTTTATTAAGCCTTTCTTTAAGAGATAAAATTTCTTTAGCGTGGATTTGAATATCGGTAGCTTGTCCTTGAAAACCTGCTGAAGGTTGATGAACCATAATTCTTGAATTTGGAAGTGAAAATCTTTTTCCTTTTTCTCCGGCAGCTAGAAGAAAGGAGCCCATTGAGGAGGCTTGTCCTATACATAAAGTTGAAACTGGTGATTTAATATATTGCATAGTATCGTAGATACCTAAACCCGATGTAACTAATCCTCCTGGACTATTTATATAAAAGAAAATCTCTTTTTTGGGATTTTCTGACTCCAAAAAAAGAAGTTGAGCAGTAACTAGAGATGCAACATTATCATTAACTCCTCCTACTAAAAATACAATTCTTTCCTTTAAAAGTCTGGAGTAAATGTCGTAAGCTCTTTCACCTTTGTTTGTTTGTTCAACAACCATGGGTATAAGATTATTTAATTGCTCTTCTATTCTACGAATCATAACAATGATGTTTATACAGTTTAAAGAGACTTTTTGCTAATTCTTTCTATTTTTTCTTTTTATTTTTTGGTTTTTTTTGCTTATTTTGAAGATTAGTTTTTTTGTCTACACTAGAATTTTGTGTAAATTTTTAATTATTTCTTCTGCATCTTTTAGAGATACATTTTTTTTATTAAGTTTTATTTTGCTTTTAATGAGACTTATAACTTTTTCTTCATATAAAGCGCCTTTTAAACTTTCAACCGCATGTGGATTTTTTTGGTAATAGTCCATTACCATTTTTTCTTGGCCAGGCATGCTTTTAACTTGTTTATTTATTTCGTTTTTAATTTCCTCATTATCAATCTTTAAATTATTTTTTTCTGCAATCTTATTTAATATGATGCCAATTTTAATTCTGGATTTTGCTGATTGTTTATCTTTTTCCTCAAATTTTACTAAATCTTCTTTTTTACGATTTTGTAAAAGTATTTTTGTTTCTTGATCGACAAGGTTTGGTGGTAATTCAAATGAATGATTTTTTTCTATTTGGTCTAAAATATCTTTTTTTACAATAATATCTAAGCTTCTTTTGTACTCATTAGATGTTTGTTGTTTGATTAAATCTTTAAGATTATTCAAATCTTTTGCGCCAACTTTTTTTGCAAAATCATCGTCTATTTTGGTTTCTTCTGGTTTTTTGATTTTATTTACTTTGCAATAAAATTCAGTTTTTTTATTTGCTAAATCTTTGTTTGGATAGTTTTCTGGTAAATTTACTTTAATTATTTTTTTATCATCTTTTTTTAAGCCGATGAGTTGATTATCAAATCCTTTTATAAACAGGTCCCTTCCTAAAATTAATTGTATATTTTTACCTTGACCTCCTTCAAAATTTTTACCATCTATTTTTGCTTCATAATCAAAAATAACCATATCTCCTTTTTCTGCACTAACATTAACTAATTTATCTGAAAAATTTTGTTGGTTTTTTGCTATTTCAAGAATTCTATTTTTTACAGTATCTTCATCAATAATTATTTCGTAGTCGGTAATTTTAATATTTTCTAGAGGCTTTAAATTAACATCGGGTAAAATTTCTAAATCGATTGTATAATCTAAATCTTTACCTTCTCCAAAGGTTTTGAGATTTATTTTTGGTTGTCCAGCTATTTTTAATTTTTTATCTTCTATAGCCTTTGTAGTTGTCTCTTTTAAGACTCCGTCCAAAACTTCTCCGTAAATAGCTTTTCCAAATTGATCTTTTATTACCTTGGTTGGAACCTTTCCTGGTCTAAAACCTTTTAATTGTACTTTGTTTTGAAGTTCTAAAAGTTTATCATCTAATTTTTTTTGAATTATTGCTTTATCAACTACAACTGATAGACTTGTTTTCAGACCTTTTTGAGATGTTACTTTTACTTTCATAATTTGGTGGGCAAGAAGAGACTCGAACTCTTAAGCCTTGCGGCACTAGTTCCTAAGACTAGCGCGTATACCAATTCCGCCACTTGCCCTTTTGTTATTTGTTTTAACAGCAACTTATAACAACTATTGCTTTTTTGTGAAACTATAAAGTAAGGAGTAAAAAACCATATAAATAACTATCAAGGAAAAAAACCAATATTTACAAATTAACCCATTATCATTGAAAAAAATTACGGGCAAAATTAAGGAGATATAAATAACATTTATTACAATTGAGTTAAGATAGTTGCTATCTTTAAATCGTCCAGACCTATTCAAAAATTCATAAAGAAGCATGTGCAAGTGTTGTTTATCCGGTTTGAGTGGCGATCTTCTTAAGTATAATTTTCTAAAAAATGAGAAAAAAACTTCAAAAAATAAATAAAATAAAAGTATGCAAAAGAAAAAAGATGAAATTTGAGGGTTTAAATTATTTGTATTAATTATATTTAAAGCAACTAAAGAGCCAAGTAAATAAGAACCGCTGTCACCTAAAAACATTTTAGCTCTTGGAAAGTTGAATAATAGAAAAGTTACTAAAATTACTATCTGCGCTGTTATTATTGTAGTGAGAGTTTCATGGCCATTGTTCAAATTTATAAAAAAAAGTATGAAATTTATTAAAAGCAAATGGATTGTTAAAAGTCCATTAAAACCATCAATTAAATTAGCACCATTTATAATAAATAATAAACACAAAAGAGTAAAAGCAGTAGAAAATAAATTATTGTCCATCCAAATATTTAAAAATTTAAGATCTATAGATTGAATTGCGGCGGATGAAAGGTTTATAAAGATTAACAAAGAAATTATCATTAATAATAATCTATATTTTGGGCTAATTTTGAATTTTATATCTTCTAAAAAGCCTATTGAAAACATCAATATAGATAGAATGAAATAATCAAATAAAAATTGTTTAAACAAAAGATTGTATAAAATAAAAAAAGTAGTTAAAGATATTATACAGGCTAATCCACCACTTCTTGGAATTAACTCTTTATGAAAGGCCTGGGGTTTTTTCAAAATCATGGTCTAATAAAATTCCATTTCCAATTTTATTTGAGTACTTGCTTATTAAAAGAGCAACAAAAAAGCTTAATAGGGAAATAACTGAAAGTAGACTAAGTTGAGCTGATTCATTCATTATTTTTAATTTTTAATTCCTTTATTACCTCTTTTTACAATATATATACCTGAAATGATTATTATTAAAGAAGCCAAAACTTTCCAGGTGATCTGCTCATCCATAATTAAATATCCAAATATAACTCCAAATATTGGTATTAAGTAAGCTACTTGTGTTTGAAAAACCATACCAACCTTTGTGAGTATGTGAAATCTGAGTAACCAAGCAATACCTGTTGGAAACACCCCAAGATAAATCAGTGCAATTGTTGACTCCATAGAAGGATTTAAATTCGCCCATGGTTCTTGGTATAAACAAAATGGTGAAAGAAAAATTAAAGACCAGAGTATTGTTGAGGTAGTTACGTTTTCATTACCTTTGTTTTTTAAAAATTTTAAAGTTAATATACCGCCAACAACATAAAAGGTAGATCCACAAAGTATTACTATTACGTAGAAAATATTACTCTCTGATATTACTAATTTATCAAAAAATAAAAATAGTATTCCCAAAAATCCAATTACAACACCAACGGATTTAAAAATATTTAATTTTTCATTGGATGTAAAAAAATGAGCTAATAAAGTTCCGCTTAAAGGAGTTGTGCTCATTAGGATTGCTGATAAATAGCTATCAACTACATTTGTGCCATAAGCTATTAATAAAAAAGGTATAGTAATATTTGTTAGACCTACCAATGCGTACATTTTCCAATCTTTTGAAAAAGCTAAAATTTTTACATTTTTGTATACGCAATAAATACCTAAAGCCAAAAGGGCAAAAAAAACTCTAACAAAAACTAAAGTAACTGGGTCATAAGTATAGGTGGCTATTTTTATATTAAAGAAAGCTGACCCCCAAATTGCTCCTAGCAAAATTAATAATAATACATCGATAGTTTTGGGCTCTCTCATTCAATTATTTCCTTCTCTAAGCCATTTGTTAAATTTATTAGGTCAACATAATTAATTTTAAATACACAATCGGGATGACCAGCTGCACCATATATATATTCAAATCTACTTAAAGATTTATCTATAATAATATCTAATTTGTTTAAATGACCTATGGGTGAAACTCCACCAATAGAAAATCCTGTAATTTCTTTTACTTCATTTGCGTTTGCCATTGAAACATCTTTCTTGTTAAGGGTTTTTTTTAATTTATTTAAAGAGCATCTCTTGTCACCTGCAATGAGACAAATTAAAAATTCATTTTCTGCTTTAAAAACTAAACTTTTTACAATCGCCCCTAATTCACATTTTAGAGAATTTGCAGCATCTTTTGCTGTTCTAGCGGTGGTTTCTAAAGCAATAATTTTTAAATCGGACTTAAATTTTTTTAAACACTTTTCAACTCTTATAACAGTGTCCTTTTTAAATAATTCACTCATTTTTTTAGCTTCCTTAAAACAGCGGGTATACCTTTTATTAAATCCTCAGATATCATTCCTTTTCCATAACGTTTTGCAATATCGCCGTGTATCCATGTTGCGGCCGATGCTGCCTCGATAATAGACATTTTTTTATCGCCAACCAGACTTGTTATAATTCCTGCTAGTACATCCCCAGATCCGATAACTGCTAATTCACTAGAGGTATGTTTGTTTATTACAATTTTTTTTGGAGATCCGATTACTGTGGTATTTCCCTTGAGTAAAATATTTGATTTACATATCTTTAAAAAATTTAAAACTTTTTCTTTATTACCCAAACTTCTTTTTACTGTTGGAAAAAGTCTATGAAATTCAGCATTGTGTGGTGTAATTAATTTATATTTGTCTAAATATTTTAAAAGTTTTTTTGCTCTATTTTGGAACGAATTTAATGAATCCGCGTCTAAAACTACATATTTAATATGTTTAATAATTTCCTCAGTAAATTTCATTGTTTTTGAACTCTTTCCTGCTCCTGGCCCGACTAAGGCAACTTGGGTTGTCTTCCTTTCTTTTTTAAGAAAAGATTTTAGAAATGAAAGATTGTTTATTTCTACTTTAAGTGCAGATGGAAATTTTCTTGATAAAATTGGCAAAGTTTCTCTTGTACATATTATCTTTACAGAGCCAACCCCGACCCTTAAACAGGCCTCAGCAGCAAGAATTGTGGCGCCAACCATATTCTTTTGTCCCCCAAGAATAAGTACTCTGCCCCTAGAATACTTGTGACTAGACTTTGTTTTCCAGGGAAACTTTTTAATCCAAATTTTTGGGGTATTTTTAATCAATTTCATTCAATTAGGAATTGTATAATGTAAAAAATGCATAGCAGCCATATATTTTTTTAGCATACTTGAAATGTAAAAATTTGGTAATGTAAATCGTATTTTCAAACAATTTGAAAGGGATTTATGAGTGCTAGTTCAGTAAAAAAGATAATTAAAGATAAAGAGATAGAATACGTAGATCTAAGATTTACAGACCCAAGAGGAAAACTTCAACATGTTACTATGGATGCAACAATAGTTGATGAAGATATGTTAAACGAGGGGGTTTTCTTTGATGGTTCATCTATTGCTGGATGGAAGGCAATTAATGAGTCAGACATGATTTTAAAACCAGATTTATCAAGAACAGTAATAGATCCTTTTACATCACATAATACTCTTAATATATTTTGTGACATTCTTGATGCTATTAAAAAAGATCCTTACGAAAGGGATCCAAGGGGTACAGCAAAAAAAGCAGAGGGATATTTAAAGAAAACTGGTGTGGGAGATAAAGCTTACTTCGGACCAGAACCAGAATTTTTTGTTTTTGATGATGTTAGATATTCAAACGATATGAATCATACGGGATTTCAAATTGATAGCTCTGAAGGTCCATATAACACTGGAAAAAAATATGAAAATGGAAATATGGGTCACAGACCAGGTATTAAAGGTGGTTATTTCCCAGTTCCACCTGTTGATAGTGCCCAGGATATGAGAAGTGAATATTTAAAAGCAATGAAGGATATGGGAATTAAAGTTGAAAAACATCACCATGAAGTTGCTCCGAGCCAACATGAGCTTGGAATGTATTTTGGTACATTAGTTGATCAAGCAGATAATCTTCAACTTTACAAGTACGCAGTACACATGGTTACACATTCATTCGGTAAGACAGCAACTTTTATGCCTAAACCTGTAAAAGGTGACAATGGTTCTGGTATGCACTGTCACCAATCGATATGGAAAGGAAGTACAGCGGTATTTTCTGGAAATAAATATGCAGGTTTATCTGATACAGCATTACACTACATTGGAGGAATATTAAAACACGCTAGAGCGATAAACGCTTTCTCTAATGCAACAACGAATAGTTATAAAAGATTAATACCAGGCTTTGAAGCACCAGTATTATTAGCATACTCAGCAAGAAACAGATCTGCGTCCTGTAGAATTCCAATTACTCAGAGCAAGAAAGCTGCTAGATGTGAAGTTCGTTTCCCTGATGCGGCTGGAAACCCTTACTTAACATTTTCAGCGTTATTAATGGCTGGACTTGATGGAATTAAAAATAAGATCGATCCAGGTAAATCTTTAGATAAAGATTTGTATGCATTAAGTGAGTCTGAAGTTAAAAAAATTCCTACAGTTTGTGGTTCTTTAAGAGAAGCTATGGAAAGCTTGGATAAAGATAGAAAATTTTTAACTCAGGGTAATGTTTTTACTGACGATCAAATAGATGCTTACATCGCTCTTAAATATGAAGAAATTTATAATTTTGAGCACACTCCACATCCAATGGAGTTTCAAATGTATTATAGTTGCTAAAAGTGGATATATTTAAGGTGTGACACTTTTTTAATAATTATTTAACAACAAATGTGTATATTTTTTTTATGAATAAGTTTTTTTTATCACTAATTCTATTAAGCTTTATAATAGTTTCTTCTTTCGCAGCAGGACATATAACTAAAGCGCAAAAAGAAAATGCCATAGAATGTCTTGGCCATTACACTGCTACTGCTGTATTACCAGCAGATACAGTTCAAGTGAAGGATATTGAGATAGCTCTAGCCGCATCGAAAGTAATCCGAGAATACCTTAACAAAGAAGGTATTAAAAACGATGAAATAAATAAAGGAATGAACGTTTATGTAGATAAAGTTTACGGTAAACCTTTTAATAAAAAAAAGAATGATGAATGCAATAAATCTACTTATGATTTAATTCCGGGTTCAAAAGAAGAAATAGAAAAATTATCAAGAACGATTTACCAAGGTTAAATAAAAACAATGTCTATAATACAAAAATTAGTCAAAGTAGTAAATGAAGGCGATGCAAATGGCGCGAAAGAAATTATGCATGATGACTTCAAATTCATAATGCACTCGTCTGGAAAGACTTTGTCTAAAGATGATGTGGTTAAATGGGTTGGAATGAAAGATGTAAAGCTAGATAAACATAGAATTCTTTTTGAGAATAATGAAGTTGGATTTATGCACGCTTTTGCAAGTTATAATGATGGTAATAAAGAAGCAGTTATGTCTTACTACAAGTTTAAAGATGGAAAAATAGTTCACCAAGAAACCGGTGCTACGAAACTTCCAAAATAGAACTCAAATTTACTTTTTTAAAATTCTACCGTCAGCTATTTTGCCCTTATTGATACCTTCTTTAATTGTGTATTCAAAAGTACCGTTGGCGCCTTTATTAACAGCTTTGATTTTATTTTTGAAGAGACTTTTTTCTTTTTCTTTTTCAACTCTTTGTCTAGCAAAGCTCTCCAAATGTTTAGTGTCTCTCATGAATCGCTTATACCTTAAAAGATTCTCCGCAACCACAACGTTCTGTTTCGTTGGGGTTCTTAAATACAAATTGTGAGGAAAACTTATCGGCCTTATAGTCCATTTCGGTTCCTAAAAGATACATGACTGCATTTGCATCTATAAAAACTTTAACGCCTTTATCTTCAATGACTTCCTCATTTTTTTTTGGTTCTTTTGCATACTCCATCATATAAGACATACCGGCACATCCACCTGACTTTACACCAACTCTTACTCCAATAGTTTTGCCATCCGCTTTAGACATAATTTCCTTTATTCTATTTGCAGCATTCTCACTTAGTTTAATTACTTGTTCACTCATATATCTAACTCTAATTTAGCAGCCTCTGACATTTTAGATTTATCCCACGGAGGATCCCAAACCAGGTTGAGCTTAACGTCAGAAACTCCGGTAACTTTAATTATACTATCCTTAACTTGTTTTGGCAAACTTTCAGCAACTGGACAGTTTGGAGAAGTTAGTGTCATATCTACATTAACGATATTTTTTTTATCAATTTCAATCTTATAAATAAGCCCTAATTCATAAATATTAACTGGGATTTCGGGATCATAGACTTTTTTAATTTCTTTAATTATTTTTTCTTTTAATTCGCTCATAGTTATTTTTCTGTATTTACGGTTTCGTTTCCTCCTTCAGCTGCATGTACAAAAGTATGCCATGCCAAAGTAGCACACTTAACTCTCATTGGGAAACGTTTGACTCCAGAAAGCGACATCATTCTAATATTTTCCTCTTCGCTAAGACTGTTTATACTTAATTTAGAGCCTTCTTTAAGCATATGTAAAAAGTGTTCTAAGATTTTTTTAGCAACATTAAAATCTCTTCCCTTTATAGTTTCAGTCATTATAGAAGCTGAAGCCATTGAAATAGCGCAGCCTTCACCCTCAAAAGATATATCTTCAACTTTTTTATCTTGATTTAATTTTAAAAAAACATGCACTTTGTCTCCACAAAGTGGGTTATGTCCCTTCGCGTCTTGATTAAAATCTTTACATTTTTTTTTATTTCTAGGATTCTTTCCGTGATCTAAAACTATTTCTTTGTATAATTCTTTGATATCCATTTAATTATTAAAAACCTTGTTGCATTTTTTTATTGCACTACTAAGAGCATCAATATCATCTTTTGAATTATAAATCCCCAAAGATGCTCTTGCAGATGCTGGTATGCCCATTTTTTCGTGTAAAATTTGACAGCAGTGGTGTCCAGCTCTAATTGCTAATCCGTCCTCGTCAAAAATTGTAGCTATATCATGTGGATGTATTCCTTTTATAGTAAACGAGATTATTGAACCTCTTTTTTTAGGATCACCAATTACATTTACAGAATTATTTTTTTTAATCGTCTCAAGGGCATATTCCAAAATTTTTTTTTCATGCTCTATAATATTTTTTATTCCAATACTCTCTATAAATTTTAGTGACTCGGAAAAGCCTACTACCTCCGCAGTTTGGAGTGTTCCAGCTTCGAATTTAGTGGGGCTATCTGAAAAAGTAATATCATTTTTTTTTACCTCTCCAATCATGCCTCCTCCACCCTGATAAGGGGGCAAAATATCTGCCCATTTCTTTTTAGCAAATAAAATGCCTACACCAGTAGGTCCATACATTTTATGACAAGAAATTGCATAAAAATCACAGCCAAGTTTTTGCATATCTATCTCGAGATGTGGAGCTCCTTGACAGCCATCAACTAGAACAGGGATTTCTTTTTCGCTTGCAAGATCAACTATTTTTTTTACTGGCATTATAGCTCCGGTAACATTTGATATGTGTGTTATTGCAATAATTTTTGTCTTATTTGTAATTAATTTTTTAATCGCATCAATATCAACTTCTCCCCTTTCGTTACATTCAGCAAATTTTATGATTGCACCCTTTTTTTGTCTAATAAAGTGCCATGGAACATAATTTGCGTGATGTTCTAATTCTGTAATTAAAATTTCATCGCCTTTATTTATGAATTTTTCACCAAAGGAAGATGCTACTAAATTTATTGCCTCTGTAGCATTTTTTGTGAATATCACTTCCTCTCTAAATTTTGCATTAATATATTTTTTAACTAAATCTCTTGTTTCCTCAAATCGATTAGTTGCGGTTACAGCTAATGAATGAACGCTTCTTCCTATATTAGAAAATTCTTTTGAATAAAATTTTGTTATTCTATCTATTACATTTTTTGGTTTTTGAGAGGAATTGGCGCTATCAAGGTAAATTAATGGTTTGCCATTTATTTTATTTTTAAAAATTGGGAATTGTGATTTTATATTTTCAATATCCATTGATTTGAAATTCTAATTTTTTTTCTACAAATTTTTTGATTGTATCGCTTTTTATTTCGCTTGTTATTTCGTTTAAAAAACCATTTATTAAAAGCAGTAAAGCTTCTTGTTTAGTCAGGCCTCTAGTCATTAAATAATGAACTGAATTTTCATCAACATTTCCTGAGGTAGAACCATGAGAACATTTTACATCGTCAGCGTAAATTTCAAGTTCTGGTTTAGAATTGAATTCTGCATTGTCATTAATCAGTAATGCCTTGCTTAATTGATATGCATTTGTTTTTTGAGCAATATCTTTTACATATATTTTTCCTTGATAAATGCCTTTAGAATTTGATTCTAGAACACTTTTTATTTTTTGAAAACTTTTACAATCTGGCACTAAGTGATTTACTCTAGTTTTGATTTCTTGATGATCCCCGTTGTCTAAGAAAAGCGCGGATTTAATATTACATTCAGAATTTTTACCTTCTAAATCTACTTTTATATCCTGTTTATTAAATTTAAGACCAGAAGAAAGAATAAAATTTACATACTGTGAATCTGACTTAAGTTTATTGTTTGAAAATTTATAGAAATATCCATCACTTTTGCTTGCCTGAATAGAAATATTTTTTAATATTGAGTTTTCTTTTAATAAAACATTTTCGTATGAGTTATTAATAAATTTATTTTTCGATTTGTTGATAGTATATTCAATAGTATGAAGTTGAGAATTTTCATTAAGAATAACTCTGTTTCTGTTATTAAGTATGTGATCTGAAAGGTCGTCACTAAACAAATTATATATTATCAAAACTTTTTCGAGTTTATAATTTTTTTCTATTTCTAAAATAAAACCATTATTGAAAAGAGCGTTATTTAAACAAACAAGAGGGTTTTCACTTTTGTCTCTGGAAATTTTATCACTCTCAATTTCTTTTATTTTAATTTTTTTTTTTTCCTCAAATTTGAAGTCGCTTCTAATAAATCTACCATTTATTAAAAGAATAAAATTATGATCAAAATCGTTTATTAATCTAAAATTTTTTTCATCAGGATAAGTATTGTTAATACTAATATTTTTAAAGTTTTTTGATAAAATTTCTCTAAAATCTGAAAACTTCCAGTCCTCATCTCTTTTGGATGGAAAGCCGTTCTGATTAAAAAATTCTAAATTTTTAATTCTAAATTCTTTATCATCTTGATTTATAAAGTTGATTTTTTCAATTTCTTTATTACTAATAGTAAAGTTGTCTATCATTTAATTAATTTTTTTATAACCTTTTTTTTCTAATTCTAGGGCCAGTTCACTTGAACCTGATTTTACAATCTTGCCCTCAGATAAAACATGAACATGGTCTGGTTTGATATAATCAAGAAGCCTCTGATAATGGGTAATAACCAAAAAAGATTTGTCCTTACTTCTCGATGAATTAACACCATCGGCAATAATTTTTAAAGCGTCAATATCTAAACCTGAATCTGTTTCATCAAGTATGATTAAACTTGGATCCAAAATTTTCATTTGTAAAATTTCATTTTTCTTTTTTTCACCGCCTGAAAAACCAACGTTTAATTGCCTTGAGAGTATTTTTTCATCTATACCAAGTTCTTTGGCTTTTTCTTTAACCAATTTCAAAAAAGCTATAGTGTCTATTTCTTTTTCTCCTTTGGCTTTTTTTATTGTGTTTAAAGAAGTCTTTAAAAAATTATTTGTGTTTACCCCTGGTATCTCTAATGGATACTGAAAAGCTAAAAATATTCCTTTTTGAGCTCTTTTCTCAACAGGTATATCATTAAGATTTTCACCTTGGTATTTTAACTCTCCAGAAATTTTATATCCATTTTTTCCTGAGAGAACATTTGCTAAAGTACTTTTTCCAGATCCATTTGGACCCATTATTGCATGAACCTCTCCGGGGTTTATTTTTAAGTTAAGTCCATTGAGAATGTCTCTGTTATTAATTGATGCTTTTAGATTTTTAATTACTAACATTTTTTAATTTTCCAATCATAATTTCAATCATTTCATAGAAACCAGTTTTTCTTGACATTGTAAGAAGTTCGTCCATTTTTATTTTTTTAAAATCTGAGACTGTAATTTTTTTTGCTTCTACTAGTCCAATAGAGTTAAATATATCAATCAATATGTAAGCGTATCCAGCAGACACCAGTGCCTTGCTCCATGCTTTAAAACGACCGCCCTCATAATCAACGTATAAATCGAATTGGCAACTTTTTATTTTATTTTTATCAATTCTTTTTTCTTTGCTTAGTGGATCTAGATTTAATTTTTCCCCAAGTGAAATAAGCCATCTGTATACCTCCAAGCTTTCAACTGCTTTAAGGGTATCAATATTATTTTTATACTCAGTTAATTTTGTGTTTATATTCATATTATTTTTTAAACAAAGTATTTGGATTTTTCATTGTTTTAATTTCCATACAATTTCCATTTGGATCTTCAAGAAACATAGTTTCTTGCTCAATATCCTCACCTTTAAATCTTATATAAGGCGGATCAATAAATTTAATTTTTTTTTCAATAAGACGTTTTTTTAGGCTTTCAAATGTTGCGCCGTCTAAATGAACTCCAAAATGAGGAACTGTTACATTTCCCATATCAACATTATGTCGTTCATTAATATTCTTTTTGTCTGGGTCGGTAGCATGTAAGGTCAGTTCATTTCCCCAAAAATTTATATCAGCCCACGCATCAGGATATTTAAACTCCGCGTTTCCTCTTTCACAGCCTAAAACATCGCAATAAAATTTAATTGCCTTGTCTAAATCACCGGCAGGTATAGCTAGATGAAATCTTGTGCCCATTACCCGACACTCCCCTCTAGACTAATTCCAACTAATTTTTGAGCTTCTACAGCAAATTCCATCGGTAATTGCTGTAAAACTTCTTTGCAGAAACCGTTCACTATTAAACTTACTGCCTCTTCCTGATTTAAGCCTCTTTGGTTGCAATAATACAATTGTTCTTCGTTAATCTTTGATGTTGTTGCCTCATGTTCTATTACCGATGACGAATTTTTATTTTTTATATATGGAACTGTGTGTGCTCCACATTTATTTCCCATTAATAAACTATCGCACTGAGTATAGTTTCTGGAATTTAATGCTTTTTTCCCTATGTCAACTAAACCTCTGTAGGTATTATCAGCATTGCCTGCTGATATTCCTTTTGAAATAATTTTACTTTTAGTATTTTTTCCCAAATGAATCATTTTTGTTCCTGTGTCAGCTTTTTGATAATTATTAGTAATGGCTATTGAATAAAATTCTCCAACAGAATTATCTCCTTGCAATATACAGCTTGGGTATTTCCATGTAATAGCAGATCCAGTTTCAACTTGTGTCCATGAAATTTTTGAATTTTTACCTCGACAAGCTCCCCTTTTGGTTACAAAATTATATATTCCTCCAACACCATCTTTATCACCAGGATACCAATTTTGGACTGTAGAATATTTAATTTCTGCATCATCTAGAGCTATCAATTCTACATTAGCGGCGTGTAATTGGTTTTCATCACGCATAGGCGCTGTACACCCCTCAAGATAGCTAACGTAACTACCTTTGTCGGCAATTATTAATGTTCTTTCGAATTGACCGGTTTCAGCGGCATTTATTCTAAAGTATGTCGAAAGTTCCATCGGGCATCTAACGTTTGGAGGTATGTAAACAAAAGAACCATCAGTGAAAACTGCTGAATTAAGTGTTGCAAAATAATGATCAGTTAATGGAATGACTGAACCTATATATTTTTTTACCAAATCTGGATGTTTTTGTATTGCTTCAGATATTGAACAAAAAATAATTCCTTTTTTTGTAAGTTCTTCTTTATAAGTTGTTGCAACAGAAACTGAGTCGAAAACCGCATCTACAGCAACGCCGCTTAATTTTTTTTGCTCGTTCAATGGAATTCCAAGTTTTTTATATGTTTCAAGAAGCTTAGGATCAACCTCGTCTAAACTTTTTGGTTTATCTGAAGCACTTTTTGGTGCCGAATAATAATACAGTTCTTGATAATTAATTTTAGGATACTTAGGTTTCTGCCAATTAGGTTCCTTTAAATTTTTCAATCTATTAAACGCTTTCAGCCTCCATTCTAACATCCATTTAGGTTCTTTTTTCATTTTAGAAATGAATTTAATTGAGTTCTCATTTAAACCCTTGGGTGCACGGATATTTTCAATGTCTGTTGTAAAGCCGTATTTATATTCTTGATTTGTATTTATATTTTGATTTTTCATTTATTTAATTTCGATATTTTTTTGTTTGACCACATCATTTAAACTTACTTTATCAAAAAAGTTATTAATATGATTTTCTAATTCATCCCATAAATTATGTGTAATACATTTTGTGGATTTTCCGTTACAACTTTTTTTTGAATCTTTGTTGCAATTTAAAGTTTTTACCTGTTCATCTACTGCAAATATAATATTTGAAATTCTAATCTCTTTTGGATTTCCCTCTATGAGATAACCTCCAGACGGACCTCTTACACTTTTAACTAATTTTTTGTTTTTTAACTTAAGAAAAAGTTGTTCTAAGTACGATACAGATATATTTTGCCTCGTGGATATCTCTGTAAGACTAATAGGGCCTCCTGTCCCATTAGCTGCTAAGTCTGCCATTGCCATTACAGCATATCTGCCTTTTGTAGTTAGCTTCATTTAACCTCCAATATCATTAATTATTTAGTTATTCCTAGTAATATAGTCAACTTAATAAAAAAAAAAATATGACGCGGTTAAAACATGTTATAAATCTATTTTTTTTTTGAAAATAATTATCATTATTAATCATGAAACAGAAAAGTGTAGAAGTTTTTATACCTGGGCCCGCTGGAAGACTTGAGGGAAAGTATTTTAAAAATGGAAAACAAAAATCTCCGATAGCAGTCGTATTACAACCTCACCCGCAATATGGCGGAACTATGAATAATAGAGTTGTCGTAGAAGTTTTTAAGTCTTTTGTAGATAATGGTTTTTCAGTTTTAAGAATAAATTTTAGAGGTGTTGGAAAAAGCGAGGGTACTTTTGATAATGGCCAAGGAGAACTCTCAGATGCAGCTGCGGCTCTTGATTGGATAGAGAGAGAAAACCAAGATTTTAGTCAATGTTGGGTTTCTGGCTTTTCTTTTGGCTCATTAATTTGTATGCAACTTATTATGAGAAGACCAGAGGTGACAAAGTTTGTTTCGATTTCGCCACAACCAAATGTATACGATTTCACTTTCTTAGCTCCATGCCCTATATCAGGACAAATTATATCTGGTGAAAAAGATGAGCTGGTTTCTAAGGAAAGTATTAATGACCTTAAAGTACGTTTGGAGAATCAAAAAGGTATAGAGGTACAATTTAATGAAATCAAAAATTCAAATCATTTTTTTAAAAATAAAGAAATTGATTTAAAAAAAACTATTAATCAATACATTAAAGAAAAAACAGAAATTATGTAAATTTAATAATTTCTCCGCCAGTGCAAGCTTTTAAACATCCTGTAGTTTCTGGAAATGATATTGGTAAATTAAGATGACATCTTATCGCAAGATATGCGAAAGCTTGAGACTCAACAAAATCCCCATTAACTCCGTAATCATCAATGATCTTAATATTATTATTATTTTTTTTGAGTTCATGTATTAAAAATTTATTTTTTCTTCCGCCTCCACATAAAATTATTTTTTCATCTAAAATTAATTTATTTTCTGAAAATAGTGAGTTAATTACATTCGTTGTTATTGAGGTTAATGTGGCCGCACCATCTTCTAATGACAGGCCCCTAATAAATGAAATATCAAAATCGTTTATATCGTAAGATTTTTTTTTAGAATTTGAAGTTTCAAAATTATTATAGTATTGCTCTAAAATTACTTTATTTACTTTGCCAGATTTTGCAATGTTGCCATTTTCGTCATATTTTTTTTTTGTATTATTTCTTATCCATTTGTCTATTAAACACATACCCGGACCCTCATCTTTTGCGGACAGGTTTCCATTAATATCAACGGTTGTTCTATTAATTATTCCGCCTATATTTATAAATGTAACTGGTTTGGTATTAAATTTCTTTTGTAAAATTTTATGATAAATTGGAGTTAATGGCGCGCCCTCTCCTCCATTTTTTAAATCGTTTTCCCTAAAATTATAAACCACATCTTTGCGAATTAGTTGCGATAGTAAATTTCCATCTCCTAATTGTTTAGAGATTTGTTCTTCTGGCTTGTGAAAAATTGTTTGTCCATGAAAACCGATCATATCTATATTAATTTCTGTTTCTTTTATTATTTGATTTACGGATTCAGAATGAAATAAAGTTATTTCTCTTTCTAATTCTTTAATTTCTTTTAAAAATTTTTTTAAGTCTTTTGATTCATTAATTTTATCTCTTAAATCTGTTAGGTTTTTATAAATCCTCTGTGGATATTCGAAATATTTATCTAATATAACCTTATGTTTTGTCTCCCCATCTGATTGAATAATTGAAGCATCAACTCCATCCATTGAAGTACCGCTCATCAATCCTAAGGATATATATTCTTTAGTCATAATTTTTATTTATTTATATCAATTTTAGTATAATAGTAGCTTTAGCACATAAAGTTCTATGAAAAATGCTTTTTTATCTGAAATGAGCTCTAGAGGCTTTCTGAATCAATGTACTGATTTAGATAAACTAAAGGATATAAGTAATAATAAACCTATTAAAGCCTATATAGGTTTTGACTGTACTGCCCAAAGTCTTCATGTCGGCAGTTTAATGCAGATTATGATTTTAAGACTTTTACAAAAATATGGGCATCAACCTATTGTTCTCCTTGGCGGGGGGACCACCTTAATTGGAGATCCGTCTGGTAAAGACTCGACTAGACAAATATTAAAACATAAAGATATAAAAAAAAATATTGCCAGTATTAAAAAAATTTTTGAAAAACTTTTAAATACAAAAAACAAAAAAACAAAACCTATTTTTGTTGATAATTTTAATTGGCTTGAAAAATTAAAATATATTGAATTTTTAAGAGATGTGGGAAAGCATTTCACAATCAATAAAATGCTAACTTTTGATAGCGTTAAGCTTAGATTAGAAAGGGAACAATCTCTGAGTTACATGGAGTTTAACTACATGATTTTGCAAGCATATGATTTCTATCAACTTTTTAAAAAATACGGATGTATTTTACAAATGGGAGGTTCAGATCAGTGGGGCAATATAGTTAATGGCGTTGAATTAATTAGGAGAATTTTGAAAAAGGAGTCATTTGGGCTTACATCTCCTCTAATAACTTTGTCATCGGGTGCTAAAATGGGAAAAACTGAAAAAGGTGCGGTATGGTTAGATAATAAATTATTTTCTCCTTACGATTATTGGCAATTTTGGAGAAATACCGCTGATGAAGATGTTGAAAAATTTTTAAAATATTTTACGGAAATTGATACAGATGATTTAATTAAAAAAATTAGTAATGAGAGAGATATAAATAAATTAAAAATATTGTTAGCGAATGAAGCTACCTCTATTTTACATGGTGCAAAAGCTGCTAAAGAGAGTGCTGAAACTGCGATAGAAACTTTTGTTCAGGGAGGTATGGGGAAAAATATACCAGAAAAAAAAATTTCAAAAAAAATAATTTTGCAAGGAATTAACATTATAGAATTAATTTTTCAAAATGGTTTGGTTGTTTCTAAAAGTGAAGGTAGAAGAATATTAAAAAATAACGGTATAAGAGTTAATGATAAAATTATTTCTGATGATAAAAAAATAATAAATATGGAAGATGTTTTAGACAGTAAGAAAATAAAATTGTCAGTCGGAAAAAAAAATCATCTTAAAATATCCATTATTTAGCTTTTCTTTTTTTTGCCGCCTCAACAGCTCTGGTAATGAATCTTGGAGCTAATGTTTTTACTGGATTTACTGTAGTTTTGAGATTATCAGGTAAACCTTTAATTTTAAAGCTTAACCCAAAAACCCCCTCTCCCATTTTTTTTCCAACTAAAATTTCTCCAACAACTGGAATCTTTGAAACAATTTTATTAAGAGTTTTGGCTGGAACCAATGTGCCTCTTAAACTTATTAATCCACTTTTTTTTTCAATATATCCTTCGATTAAAATTGATATGGATGGGCCAATCATAAAAATTTCATTTATGGTCATTGTGAATGGAGTCGTTTGATATTTTAAAGACAATGTATCAAAACTTATACCCTCTCCTTTTAAAGAGTCCGTTAGACCTTTAAGATCAGCAAGAGTTAATAGCTTTGCTAAAGTTGGAGCATCATTCAATTTAAAATCATTAATAGTTAATTCATTAGACGAGTTGTTTTCATCATATTTTGAGATAAATATTAAATTTCCTCCATCCAAACCACTAAAAAATTTATAGTCTGCGATTAAGGGTGTTGCTATATCTGAGAAAACTTCTAAAATTTTTTTTTCAGATTTATTATCTTTTTTTAACAGTATATCAAGATGTTCATTATTTGAAAAATCACTTTTAGCTGAAATTTTTTCAAGTTTACCCTTGTTGACACTTCCGATAAGTCTGAAATTTTTAATTGGAAATTTTGCTATCTTAAGAATTTTATTAAAGTCAATTTCTATTTCTTTTGATATACTTTTTAAAAAATTATTATTATTTTTTTTGTTATTCAGTTCTTTCAATAACAATTTTGCATCAAAAACTTTTCCTTTAATAACAATCTTATCATTATTTGAAATTTTAAAATCATTATTAACGTTATTATCTATTGATGTTTTTACTTGAATTTCACCAAAATTTATTAAATTATATTTTTTATCTAGATGTAAATCTTTAATTTTAAATTTATTATTAGGGTCCTCGATTAAAAAATCTTTAAGCTTGATAGATTTATTTTTTAATATATGGAAATTAGTTTTTACAGTGGCTATGTCACCCTCTGAAAAAGAATAATTGATTATAGGAATATTAAAGAAATTTTGAATTTGCTTTGTTTGAAAATTTAGAAGAATTTCGTATTTGTTTGTTTTTTTAAAATTAAGTTTTCCATTAAAAAATTCTTTTTTTTTGTTATTATCATTAAAATTCCATGAAATATTATTTAATTCAAAATTATTTTTCTTATAATAAAAATTTGAGATTAGATTCTTCAGATTGTAATCTTTTGTGAGCTCTATACTTGTATTTTTAATCGATCCATTGATTATAAAATCTTTTTTTAATTGGAAATTTTTTTCAAATTGTAATTCTAAATTATTAATTAAAAACTCTCCACTTTTGATTTTTTTAAATATCTCTTCATCAAAATTACTTTTTTTAACAATTGGTTTAAATTTGTTTATTTCTAAATAATTAGTACTTATATTTATTCTTTTAATATTTATTTTTCTTTTAAGAATGGACTCTAGGTCTATATCTGCTCTAAGTTCTCTTAAAGGAAATTCAATCTTTGAGTAGTTAATTTCAGGATTAATCAATTTAATAAACAAACTAACTTTTTTAATATCTAATAGTATTGATATTTTTTCGAAGTCTAAAGAAATATTTTCATTTGATTTTAAAATTTCAGATTTAATTAATTTATTAAATCTAGATGTTTCGAAACCAAAAAAACTTAAATATACCACTGATAAAAATACTACAAATATCAAAAATAAAAATGTTGAAAAGAATGCTTTTTTCATTATTTTTCTATTTTAAAAATAGATCCCTCAATAAAGTTGTCTATATTTCCATTTAGAACTGAGTCTGGATTTGTATCTTCAGTTCCATACCTCAAATCTTTTACTAATCTGTAAGGTTGAAGTACGTATGATCTGATTTGATGACCCCAACCAATGTCTGTTTTTGAATTAGCCTCTTTATTACTCTTTTCTTCTCTCTTTTTTAATTCATGTTCATAAAGTCTGGCTTTAAGCATCTTAAAACATGTCTCTTTATTTTTGTGTTGTGACCTTTCGTTTTGGCATTGAACAACGATTTTAGTTGGTAGGTGAGTTATTCGTACAGCACTATCGGTTGTATTTACATGCTGGCCTCCTGCTCCACTTGATCTATAAGTGTCGATCCTTAAATCTTTATCATCAACACTTACATCAATAGAATCGTCAATACTAGGATAAACCCAAATACTTGCAAAACTAGTGTGTCTTCTTGCTCCTGAGTCAAATGGTGAAATTCTTACGAGTCTGTGTACTCCTGATTCCTTTTTCATTAGTCCGTAAAGATTTTCACCACTAATTTTTAATGTTGATGATTTTATGCCAGCTTCCTCACCTTTGTGTTCACTAATCATCTGGTATTTAAAATTCTTTTTATCGAACCATTTAATATACATTCTCCTTAACATTTCAGCCCAATCTTGACTTTCTGTTCCACCGGCACCAGCATGAATTTCCATATAAATATCAAGATGATCGTTCTCCCCGGAGAGAAAACATTTAATTTCATATTTTTTAACTTGTGTTGATATTAATACAATTTTTTTTAAGCAATCATCTAGAGTCTCGGAATCTTTTTCTTCTAATGCTAAATTGTTTAAATCTTGAAGATTTTTTAGATTTTTTTTAGTGTCTGAATAAAAATTTATAATACTTTCAAAAAAGTTTTTTTCTCTAATAATTTTTTTTGATCTTTTTCTATCTTTCCAAAAAGCTTCTTTTGAAATCTCAATATCTAAATCTAAAATCTTTTTTTCAGCATTTTGTAAATCAAAGATACCTCCTAATATTATCTAAGGAGCCGTTTGATATCTCAAATTTTTTTTCGAAATCATTCATTAATAAAATCCTTTGAATTTTAATGATTTACCATGATTCTGTCCAAAGTTTAAATTTTTAAATTTGATATTTTCAGAACCTTTTTCCTTAAAACTTTCAATAATTGACTTTGTATCCACAAAATTTGATATTTGCCCTGTATCATAATTAACTGGATAAAAGTAAATATTCGAGGGGGCTTTGAAAGGTTTAAAGTCTTCTTTATACAATGCTGTTTCTACAAATTTTTTAAAAACTGGTAAGGCTACTTTTGAACCAGTTTCATATTTGCCCAATGATCTTGGCTCGTCGTAACCAATGTAAACGCCGATAACTAAGTTAGATGTAAAACCTATGAACCAGGCATCAAAATTATCATTAGTTGTTCCAGTTTTCCCAGCAAGTGGTACTTTTAAACTTTTTAATTTTTTTCCTGTTCCTCTTTGAACAGCTCCTTCCAACATTGATGTTATTTGGTAGGCTGTTTCTCCACTAATTATTTGAGGTCTATTATCTAATATTTTAATTAAAGATTCTTTTTTTTCTAAGAAAATCTCACAACCACTACACTCCCTGCTTTCTGAGTTATAAATTGTTTTTCCCCTTCTATCTTGTATTCTTTTTATCATCTTTGATTGAACTTTTTTCCCACCATTTACAAAAGTGCAGTATGCATTAGTTAATTTCAAAAGAGTGGTTTCGTTTGATCCTAACGATACAGATAATAGTTCTGGGGTTGTTTCATATACTCCAAGATTTTTTGATATAGCTGAAATTTTATCAAAACCTAGATTTTGTGCAATTCTAACTGTCATCAGGTTTCTTGATTTTTCAATACCTTTTCTTAAAGTTGACGGTCCGTAGAATTTTTTACCATAATTCTCTGGTTTCCAATCTTTCAAACCAGCGCCTTGTTCACTAACAAATGGAGCGTCGAGTATTAAAGTGTTTGGCAAGTAACCATTTTCTAATGCGGAAGCATAAACTATTGGTTTAAATGCTGAGCCAGGTTGCCTTTTTGCTTGGGTAACTCTATTAAATTCACTCGATTTATAGCTGTAACCACCAACAAGTGCTTTAATTTCTCCATTGTGAGGATTCATGACTACGATGCCGCCATTAACCCTAGGAAGTTGTTTTAAATTCCAATTTCCTTTTTTGTTTTTCTTTAAAAAAATTAAATCACCTTTTTCAACTAAATCGTTGAAATTTTTTCTTTTCGTCCACTTAAGATTTTCAAATAAAATTTTAATATTCTTTTCATTACTTATAAGTTTTGCTTCACAAATATAATCAGTCACACTTAAAATTTGAGCAACCTCCCAGCCTAAAGTTTTATCTAGATTTGTGTTTTTTAAAATTTTATCCCAATTTTTATCAATATAAATATTTGCAATTGGGCCTCTCCAACCTTTTCTTTTATCATACTCCTCTATTCCGTATCTTAGAGAGTTAAGAGCCGATATTTGATAATCAGGGTTAAGAGGAGTGCTTATCGATAATCCTTGTGAATAAAGTTTTTCAAAACCGTAATCTGTTTTTACAATTCTTCTAACTTCTTCTGTATATGATTTTGCTTCCTCCAATAAAAAAACTTTCCTATTTTTCAAATTAATATTTGTTTTAATTAATTTTTTATATTCAGAGTTGGTAATATATCCATTATCTTTTAAATTTTTTAATACTAGGTTTCTCCTTTTTTTGGCCAATTCTGGAGATTTGAAAGGGTTATATTTGCTTGGTGCTTTTGGTAGTGCTGCAAGTAATGATGCTTCTTCATAATTTAGCTCTTTAACTGACTTGTCAAAATATTCTAAACTCGCTGATGCTACGCCATAAGTTCCTTGCCCGAGATAAATCTCATTTAAATATAATTCTAAAATTCTTTTTTTTGTAAAAGCTTTTTCAATTCTAAAAGCAAGAATAGCTTCTTTTATTTTTCTTTTTAGAGATATCTCGTTTGTAAGTAAAAAGTTTTTAGCTACTTGCTGGGTAATTGTTGAAGCGCCCTCTAATCTTTTATCTGATAGTATATTTTTAAAGTTTTTAATAATAGCTCTTGTAACACCTTTGGCGTCAACTCCAGGATGTTCGAAAAAATTCTTATCTTCAGCCGATAGAAATGAATCGATAACTTTTTTCGGCATTGCTTCAAAAGGAATAAATAATCTTTTTTCTAGTGAAAATTCAGCTATTAATTTACCATTTTCTGTATAAACCCTACTAAGTACAGACGGTTCATAATTAGTTAATTTTTTATAATCTGGCAGTCCAGCTGAAAAATACCAGAATGCCGAGAAAATCAGAAACAAGCCGGATAGAATAATAGCTACTGATATTTTGATTAAATAATTAAAAGTCTTTGATATTTTCATGTTGCTTATTAAGATAATTGCTTAATTTTGGCTATCTTAAGGCATTTTGCGATTTATGAACTTACAATTCAAACAAAAAAGAGCTATAATAATATAATGTTAAATTATTCACAAAAAACTTTTAAAAAATTAATAGCTATTAACGGAATTCATTTACTATGGAAAAAAATTTATATATCGATGCTGCGCATCCAGAAGAAACTAGAGTTGTACTCAAATCTAAATATTATATTGAAGAATACGAGTCAGAAAATAAGAACAATTTAAATCTTAAAAATAATATTTATTTAGGAATAGTTAGCAGGGTCGAACCATCTTTACAGGCGGCTTTTATCAACTATGGAAGAGAAAGGCATGGTTTCCTAGCCTTTAATGATATTCAATCGGATTATTATCAAATTCCAACTGGAGATAAGGATGAATTAAAAAAAGCAGAGGAAAAAATAAGAGAAGATTTAAAAGAAAACGAAGAAATAGAAATTGGTGAAAAAAATAATGATGATGGTTCTGAAAAACAAAAAAATAACGAAGCAGACTCTTCAGAAATAAAAGAGTCAAATGAAAACAAATCTGAAAAATTTAGAGAAAGTCTAAAAAACAGATACGGAATTAGAAAATATAAAATTCAAGAAGTAATTAAACCTGGCCAGGTAATACTTATTCAGGTCATCAAAGAGGAAAGAGGCCAAAAAGGAGCGGCCCTTACAACTTTTATATCTATAGCTGGCAAGTATGTTGTTTTAATGCCAAATACAGCTAAAGGCGGAGGTATATCTAGAAAAATTTTTCATTATGAAGATAGAAAAAAAATCAGAACAATACTAAACGAAATGGATATTCCCAAAAATATGGGATTAATAGTAAGAACTGCTGGGTCTAGAAAAACTAAAAATGAAATTAACAATGATCTTCAAGGAACTATTAAAATTTGGGAAGAGATAAGAAATAAAACCGTAATTTCAACCGCTCCAGTACTTATACATGAGGAGGGAGACATTATTAAAAGAGCGCTACGTGACATGTATGACAATGATACAAAATATATTTACATTGAAGGCAATGATGGGTACCAGAAAGCTAAAAATTTCATGAAACAATTAATGCCTAGAAATGCTAAATTTATAAAAAAATATAGAGGCAAAATACCTCTATTTCATAGCGAACAAATAGAGCAAAATTTAAATAAAATTTATGAACCAGTTGTAAAATTAAAATCCGGTGGTTATCTGGTAATAAACCCAACTGAAGCTTTGGTAGCTATAGACATAAATTCAGGACAATCTACTAAACAACTAAACATAGAAAAAACTGCTTTGAATACTAATATTGAGGCGGCTGAAGAAATTGCTAGACAAGTCAAACTCAGAGATCTCTCTGGACTAATTGTTATTGATTTTATTGATATGATGAACTTTCATAATAAAAAAGTAGTTGAGAGAAAATTAAGGGAAAAGTTGAAATCAGACAGAGCGAGAATTCAAATCGGAAGAATAAGTAATTTTGGTCTTTTAGAGATGACAAGACAAAGACTAAGGGAAAGTTCTATTAAGTGGGAAGTTAATTTATCTTTAGAATCATTTGCTCAAAAAATGATTAAAAAAATTGAAATGCTTGCCTTTTCCAATAAGACTAAAATTATCGAAGCTAGTGTTCATGAAAAAGTAAAAAATTATTTAGAAAATTATTTTGAAAATGAGATTGAGTTTTTTCAAAAAAAATACAAATTTAAAATAGTTATCTATAGTGAAAAAAATTTTATGATACCAGAATACAAAATTGTACTGCTTAACAAAAATAAAAAAATGTTGAATAAAGTTGAAAATTTAATTGAAATTAATGGAAAAAAGAAAAATTTAAAAAATAAAAATAATGTTGTAAATATAAAAGATAAAAAGACTTCAGTAAAAAGCACGACACTCGGTAAAATATTGTGGACAAAGAGAAAACGTAAAAAATTAAATTAACCCATCTTCTGGGCTGCTAGAGCTTGCATAATTTTGAAAATTCATTCTACCAGCCAAATAAGATTTTCTCCCAGCTATAACAGCATCTTTCATTGAAGAGGCCATTAAAATTGGTTTTTTTGCTTTTGCAATTGCTGTATTAACTAAAACTCCATCGCATCCAAGTTCCATAGCTACAGCTGCATCAGATGCGGTGCCTATACCTGCATCAACTATTACTGGTACTTTAATATTTTTTATAATTAATGAGATGTTTAGTTTGTTTCTAATACCTCTGCCTGAGCCTATTGGTGAGGCTAAAGGCATGATAGCAGTGGCTCCAAGATCTTGAAGTTTTTTTGCAAGTATTGGGTCATCAGAACAATAAACCATTACTTTAAAACCTTCTTTGACCAAAACTTCTGTTGACTTTAATGTTTCAACCATATTTGGGTACAACGTTTTTTTATCGCCAAGAACCTCTAGCTTTACAAGTTTCCAACCGCCCATTTCTCTTGCTAATCTTAAAGTTCTTAACGCATCCTTAGAATTAAAACATCCTGCTGTATTTGGTAAATAAATAATTTTCTTGGGATCTAAATAATCCATTAAAACTGGTTTTCTTTTGTCTAAAATATTTACTCTTCTTACAGCAACTGTTACCATGCTAGCTCCAGAAGCTTTTACTGCATCAGCAGTCTGTTTAAAATTTTTGTATTTACCGGTTCCAACTATCAGTCGAGATTTTAGAGAGTGTCCTCCAATTTTTAAATTATCATTCCTCATTATCCTCCACCAATAAATTGTACAATTTCAATTTTATCTTTATCTCGAAGCTTTTTTTTGCCATAATAACTTTTCGGTAAAATTTCACCATTAAGCTCAACAGCAATCTTTTTCATATCTAAATTATATTTCCTCAAAAGGCCTGTTATATTTAGGTCTTTATAAATTTTAATTTTTTTTCCATTTAATTGTATTTTTGCCATAATTGAGATATTTTAAATTTTTATTATATCAAAATGAGTCGAAAAATCCTTGTTATTAATGGTCCAAATTTAAATCTTCTAGGAACTAGAGAGAAAGACAAATATGGAAATATATCATTAGATGAAATTAAGAAAAAATGCGAAATACACTGTAAAAAAATAGGTTTAGAAGTGGAATTTAAACAATCTAATGTTGAGGGTGAGATAGTTAATTTTATTCAAGAAACAAGAAGTAATAATCAAGGTATAATTATAAATGCAGGTGGATACACACATACCTCAGTAGCTATTCTGGACGCACTGCTCGCGGTAAAAAAACCTACTATAGAGTTGCACATAACTAATATTTACAAAAGGGAAGATTTCAGGCATAAATCTTTGATTAGCAAAGCAGCAGATGGAATAATTTGTGGTTTAGGTGTTGAAGGTTATATTATGGCACTTAATGGAATTAAAAAAATTATAGATAATGAAAATTGATAAAAAATTAATTAAAGAACTAAAAGAATACTTAGATGAATTTGACCTTACGGAGATCGAATATCAAGATGGAAATAAAAAAATTAAGGTTGGAAAAAACATAACATCTGGTAGTACGATTACCGCCCATAAAGCTGGTTTAACAAAATCAAAAGAGGAAGAAAGTGGAACCAAAATTATTTCTCCAATAATAGGTACAGCATATCTAGCTCCTGAACCTGGTGGAAAAAAATTTATCGAGGTCGGTCAAAAAATTAAAAAAGGACAAACGGTTATGATTGTTGAGGCTATGAAAACAATGAATCATGTTCCTTCGACTTCGGACGGTGAGGTAAAAAAAATCTTAGTACAAGATGGTCAAGCAGTTGAATTTGGCCAAGTATTAGTTCTTCTGAAATAATCAATGTTTAAAAAAGTTTTAATCGCAAATAGAGGTGAGATAGCGGTTAGAATTATAAGAGCTTGTAAGGAGTGGGGTATAGGAACAGTTGCTGTTCATTCTGATGTTGACTCTGAGTCAATGCATGTTCGTTTAGCTGACGAGAGTGTTTGTATAGGTTCTCATGAACCAAGAAATAGCTATCTAAATATGGCAGCAATTATGTCAGCAGTCGACGTAACTGGTGCTGAAGCAATTCATCCTGGTTATGGTTTTTTATCCGAAAATTATAAATTTGCAGATATAGTTCAAAAACATGGAATAAGATTTATTGGACCGAGTTCGGAAATTATTAAAAAAATGGGAGACAAAATAGAAGCAAAGAGAGTAGCAAAACAAAATGGTTTACCAGTTATTGAGGGTTCAGAAGGAGGTGTAAAAAATTTTGAAGAGGCAAAAAAGATTTGTAATTCAATTGGTTATCCTGTTTTAATCAAAGCCTCTGGTGGTGGAGGTGGCAAAGGAATGAAAGTTGTTGAAGAAGAAAATAAGCTAGAAGAATTATTTTCTTTGGCGCGTTTAGAGGCAAAAAAATACTTTGGAAATGATGAAGTTTATATTGAAAAATATTTTAAAAATCCAAGACATATTGAAGTACAGGTTTTATCTGGAAAAAATAGAACTGTGCATTTAAATGAAAGGGATTGTAGTGTACAGAGGAAACATCAAAAATTAATAGAGGAGACTCCTAGCCCTGTACTTACGGACCAAACCAGAACAGACTTATTGAATAAAACAGTAAAAATGGTCGAGGCAATTGGATATGAAGGCGCGGGTACAGTTGAATATATATATGAAAACGGAAAATTTTATTTTTTAGAGATGAATACAAGGGTGCAGGTTGAGCATCCCGTAACTGAGGTTCAAACAGGTATAGATATAGTTAAAGAGCAAATTTGGATTGCTAATTCAGGTAATACGGCTTTAAAACAAAGCGACATAAGTGCAAGAGGACACACTATTGAATGCAGAATTAATGCTGAGGATCCATCAAAAAATTTTCAACCAAGTCCAGGAATAATTTCGGTTTGCCACCAACCATCCGGTTTTAGAACAAGGGTAGATGGATCAATATTTCAGGGATGTAAAATTACTCCGTATTACGATAGTTTAATATGTAAACTAATATGTAAAGGTAGAAATAGGACAGAAGCTATACAAAGGACAATGAGATCATTGAATGAGTTTGTAATAGATGGAATTGTAACCACTATTGATCTACATAAAAAAATACTATCTCATGAGAAATTTATAACATCTGAGTTTGATACTAATTGGCTTGGAAAAGAAAAATTTTACTAAAATAATTATTTAAATTGATAAGTAATTATTAAAATGATATTAAAACTTAACTATGGGATACCCAAAAAAACATAGAGGAAGACGTAAAATTGGCTCAAAAAAAAGACGAGCTAGAAAAAGAAATAAGAAAAGATAGTCTAACTCAAAATGGAACTAAGAACTCAAATTAAAAAGTTGAGTTTATGGATATTTATTATTCCATTCATTGCCGTCAATTTGTGTTTATTTATATCCGTAAATTATCAAATATTTGACAATACATTTTTAAGTGTTGATCAGATCGGAAGATCAGGTTCTACATTTCCTTATTTTGATGGAGGAGTTTCAATAAGCAGAACAGCGAGAACCTATCCTACTTTTTTAATTTTTAAACCAGGAATGATTTTTACATCAATCCTGCTTATAATTTATTGGACTAAAACAAATAAAATAATTAATTTTTATCAAGGCCTAGAAAATAAAAATAATCTTTTCAAAATACTGGGTATAATATCTGCGATCTTTCTTGTCATACACTCTTTACTACTTGGGGTAAAATTCGATAATGATATATATAAATTTTTTCGAAGATTTGTATTATTAAGTTTTATTATTTTTGAAATAGTAGCGCAATCATTACTGGTATATAGATTTTTTAAATTAAAATCATTTATGATTAAGCAAATAAATAACTATGTTCTTACACTTAAGATTATTTTAGTTTCTATTTTAGTTATAGTAGCTTTAGTTAGTTTGCCTATAGTTGTAACAAGTGGAAATACCCACTTCAAACATGCTTTGGAATGGAATTATTTTTTTGGAGTAATACTTTTTTATTTTCTAACTTATTTGTTTTGGAAAAGAAATTAAAACCCTTGTCTACACACCTTGCGGTGCGCAGACTTAAGTTTTGGCCCGTCGTTTTAGTACTACCGCCAAGCCTCCCGTTCTACAATTTTAGTACTACTTTGTAGAACTTTCTGCCCGTTAAGCTTAAACCTCTCGGTCTTTCCTTAACTGGCCAGTTAAGAGTTGCCTCTTAATTCATTTATTAATTTAATTGATTTAGAGAAAACCACCATCACTTTTTAGTTGATTTTTTATTGGTCTGTTAGTTGTGTGGATAAATTTTTGTTAAAAACTTTGTCTATCCAGCCGCCGCCAAGAAGTCTATCACCGAAATTATCTTTAGAATAAAATACACATGCTTGTCCGGGCGATATTCCTTTTTCATTTTGTAAAATTTCTACGTTTGCATTATTTTCTTTTATGGTTGCTTTTGCTTTAAGTAATTTTCCTGTTGATCTCACTTTAATAAAAATATCATCCTTAAAAATTTTTTTATCTGATAAAAGATTAATGTCTCTTAAAAATAGTTTTTTTATATTTAAAAAATCTTGTGGGCCAACAATTATAGAATTAGTCTTAGCTATTATATCTATTACATAAAGAGGTTCTTTGTTTGAGATTTTAATTCCTTTTCTTTGACCAATTGTATAATTTATTATTCCATCATGTGTACCTAGTTTTTTACCCTCTACATTTAAAATATCCCCTTTTTTAAATGATTGTGGTCTATATTTCTGAATAACAGATGCATAGTTGCCGTTAGGAACAAAACAAATATCTTGGCTATCTGGCTTTTTAGCAACGTTTAGTTTTAGTTTGCTTGCAATTTCTCTAGTTTCAGATTTATTTATTGCACCCAATGGAAATCTTAAATAATTAAGTTGTTCTTGAGTTGTGCTAAATAGAAAGTAACTCTGATCTCGACTCGAATCTTTAGCTCGATACATTTTTCCTTTTCCATTTTTTTCATCCCTTATAACATAGTGACCTGTCACGAGGGCGTCTGCGTTAAGTTCTTTTGAAAATTTAAAAAGATCTCTAAATTTCACTGTTTGATTACATTGAACACATGGTATTGGTGTCTCGCCGGCTACATAACTGTCTATAAAAGAGTCAATAACTTCATTTTTAAATTTTTTTTGGTAGTATAAAATTTTATGATTTATATTTAAACTTTCAGATACTCTTTTTGCATCAATGATATCTTTTCCAGCGCAGCACTGTCTTCCATTATCGGATAGTTTAGCGTCGTCATATAACTTTAGAGTAATTCCTGTCACATCGTATCCTTGTTCTTTCATAAGGCCAGCTACTACTGATGAATCTACGCCTCCAGACATAGCTACAACAATTTTAGTATTTTTTGGCGACTTTTTTATACCTAGAGAGTTAATCATAAACTGTTATATATTATAAAAAGATAAAATTTTCCATTATGCAATATGATATAGAACCAGGTAATTTTGTAGTAAATCCTTCTCAAAAAGGCTGGGGAATTGGGCAAGTGCAGTCTATAATTAAAAATAAAGCTACTGTTAATTTTCAAAATGCCGGAAAAAAAGTCATTAATTTAGAAAATGTTAGCTTAGAAAAAATTAAAAATGAACAATAACGACTTAAAAAAGATAGCTGAAGAACTTATAGAAACTACAAATACTGCTGGTAGAATCTCGATTGATCTTTACCGTAAAGGTTTAAAAAAAATTATAAAACCAGACAACTCTCCTGTAACAAATGGTGATTTAGAAGTTAATAAATTGCTAACAGAAAAAATTAAAATTTTAACACCTAATATACCCATAATTTCTGAAGAAACAGTAAATTTAAAGAAAGAAAATAAATTAAGTACTTTTTGGTTAATAGACCCGATTGACGGAACTAGAGAGTATATCGCTGGTAAAGATGAGTATACTATTAATGCGTCATTAGTTTTAAATAATATCCCAATAATTGGTTTACTTGGAGCGCCAAAGAAAAACAGATTATTTTACGCTTATGGAAAAAATAATTCATATATGATTGAAGGAAAAAAAATAATTCACCTTGATTGTAAGAAAAAAAGTGAAAAAGGAAAAGTATTAGCTGTCAGTGGAAGTTCCAAACCTGGAAATCTCATCCTTGACGTTTTTAAAAAATATAAAGTAAATTCTTTTACACCAATGCATAGTTCCTATAAATTTTGTGTGATAGCTACAGGAGAATTTGATTTTTACGCTGCAAAAGAGAGAGCTTATGAATGGGATTATGCGGCGGGACATGCTGTAGCTGAAGGAGCTGGAGCTATAATTACTACTTTGGAAAATAAAGAATTTAAATATGGTAAAAGTGATTATAAAAATTTAAGTTTAATAATTAGACGTAATAAAATTTTAGATGCTTAAAACTATATTAATAATAATTATTTCTGTAACAATTTTTGGGATTATTCTATTTGTTTTTGTTAGAAATTTCATGAAAAAGAAAATTGAATATTACTTAAAGCTTAATGAGAAAAAAAAAATTAAATAATTTTTATTAACTTATTAAATTCTTCTTGTTCCATAGACAAAATTTTCTTGGAAATATCATAATTAAAACCTGATCTTGCTAAAATTCCCATATCTTTTTTATAAAATAAATCTCTATTAGCTTGTGGTCTCATTGGTCCGATTCTTCTTTTCTTACAAATTTTCATAGCAGAAATAAAGTCAGGATCTGATTTATCGTTTTTAATTTTTTCTAAACTAACTTTTATTTTTTCTCTTTCTATTCCTTTGCTCATTAATGAGTGACTTATTTTATTAAGAGAATAACCTCTTTTAAAAAGCATTCTTGCCCTAGAGTCAGAGTATAGACTATCATTTAGAAAATGACTTTTTTCAAGATTGGCTACGATATTTTCTATGATTTCCGTTATCTCTTTTTTTTGTTTTGACCCCTGAAATTTGGTCAAATATTTTTTCAGCAAATAAGTTTTTATTTGTTGTTTTGATGGATTATATTTTTCTATATATGCGTAGGCTAAATCTCTTAAATTGATAGTTAAATCGTCAAATTCTTTTTTGTTTGATATTGGATCCATTGTTTATTATACAATTTTTATGATTGACAATCTGCTAACATTTTTAACATATGAGAAAATTTACCATATAGCTAATTTTGGTGTATTGCCTTGTTGGCTATTACTTATTTTTATTCCTAACCATGTAATTACAAAATTTTTTGTTAAATCTGTAATAATTCCATTGTTATTATCCACAGCTTACATTTTAGTAGCTTATCAAATTTATATTAGTGAAAACATTTTTGAAGTTTTTAATCTTTATATTGGCTTAGATGAACTATACGCGCTGTTTTCAAATGAAGCTTTTCTTTTAATATTCTGGCTTCATTTTTTATCAATAAGTCTATTTGTTGGAAATTGGATAGCGAGTGACTCTAGAATATTTTTAATTTCCAAGTTTTTGGTAGTAATATCATTGCTACTTACCTATTTTACTGGGCCAATAGGTTTGGTATTTTATTGGATAATAAGAATTTTTTATTCAAAAAAAATTAATTATTATGACTAAATCTATTGAGTTTTACTTCGACTTTAGTAGTCCATATTCATACATTGGATATAAAGAAATTAAACAGTTAGAAAAAAAAAATACTTTTAAAATTAAGTTTATGCCTATTTTTTTAGGTGGATTACATAATTCAGCAGGTGTAACAGCTGCTGCATTTATACCAATGAAATCAAAATATATGATCGATGATACAAAGTTAATTTCTGAAAAAAAGAATATTAAATTTATTTTTAATTCATATTTTCCAATTAAAACTGTAAATTTTATGAGAGGCGTTCTTGTTGCCGAAAAAGATAATTTTCAAAAAATTTATGTTGAAAAAATTTTTAATGCCATTTGGAGAGATGGTCTTAATATGAATGATCCGGTTGTGATAAATAAAGTTCACAAAAATATGGATTTAAATCCTGAAATATTTATGACTAAAGCAACTGATCAAAAAATTAAAGATAAACTTAAAAAACTTACTTCAGATGCTTTAAAAAAAGGAATCTTTGGAGCCCCAACATTTTTAGTAAATAAAAAAATTTTTTGGGGGCAAGATAGACTAGTGTATGCAATCGATGAAATAAGAAAATAATTTATTTTTTTATAAATAAAATGAGAGAAATTAAACCAAATAAAAAGAGTTTTTTTACAAAAATTTTCATTAAATTATGTAGGGTATTTGGTTTTGAAATTATTGATCAAGCTAATTTTAATCTACCTGCCACTAATAAAAATCTAAACCAAAGTATAAGTATTCCTGGTGAAAGATCTATGGTTCTGCCTCTCGGAAAAGTAAGTATAACGAGAAGAGTGAAATCCCTAGACATTATCTTAAGAACTTGCATGTCCGTTAATATGCTTACTCAATCTAAAAAAAGAATTTTTGAAATGGATAAAGAGGAATACACAAAAAGAACTCTAATCTCTTTAATTAAAAGTGTAAATTATGCAAAAAATGTATTTAAAAATACAAGATTTAAGATTTTTATAATTGATCATAATTCTAATGAGAGTCAGATGAGCAAAATAGAAAATATTTTAAAAAAATCAAATATTGATCATGAAATTACAAACCTTCAGCTAGAAAGGTTTTCCAAACAAATAAGAAAATTAAACGAAGAAAATAAAGTGGTAACGCAAAACCAAAAATCTAATATGTCGAATATTCACCAATCTCTTGTGTTTTCAAAAGAAAGAAGTGAGGATTTAATCTATTTTGTAGAAGATGACTATATTCATGAAAAAAACAGTATTTCGGAAATGCTTTTTACATTTGAAAGGATAGCGTCATTGATAAATCAGGATTGTATAGTTTGTCCTACAGATTATCCATATTTATATGCCCAGACCGATGAAACTAAAATTTTCTTAGGTGAAAATAGTCATTGGAGACAGATCGATCAAACGTTGTGTACATTTTTAACAAGCAAAAAAATAATAGAAAAACATTGGGAAAAATTTATTAGCATGTGTAAATTTGAACACTATCCTTTTGAGAAACCACTTCATAATATCTATAAAAAAGAATTATGTATCTCCCCAATACCATCGCTGGCTGTACACTTTACAAATATAAATTCCATTTATGGTTTGTCACCAAATGTGGATTGGAAAAGGTTGTGGGATGAAAATGAAAATTAAATTAAATAAAAATGCTCCAAATTTCAAACTTAAATCAACAAATTCTAATAACTTTGAATTATCAAAACTGAAAGGTGGTCTTGTGATTTACTTCTACCCTAGAGATAATACCCCTGGATGTACTCTGGAAACTATAGATTTTTCAAAACTTTATAAAAAGTTCAAAAGTTTAAAATATGAAGTTGTTGGTATTTCCAAGGATAGTATCGAAAGTCACCTGGGTTTTAAAAAAAGATTTAAAGTCCCTTTCCATCTTTTGTCTGATGAAAAAATACTGGTTCAAAAAAAATATGGAGTTTGGGGAATGAAGTCTTTCTTGGGCAAAAAATTTATGGGAACTGTAAGATCTACATTTGTGTTAAACAAAGGTAAAATTTTAAAAGTATGGTCAAATGTAAGGGTTAAAGGTCATGCTCAAGAAGTTTTAGATTTTCTAAAATCACAAAAATAAAAAGGCCCGATTTCTCGGGCCTTGATATTACCAAACTTAAGGGAAGGTAACTTTTAATTTTTTAATTAGTCTCTTATTCCGTAAGCAACTACACCTACTTCGGACTTATCAGTTCCAAGCCTTTCAGCTTCTTTACTGATTCTAATTCCAATAGTCATTTTCATGATTGACCATACAATGTATGACACTACGAAAACGAATATTACTACCGAAATCGTTCCTAAGAATTGTGAACCAAAACTTACTTCGGTATTAGTAAATGGAACCGCTAATGTACCCCATACTCCAGCAACTAAGTGTGCAGGAATAGCACCAACAACATCATCTATTTTCATTTTGTATAGTAGTTTTGTTGAGTAGTACATTAATACACCAGCTATTGCTCCAATAAAAATTGCAGCAAGTGGGCTTGGCGCCAAAGGTTCGGCTGTAATACCAACTAGACCTGCGATCGCTCCGTTAAGCATCATGACTACGTCTGTTTTACCACCCGCAAGTCTTGATACAGCAGCGGCAGCTAAAACACCACCACCAGCAGCTAAATTAGTATTTATGTAAATTGTTGCAACAGCGCTTACATCTTCAAGAGTACCAGCAGCTAATTGAGAACCACCGTTAAATCCAAACCAACCTAACCAAAGTATAAATACTCCAAGTGTTGCTAATGGAATTGATGAAGCTGCATAAGGTGCCATAGCTTTAGGGCTACCTCCTGAAGTAAATCTTCCAGTTCTAGCACCTAGTACTATTGCACCGGCAAGAGCAGCAGCTCCTCCAGCAGCATGTACTAATGTTGAACCTGCAAAATCAGAAAAACCAGCAGCTGATAACCAACCACCGCCCCACTGCCATCCCATTTCAATTGGATAAATAAATCCAGTTAAAATAGCTGCAAATAAGAAGAATGGCCAAATTTTAATTCTTTCAGCCAATGTTCCTGATACGATTGACATTGTTGTTGCACAGAATACCATTTGGAAAAACCAATCTGATCCATCAGAATAACCTGTTTCCAATGATGATGCGTCACTCCAAGAAGAGAATGAACCTATCCATCCACCTTCGGGTATACCGTATGCTAAATTGTATCCAACTAACCAGAACATTACTCCTGCAATTGAATATAAACCTATATTTTTTGCACAGATTGCTGATACACTTTTAGATGTAACCAACCCTGATTCAAGCATGGCAAAACCTGCTGCCATCCACATGACCAGAAAACCTGACATTAAAAATAATATTGTATTAAATATGTATTGTACTTCTGCTGATACAGTCGTATTTGCGTACCCTAAACCAGCAAAGCTGAAATAAAGTGCTGTACCTGCAAAAAAATAACCTATGTATTTTTTCATTATACCTCCAAGTCTCTAACCTTAGTTCAACGGTAATTTTTAAGAAGTGCTTTATGTGAAGGTTAGTTATGAGTTTTTTTGAGGTGTGTCAGTTTGGCCTTGGAACAACCCTTAAAATTCTTAGTTTTTAAGGGTTGTTTAATTCGATTATTTGTTGAACATGTCCTTTAAGCCTTTTGCAGGTAAGAATTTTACCTTCTGAGAAGCGGCTATTTGAATTTGTTCACCAGTTCTTGGGTTTCGGCCTACTCTTGCCTTTCTCTTAGCAACCTTATAAGTACCAAAACCTGCGATTTTCACGGCTTCGTCATTTTTAAGACAATCTAAGATGATGTTGGTGATAGTATCAAAAGTTCGCTCAGCATCAGCTTTACTCTGATTCATGCTTGCGGCGATCTTATTAACTAGCTGTTTTTTGTTCATTTTTGCCCCTTTTTTGTTGTTTTTTAAATCTCTACAAAAAAGCAATAAAATCAACGATAATTTAGTACATTTTAAAAATACTAACACAATATATAGTACATATTAAAAAAGTGTTGATTTTATTGATGTTTTTAAGGTTTCAAGAGAGCTTTAAAAAACTCCCCAATCTTTTAAATCGTTAAAAGTTGTAAAAATCATCAATGAAAGTAACAAAAAAAGACCGATTCGAAAAAAACCTTCTTGAGTGCTTTGTTTGAGCGGCCTCCCTAAAATTTTTTCAAATAAATAAAACATAAGATGACCGCCGTCTAATAAGGGAATTGGAAAAAGATTAATTAATCCCAAACTTATAGATATATAGGCGATTGTGCTCAAGAATGCTAAAAAACCAAATTCAATAACTTGGCCAGAAATTTTAGCAATTTTAATCGGCCCTCCAAGTTGAGAGGTGTCTCCTTTTCCTTGAAAAAGAGAGCCAATAAATTTTATGGTTGTTTTTGTTACAAACCATATTTCTTTAAAAGAGTAATAAATGGCTTTTGTTGGTCCAAGTTTTTGTTTATTAAATTCATCGTCAAGTGGGGCTATTTTTATACCAATTATTCTTTTCTTTATTTGGTTACCAAAGGCATCTTTACCCTCAACAATGTTAGGTTTGGCTATTAGATCAAGTTCTTTTTGGTCTCTTAAAACTCTTATGCTAGTTATTTCAGAAGTGCCGGTATTTATATACATTGGAACTTCAAGAATACTCTCAATTTTATTCCCATCAATCGATGTAATAATATCGTTTTTCTTTAACCCGGCTATTTCCGCAGGACTATCTACAGAAACTTCTTCTATTTTTGCTGGGGTAAAATCTTTTCCAACAAACATATATATACAAGAAAATATAATTATAGCTAAGAGAAAATTTGCAAAAGGTCCTCCGGCCACTATTATGCTTCTTTGATATAAGGGTTTTGTTATAAATAATTTTTCTCGGTCGTCTTTGTTGTATTTTTTTAAAATTTCCTGCTGTTCTGATTGACTAAAAACATTTCTGTCTCCAAAAAATTTAACATACCCTCCTAAAGGTATAAGACAAAATTTCCATCTTGTTCCATTTTTATCATTAAAACCAAAAATTTCTTTACCAAATCCGATAGAAAAATCAGTAACTCCAACTTTGTATTTTCTTGCAAAATAATAGTGACCGTATTCATGAATAAATACAACGATTGTTATCAAAATGATAAAAGGAATTATATAATTTATTGCTCCCATGGACCTTTTTTTGTTTTTCCTTTTTTAGACCTTATAGCTTTACTTTGACTTTTTTTATTAAAAAATAATATCAAAATAACACCAGAAATGAAACCTCCTATGTGAGCTGCATAAGCGACTCCTCCGCCTGATGGCGAAGAAAAAAAAGAGTTGATAAATTGCAAAACAAACCAAAATATTAATACATATAAAGCTCTTATTTTAATTAATTGGCTAAAAAATCCAAACGGAATTAAAACTAAAACTTTTGCATTTGGATAATTTATTAAATACGCTCCTAATACTCCGCCTATAGCTCCACTTGCTCCAATCATGGGAATTTGCGAATTTATATCAACAAAAACCTGTGACATGGCTGCCCCAACACCTGAGGCAAAATAAAAAATAACGAAATTTAATGTTCCAAGATCGTCTTCAATATTATCTGCAAAAATCCACAAATATAGCATATTGCCAATTAGGTGCATCCAACCACCATGCATAAACATTGATGTAAAAATTGTTCCGACTGGAGAAATTTTATTTAGATTGTCCGGAAGCTGATCTATTCCCATTAAAACTGAGGGAATCAATCCGTATGAGTAGGTAAATTCTCTTAACTCTATCTGATTAAGACCCGTTTGAGATAAAAATATTATTACACAGAAAAAAATTATACCGTAACTGACTATCGGCCTTGAGTTGGTTGGATTGTCGTCTTTTAAAGGTATCATATATCTCAAATTTTTTTTTTAATATTGCTAATTAAGCTTAATTAATGCTTTTTCGCTAAATTTTAAATATTTGATTTTCTCAACTTATAATTGTACAATTATCGCAATGAGCGAGAAAATATCAGTGCTATTATCAGATGTCACTATAAAGGGCAACGTTATAGAGAAAGAAAAATTAATAACTGACTCTAAAATTGACGGTGATGTAACTTCGGAGAAATTAGTAACTCATCCAGGAAGTAAATTAAATGGCAATATAACTGCATCTGAAGCTACGCTAGGTGGCTATTCTAAAGGAAATATTAATTCTGATAAAATAAGTATTAAATCTACAGCTGAGGTTGAGGGCGTTTTAAGTCAAAAAAATCTTTCAATCGATGAGGGTGCAAAACTTAAAATAAAAGCTGAGACCTATTAATTAGAATTTCCATTCACTAATTTTGCTAAAAAGAAAATTTCTAAAGGCCTTAACTTTTGCAACATTTTTTAATGATTGTGGATATACAAAATGAGTTTCGGTCAAAGGTCCTTCGATATCTGGAAGCACTTTTACAATATTTGGTACATTGACTGTAATATAGTCGGGTAAGGCTGCTAAACCTACTCCGCTTTGAACGGCTAACAACAAGCCATAAACGCTATTAACTTTCATTACTGGTTTTCTTTTTTTATTATCCTTTGAACCTAGTTTTAGAGCCCAGTCTGGATTAAAAACTGGAGATGGGGCCCCTCTTCCATAAGTAATAAATTTGTGTTTATCCAAATCTTTTAAATTTTTTGGGTGACCATATTTTTCTAAATATTTTGTAGACGCATAAACATGGTAATGGAGATCAATTAATTTTTTTTGAATATAATTAAGTTGTTTTGGTCTTCTCATAAAAATTCCAATATCAGCCTGGCGAGTGCTTAAATCTAATTCTTTGTCGTCAAAAATTAATTCTACTTCTATACTTGGGTGCAAAGTCATGAATTCCTTTATCCTTGGCGTTAACCATGTAGTTCCAAAACTTACTACTGTTGTCACAGTAAGCTTACCATTAAGCTTGTCTTTTTCGTCGCCCAATGTGGCTTCGACGTCTTTTAATTTTGATATTACCTCATGAGCTGTTTTGAACAAATATTCACCATTATCTGTAAGAACTAATCCCCGAGCATGTCTCTCAAATAAATGAATTTTCATCTCATTTTCTAAAGTTTGTATTTGACGACTTATTGCTGATTGGCTTAAATTTAAAATTGTTGATGCCTTTGTGAAACTGCCTGCTTCAGCAACAGTATGAAAAATTTTCAACTTATCCCAATCCATAGATTTTTTATTTATTTGTATTAACTATAGCTCTTCCAGAAAACTCACCCTTTAATAATTTTGGATATGTTTCTAAAAGTTCGTCAAATGATAGTTCTTTGGTAAATCCTTGAACTTTTGAAAAATCTATTAATTTGGCAGCTTCATTCCAGACAAATTCACGTCTTTTTAAAGAGGACCCAGAAGAGTCTATTCCCCAAAGCTTAACTCCTCTTATAATAAAGGGCATAACCGTAGTATTTATTTTTACTCCACCTGCGTTTCCACAAGCAGCAACTATTCCGCCGGGTTTTGTTTGTGCAAATATTTTTGTAAGAGCTGATCCACCCACTGTATCAACAACGCCGTCCCAAATACCTTTTTCTAATAATTTGCTTTCACCTTCAAATTCTTTTCTATCAATAATATTTTTTGCTCCTAAATTTTTTAAATATTCTTCTTTATCTTTTTTTCCAGTAACAGCATGGACATCGTAGCCCATTTTTGACAAAATCATTATCGCAACACTTCCTACACCACCTGTTGCGCCAGTAACCAATACATCTTTGACTTTGGTTCCGAGTAATAATTCTTCTTTGGCTTTTACTGCAAAAGAACATAGTAAAGCTGTAAAACCTGCCGTTCCTAACATCATAGATTTTTTACTATCCAAATCTTTTGGCATTTTGACCAAAAAATTTGAATCAACTTTTGCATATTGTGAAAAGCCACCAAAATAACTTTCTCCTACTCTAAAACCGGTTAATATTACATTTTCACCTTTTTTAAATTTTTCATCAGCACTTTCTTGGACAACTCCTGAAAAATCAATACCTGGTATAAATGGAAATTTTCTTACTATCCTGCCACCGTCTTTTAAAATCATTGCATCTTTATAGTTTAGGCTCGAGTAATCTACTTTAATTAAAACATTTCCATCTTTTAAAGAGTCGATATCAATTTCTTTAACCTCACGTGAAAACTTGTCATTTTGATTATCAATTAGAATTGCTTTGAATTTTTTAGACATCTCTTATCTTACATGTGACAAATTAATATGACAAATATTTTTTTTATAATCGTATAGTTGTTAATGAAAGAAAAGTTTCCATACTATGTAAGATTAAGCATAATCTTAATTATACTTGTATCTCCCATTTTTGTTTTCCAAATTGGCTGGTATTTTCTTGGAAAAAAAGATGGTTTGCTTTTAGCTTTTTGTTATGGAATTGTAGCTGTAACTTACGCGTGTTACAAATTTTATTTGGATGATTGGAGAAACGAAGACTAATTTTTGTCAGAAATATATCTCAAAAATCTATTTTGGAAACTCAAGTCTTCTTTAAATTTACCTGTAAAATAGTTTGTTATTGTTGTAGCTTTTTCTTTTTTTATTCCTCTCATGGTCATGCACTGATGTGTGGAGTCGATAGTTACTGCAACTCCATATGCTTCTAAACCATCTGTAAGAGCGTTTGCAATTTGCATTGTTAATCTTTCTTGTGTTTGTAATCTTTTCGAAAAAATCTCTACAGTTCTTGCGAGTTTGCTTAATCCAACAATTCTTTTTTTTGGCAAATATGCTACGTGGGCAACTCCAATGATTGGGGCCATGTGATGTTCACAATGACTTGATACAGAAATATTTTTTTGCAAAACCATGTCGTCGTAACCTTCGACATCTCCAAAAGTTTTTTTTAATTCGATTGATGGATTTTGTGTGTATCCTTTAAAGTATTCCTTAAAAGCTTTGATTACTCTTCGCGGAGTTTCGATCAAACCTTCTCTTTTAGGATCCTCACCAATCCACTCTATTATTGTTTTGATAGCTTCTTCGGCTTCTTTATCTGTTACTTTTGATATATTTTTATCAACTTTATCTAAATTTTTAACAATTTTCATAGCTCGTGCTTACATATACAATAATTATTGTTATTGCAAATTGCTATTCTACTACTTTTTTATTAGTTTAAACAAATGTTTAAAAAGAGAGAAAATGTCGCTGCCATAGAGGAGGGCAAAATATTGTCACCTAAATTTGATAAGGATGGCCTTATTCCAGTTATAACAACTGATTTTAAAACCAAAGAGGTTTTAATGCATGGTCATATGAATGCTGAGTCTTTAAAAAAAACAATCGAAACTAAGGAAGCATATTATTGGAGTAGGTCGAGAAAAGAAATTTGGCACAAAGGTTCTACAAGTGGTTTTGTTCAAAAAGTTATTGAAATTAGAATTGATGATGACCAGGACTCAATATGGATGAGTGTAGATATTGGTGATGGAGCAAGCTGTCACGTGGGGTATAGATCGTGTTTTTACAGATCTGTGAGCCTAGGAAAGATTAAAAATACAGAACAGGTTGAAATGGAATTTAAAGACAAAAAAAAGAAATTTGATCCTAATATAATTTATAAAGGAAAACCGAATCCAACAAAAATTTAATATGAATAAAGAAAAAAAATTTGATGAGGTTTGTGAAGAATGTGAAAAAATAGAAGAGAGTGTATCGCAAAATTTAATAATGCATGGTTACAAAATTTGCAATAGTTGTAAATTATCTAAGCTAATTTTTCCTATCTAAAAATTATAAGAATTAAAAATAAAAGAAAAGCCTGAATAAACCAGCAGGTTACCACAACTCCCAATGCTTTCCATAAACTCTTATAATCTAGCGCCTGTCTTACACCAACGACCATACATGCAAGCATCCAAAAAGATGATCCGACAAAGGTTACTGTCATTAACTCAGGTGTAAAACCAAAAACTCTTATTAAGCCAGGAGCACTTGAAAAACCTATTGTTCTTAATAATTCTCCATGATTACTTTTAGTTTGCTTGTCTGGAAACATTTTTGTTCCAACTATATAAATTAAAAAAGCCCAAAAATACCAACTAGCTAAAGATATAAATGGTCCAAATAGAAAATTTGATGCTCCTAAATGTATGGCTCCCACACCTGCGGCTAAACTTGAAAGTACAACAACTAAAGCAGCTTGAATAGTTGCTGATTTATCATGTTCGACTTCTTCATACAATTCTGGATCTATTTTTATCGCTCTATATATTCTATTTAAAAAATTAGATTTCATTAAAGTACGTAAGGTTCTGGTGTTTTTCTGTTTTCTAGAACTCTATCTACTGCAAGTGCAGAAAGATCAATAGATTGGTAGGATCCCGTATTAATAAGTTCCGTTAATGCTCTTCCTATACCTGGTGCTTGCATTAATCCTCTACCTGTAAAACCAGAAGCTAAATACAAGTTTTTATATTTTGGGTGTTTTCCAACAACAGCGTTATTATCTAATTTATTACAGTCATAAAAACCTGCCCAACCACCAGTTAGTTTAAGTTTTTCAAAAATTGGAATTCTTTTTGCTAAAGCTGGCCATACTAATTCTTCAAAATGATCCCAGTCTGGCTCTAAATCTTTGGCGTTAAATTTTGATACGGGTGAACCTGCCAAATATTCTTTGCCCTCTGGCCTCCAATAAACACCAGTTGTAAAATCTGATGTTAGTGGCATCTCCGGTATATGTTTTGGACAACTTACTCTAAAAACAGTGTGCTTCTGTGGGACAACTGGAACATCTTTCAATAAGTTATTTGTGTTGTAACCTACCGCACAAATTATAATGTTTGAATTAACCTCAGAAATATCCTTTATCTCCCCTTTGGTAAACTCAGCGCCTAGCTCCAAAGCTTTGTTTTTTAGCGCAGAATGAAACAGATATGGGTCAATCCATCCTTCTTTCTTGTCATCAGTATAGGTTGCGGTTTCGATACCCTCATCGTTTACATAAGGAAATTTATTTTTCAATTCTTTTCCTTTAATATTTTTCGTTCCTGCCTGACACTCTTTATGATTTTTAAGTGCTTCATACTGTTCGGGGGCATGGTCTGGTCCAAAAAGGAAAAGGTAACCATTAGGAACTACGCTTGTTGTGGGATTGGGATTTTTCTCGGTTTTCAATAATTCTGGAACTTGAAAAATAAATTCTCTTGCAAATTTTCCTAATAAAATATTTTCTTTTTGAAAAAATTGCCTTCTAAAACCGCCTAATGATAAGGGGAAAGAAGCTTTTTTATATGTTGGATCCTGTTCAATTACTTTAACTTTTCTACCCTCTTTAGATAAGAAATATGCTGATGCAGTACCAATAATGCCTCCGCCAATAATAACAATATCATCCATAATTAATTTAAATAAAGAATACTCCCATTAAGTATTAATGCATAACTAGACCATAACAAATAAGGTGTCATTAGTAAAAAGCTTAATTTGTGAGTTTTGTAATAAATACTCATAAGCCAAATAATAAAAATTAAGATTATTATAAGATTTAATAACGCCAAGAAAATTTGATGAAATCCAAAAAAAATTATGCTCCACATACCGTTACATAAAATATGAACGAAATAAATTACGAGCACTTTTTTTTGTTTTATAGAAATCCAGTGCAACCAAATTGCTATGGACATCAAGAAATACAGTGTTGTCCAAACTGGACCAAAAACCCAAGAAGGAGGACTTATAGATGGTTGAATTATTTGGGAATACCAAGGTTCTTTGAAAGCTGATGTTACAACACCGCCTATTGCAGATGCTGAAAATGTAATTAAAACTATTAATATAAAAGATACATATTTATTATTAAACATAAGTATGAGATATAATTTATTATGAGTGAAAACCAGAAAAAAGTTTGGGTTACAGGAGCTAGTAGCGGAATTGGCAAAGCTGTGGCTGAAAAATTTGCTAAAGAAAACTGGAAAGTTGCAATTTCTGCTAGAAGAGAAGAGCTCTTAAATGAAATGGCAAAAAATGAAAATATTTTTGCTTACCCAATGGATGTTACCGACCAAAACAAAACTGAAGAAACTTTTAATAAAATTCTTAAAGATTTTGGAGATTTAGATTTGTGTATTTTTAGTTCAGGTACATATGAGAGAAAATCAGAAAAAGGATTAGATGTAGATAATGTCAAAAAAGTAATGGAGGTTAATTTTTTAGGAGTAGTAGGCTGTGTAAAAACAGTTCAGGAATATTTCCAAAACAAAAAAAACGGTCATATTTCAATTGTTTCATCACCTGTTGGTTACAGAGGTTTGCCTAAGTCATCTGGATATACAGCGTCAAAAGCATCTTTAAATAATTTTACCCAGGGAATATATTTTGATTTTAAAAAATTTAATGTTAGAGTAAGTTTGATTTCTCCTGGATTTATCAAGACAGCTTTAACTGACAAAAACGACTTCAAAATGCCATTTTTAAAAGATACAAAATATGCAGCTGAAAAAATATATGATGGGTTGATAAATAAAAAAGCTTTTGAAATTATATTTCCTCCTCAAATAGCTTTTATTTATAAAATCTTTCAGATTTTACCAAATAAAATTTATAATTTTTTAATTAGTAAATTTGTAAATCGTTAAATCAATTTTTTATAAAAACAACAGTTAGTTCAGCAACCCTAAAACCGAACTTAGTCATTTTTGCTCTATTGATTGCTACGGTATCACTTTGTTTAAAAATCCAGTCATCAAAAGTTATTTTGATTTCTTTTCCTTTTACAGGTACAAGCAAAACATATTCTAACTTGAATGCTGAACCGAAAGAAAATCCTTTTGCTGTACCGACAACATCCGAGGCCGTACCCTCGTAATTATTTTCATCTTTTTTTATGATTTTCCATTGTCTAGTTTGAACCTCACCATCAGACCAATTAAACTTTTCATCTAGTATCAACTGCTTTCCATCCCATTTGCCATTTAAATCTGCAGAAAATTGTCTAGTAACTTTTCCTCCCCTGTTTTGAAGAACTCCATATGCTTTTACATTTCCGCTAAGGAATTCCTCAATTATAAGTCTAGGTTTTTGATATTTAAAATCTTCTGGTTTCATTCCTGCTACACAATTAGTTAAAAAAAACGTTAAAAATAAAGTTAAAATATATCTCATATTTTATTTATTCCTAACTGAAAATTGTATTAAATCAATATTCTTAGATCTAAATCCCGCTTCACAATAAGAGAAATAGAAATCCCAAATTTTTTTAAATGAGTTGTCAAAACCTTGTTTAGAAATATAATACCATGAATTTATAAAATTTTCTCTCCATCTGCTTAGTGTGTGTGAATAATGTGTTCCGTAGGAATTATAACTTTTCAATGTTAAACCTGTTTTTTTGGTGTAGTCCTTTATTGAATTTAATGAAGGTAAAAAACCGCCTGGAAAAATATATTCTTGAATGAAATCCTGATTCTTTTTGTACCTGCCGTAAAGTTCGTCTTTTATAATAATAGCTTGGATGGCCCCTACACCATTAGGTTTTAAATTATTTTTTATTGTTTTAAAGTATTTGTTTAGATTTTTCTCTCCTACTGCCTCTATCATCTCTATAGAAGCAATTGCGTCATACTTATCTTTGAGATCTCTATAATCTAAAAATTTCACTTTAACTTTATTTTGTAAACCCAGACGATTTATTCTTTTTTTAGTAAATTCTAATTGTTTTTGTGAAATCGTTATACAATCAAGTCTAATGTCATAATTTTTTGCAAGATGTTCTGCAAAGCCTCCCCATCCACATCCTATTTCTAGAATTTTATCACCTGGCTTTGGTTGTATTAAATTTATGAGCTTGTTGTATTTATTGATTTGCGCTTCTTCTAACTCCTGACCAGGTTTTTCAAAAATTCCACAGGAATAAGTTAAAGTTTTGTCTAACCAAGTGGAGAAAAATTCATTGCCTAAGTCATAATGCTTTGAGATGTCTTCAACACTTTTTTTCTTTGTATTTGATAAAAAAAACTTTTTAAAAATGCTGCTTATACTCGAGATGTTTAATATTCCTGAAAATTCATGAGTTATATTTATATTTTTTGCAGTTAGTTCTATTAAAGATGGTAAATTTGAAGTCTCAAATTCATTTCTAATATAACTTTCACCCAATGCAGTACTACCTCCACGTATAATGTTAAAATAAAACTTTGGATTATGAATTTTAATTTTTGCGTTTAAAACACTTTCTGTATTTCCAAATTGATATATTTTCCCATCATAGTTTTCTAAGGTAAGCGTTCCATTTTTAATTGAGACTAACTTTTTTAGAACAAAATTTTCAGAAATTTTATAAGGATTAAAATTCATTTTTCAATAGATAGATCATTTTTGGTTTTTGAATTTTTCTTAACTAGTTTAATCCCTTTCTTCCACAACATTAATGCTTCAAAATGTATCGCCATTATAATTTTTATGGTCATCATTGGGTGTTTAAAGAAATTTTGAACCAATTTTTTTGTGGATATTTGCTCTTTTTTTCCTATCTGACATGCTGAAAGCAGCATCCCGTTATTATCTGTCTGCTTAATAAAAATACTTAAAGTATCTTTTGGTTCCGCTAATCTAAAATTATAAGCTGTTTCCATTTCTATAAATGGCGATACATAAAATTTCTTATTACACGATTGGGTAATAATTTTATTATTTTCTTTTACAGGGAAAATGTAAGTATGTTGTTCATTAAATGTATTTTTTACTTCGTAAAGTATTGCTTTTAGTTCATTATTTTCATTGTAACAATAGAAAATACTTAATGGATTAAAAACATAACCAAAAATTCTAGGAAAACATAAAAGTTTAATTTTTGAAACTTTAAAATTAATATTATATTTTTTTAAATTTTTTATAACCCAATCCTTAAGATTGCTACCATCTCTATTACCATGATCTTTGTTGTAAAAACTAAATATATTAAATTTATTAAAAGAAAAAATTGATATTTTTTTTTGTAATTCTCTTAATTCATCTAAATCAAAAAAAATAGAAAAGGTTTTATATGAAAAAAAATGCCTTTTCGGTTTAAATCTTCGATGCGTTACTATACCTTTGTATATACATGTCTCCATTATTCTCCTCGAATTGTTTAAACATTTCCAGTGAGGACTTTAATCCGTCCTCGTGAAAACCATAACCAAAATAACTTCCTGAAAACCAAAGTCTTTTTTTTCCTTGCAAGTCTTTTAACCGATATTGAACATCAAAACTTTTATTATTTAGGTGCGGATGAGTAAAGTTTATTTTTTTTATAATTTTATTGTTTTTGATTTTTGTAATAGGATTTAAAGTAAGGAAATAATTTTTATTTGTTTCTAAATTTTGAAGTCTATTAAGCCAATATGTTACACAGGTTTTTGATAAATCTTTTTTTGATATTGAATTCCAACTCGACCATGCATTCTTTTTATTTGGCATTAAATCTACATCAGTATGTAAGTAAGCTTCGTTTGATATATATGTAAATTTATTGAGAATTTCTTTTTCATCTTTAGATGGATTGTCAATGAGTTTTAAACTTTGATCAGCGTGGCATGATAACACCACATGATCGTAATCCCTAAATTCACCCATTGTATTCATGAAAATTCTTACATTATCATCGCTTCTAATGATTTTTTTAATTTCGTAGTTTTTAAAATATTCTCCATTTATTTTCTCTAAAACTTTTGAAACATAGTTTCTACTTCTATTTGTTACTGTGTACCACTGAGGTCTATTTTTGAGTTTGAAAAGTCCATGATTGTTAAAAAAATTTAGAAATAATTCTAATGGTATATCTCTAGCTTTTGAGAAAGGCATAGACCAGATTGCGGCTACCATAGGTATTATATGATAATTAACAAAATATTTTGAAATCTTTGAGTTGTCCAAATAATTACCTAGGGTTAGATTTTTCAAATCTTTTTTTAATAAAACTGGAGCAGATTTATAGAAAGATATAATTTCATAAATCATTTTAATAAAATTAAAATTAAAAAGATTGTTTTTTCTTGCAAATAATGAGTTAAAACCTGTACCTCCGTATTCTATATTGGAGTCTTTTACTGATACTGAAAATGACATATCGCTTTTTTCATATGGAACCTTTAATTCTTCAAAAAATTTTATTAGATTCGGATATGTAAGTTTATTAAAAACAATAAAGCCTAAATCTACGGGGATTTTTTTATTTTTTTCTTTTATGTCAAATGTATATGAGTGCCCTCCAAAATGATCATCTTTTTCGAAAAGATCTACTTTATAATTTTTTGATAAATAATATGCAGAGGATAGTCCTGAAATTCCTGATCCAATAACTGCAATTTTCATTTATTTTTAAGCAGCCTCATCTTTATATTCATCAAGACTTGGGCAAGAACAAACTAAATTTCTATCTCCATAAACGTTATCTACTCTTGCAACAGGGGGCCAATACTTATTGTCTTTTATATACTCATTAGGAAATGCAGCTTCTTCTCTTTTGTATAAGTGTTTCCATTCATTTGCACTTAATTCAATATGAGTATGGGGAGCATTTTTTAAAGGATTGTCTTTCTTATCAAAACTACCGTTATCTACTTTATCAATTTCTTTTTTAATAGATATCAATGCATTACAAAAACGATTTATCTCTGCTAAATTTTCACTCTCTGTAGGCTCAATCATTAATGTTCCGGCAACTGGCCATGACATTGTTGGCGCATGATATCCGTAATCTATTAATCTTTTAGCGATATCTTCTTCAGAAATTCCTGATTTAGATTTTATTGGTCTAAGATCGATTATACATTCATGAGCTACATTTCCATTTTTGCCTTTGTAAAGTACTTTGTAGTGATTAGATAATTTTTTTGATATATAGTTTGCATTTAAAATTGCTACTTCTGAAGCTTTCCTTAAACCTTCTGCCCCCATCATTTTAATATACATCCATGAAATAGGTAATATACTTGCACTCCCCCAAGGAGCAGCAGATACAGAGCCTAAACTTTTCTCAGATCTCGTAGTTTTAGTAATGTTGTGATTTGGCAAAAAATCTTTTAAATGTTTGGCACAAGCGATTGGGCCCATGCCCGGGCCTCCTCCTCCGTGAGGAATACAAAAAGTTTTATGCAAGTTAATGTGACAAACATCTGGTCCAAATTTTCCAGGTTTTGCAATTCCGACTAAGGCGTTAAGATTTGCACCATCCATGTAAACTTGACCACCTGCTTTGTGAACAATGTCACAAATTTCACTAATTTTTTCCTCAAAAACTCCATGTGTTGATGGATAAGTTACCATTAAAGCAGCTAGATCTTCTGAATACTTATTAACTTTTTCTTTTAAATCTTTTAGATCAACATTACCTTCATCGTCACAATTAATAACTACTACTTTCATTCCGCACATTTGTGCACTTGCAGGATTTGTGCCGTGTGCTGACTCTGGTATTAAACACACGTTTCTATTTTTTTGATTATTATTTAAATGAAACTTACGTATTGTCATTAATCCTGAATATTCGCCTTGAGCGCCAGAGTTTGGTTGAAGAGAAACTGCATCAAAACCTGTGATTTCCTTTAAATCATTAACTAAATCATTAAATAAAACCTTATACCCCTTCATTTGATCTTGGGGCACAAATGGGTGTGGCTGCGAGAATTCCTTCCAGGTTACAGGAATAAGCTCAGCCGTAGCATTTAACTTCATAGTACAAGAGCCAAGTGCAATCATAGATCTATTCAAAGCGATATCACAGTCTTCCAATTTTTTTAGATAACGTAGCATTTCAGTTTCAGAATGATATTTGTTAAAAATAGGATGAGTAAGGTATTCAGATGTTCTTAAAAGATTATCTGGTAAATTAGTTAATTCAACTGTATCAGTATTATTAAACATTTTTTTAACTCCAAATATTTTTAACAAAGTGTTTACATGATCAACTCTTTTTACTTCGTCAAATGCTACTGATAAGGTATTTTTATCTACAACTCTTAAATTAATTTTCTCAGATAAAGCTTTGTTGTTTATAGTATCCGTTTTTTCATTAGTTCTAATAGTAACTGTATCAAAGTAATTTTCTGAATGTAGTTCGTAACCACCTGATTTCAAACCATCAGCAAATATTTTTGCAAGTTTAGATGTCCTATTTGCTATTTTCAAAATTCCCTCAGGACCATGATAAATTGCATAAGCAGCTGAGATAATTGCAAGAAGTGCTTGAGCAGTACATATATTGCTTGTGGCTTTATCCCTTCTTATGTGCTGTTCTCTTGTCTGAAGAGATAGTCTAAATGCTTTTTTTCCATGTCTATCAACAGATACTCCAATAATTCTTCCTGGCATAGATCTTTTAAATTCTTCCTTGGTCGCAAAGAATGCGGCGTGTGGACCTCCATACCCCATCGGTATTCCAAATCTTTGTGCACTACCAACAGCAATATCTGCCCCGAGCTCTGCTGGAGTTTTGAGTCTTGCTAAGGCCAATAAATCACTTACCATAATTACTTTACCTTCTTTTTTATGAATTAAGCTTATAGATTCACTTGGGTCTTTTATTTCACCTAAAGTTCCAGGGTAAGCTAAAACACCACAAATAATTTTATCTTTAATATCTTTTAAAACATTTTCTTCATTACCAATTATTAATTCAATATTAAAAGGTTCAACTCTTGTCTTGATTATATCTATTGTTTGTGGGTTACATGAGTTTGATACAAATATTTTTTTTGAATTATTTTTATCCACTCTTTGACATAAACCAACAGCTTCAGCGGCAGCTGTTCCCTCGTCCAACAATGAGGCATTTGCAATATCCATACCGGTTAAATCCATTATCATTTGTTGAAAATTAATAAGCATTTCTAATCTGCCTTGAGCTACTTCTGGTTGATAAGGAGTATAAGAAGTATACCAACCCGGGTTCTCAAGAATATTTCTTAAAATCACATTTGGGGTAACAGTATTATAATAACCCATACCAATAAAATCTCTAAAGACTTGATTATTTTTTGATAAAAGTTTTAATTTTTTTAGAGCATCATTCTCAGACATAGGCTCGTCAATTTTAAGATTATTTTTAATTAAAATATTTTTTGGTACAGTGTTCTCAATTAAATCATTAATAGATTTCGAATATATTGCTTTTAGCATCTCTTTTTGTTCACTTGCGTTCGGGCCAATATGTCTACTAATAAATTCTTTTGAAGTATCGTCTATCATTTTAGTTTGGGTTATCCTTTACAAATTTTTCATAGTCAGTCTGACTCATTAAAGAGTCTAATTCAGATTTATCTTTTATTTTAATTTTGAAAAACCAACCATTATTTTCAGGATCTTTATTAACATTAGATGGATCATCAACAATTGGTTGATTTGTTTCTAATATTTCTCCTGAGACAGGTGTGTAAACATCGCTAGCAGCTTTCGTGGACTCGACTACAGCTGCCTTATCCTCTTTGTTTAAACCCTTGCCTTTTTGTGGGAGCTCAACAAAAACGATATCACCAAGCATTTCAGTAGCGTGCTTGCTGATTCCTACTGTTGCTGTCTCTCCCTCTAAAGCTATCCACTCATGTTTTTTTGAGTATTTTTTTTCACTCATTTTCCCTCCTATTTGACATAACTTTTTTTATAAAATGGCAACTTAGAAATCACTGCATCATGTTTTTTTCCTCTTACTTCTAAAAGAATTTTATTATTAATCTCAGAAAATTTACTCTGTATATATCCCATCGCGACAGGAGCATTTACGCTTGGGCCAAATGTTCCGCTTGTAACAATGCCTATTTCTTCTCCAGACGATGAAAAAATTTTTGTACCTTCTCTTGCGATGATCCTTCCAGATGGTTTGATACCAACTCTAATTTTTGATACACCATTCTGTAAATCATTTTTTATATTTTCCCAACCGTTAAAGCCTCCCTCTTTTCTTCTTCTTTTTGAAATAGCCCATTTTAAATTTGCTTGAACAGGGCTAATATTTTGGTTCAATTCGTGTCCGTATAAACATAAACCAGCCTCTAATCTCAGTGTATCTCTTGCTCCAAGTCCTATTGGTTTAGCACCTTTGGTTGTTAGAAGTTTAGTAAAATTTTCTACATTTTTGTCCTGTACCGAAATTTCAAAACCATCTTCGCCTGTGTAACCTGAACGAGTTATGTAAATTTGCTTTGCTTGAAATTTAAAGAAATCACCATTCATAAATTTAAGTTGTTTTACCCCCTGAACAATAGACTCTAAAATAATTTCTGATTTAGGTCCCTGTAAAGCAATAAGTGAAAGATTTTTTTTTAATTCGTATTTGCTTTCTGAATTTAAGCATTTTGCAATTTCTTTAATATCGTTATCTTTGCATGCTGCGTTCAATATGATATTAAAGCCGCCTTCCACCCTAGTTATAATGATGTCGTCAATTACTCCGCCTTTTTCATTAATCAAAAAAGAATATTTTGATTGATTCATTTTAATTTCTTTAAAATCTAGAGGAATAATTTTTTCTAGGTTTTGTTCTAACGAATTATTTCCTGATACAAATAACTGCCCCATATGAGAGACGTCGAAAAAACCTGCTGATTGCCTTGTGCTAATATGTTCTTTTACTATTCCCTCCTTGTATTGGATGGGCATTTCATAACCAGCAAAAGGAACAAACTTTGCTCCTAGATTTTTGTGAAAATTGTATAAAGCCGTTTTTTCCATTTTGTAATAACCCTTTTAATTCCCCATCTGTCTAAGAACCTGAGAGATTTACTCCTTCGGTGAGGCCTTAGCCTGCTTTCCAGAGTTATTACAATAACGGTCCTTTTGCCTGAGAGTTTCCAGGGAGGTTGCTCCTTCGGCGCTATATTTAAATAGTCTCTCCCGTTATTCTTTAATTTATACCATAAAATTTAGATAAATTATACTTTTTTATAATCTAAAGTTTTCATTACGACTGCAGAAATTATTATTAATCCACCAATCAACACACTTGAAGGTGGTATTTCGTTATAAAATAACCAAACCCAAATAGGAGCAAATATTGTTTCCATTAACATTAATAAACCAACCATCACTGCTGGGGTAGTTCTTGATCCAATGGTAATAAAAATAAAACCAAAAGCTAATTGTGGAACACCTAATAAAAAAGATAACCAAATATCTTTTGCGGAAATATTTATAGATTCAAGTAATATCAAACCATATAAGCAACTTAGAACTCCTGCATAAAATATGGCTGGTATCATGTCAACTTTTGGATATTTTCTTATTATCAAAATCAAGATTGAAAAGTTTATTGGTATAGCAAGAGCTGCTACATTTCCATAAATAGATCCAGTGCCAATTGAATCTCCTATCATTAACAGCACCCCTATCATTGCCAAAACAATTGCCGCAAGACCTCTTTGCGAAATTTTTTCTTTTAAATAAAAATAAGCGAGAATCGGTAAAAAAATTGTTTGAGTACTTATAATAAAAACTACATTAGCCACAGTTGTTTCTGTCATAGAATACATATAAGCAACATAGCTTCCAGAAAGAAAAATGCCTCCGACTAAACCTGGTATTCCAGCAATTTTTATTTTTTTTATAGTTTTTTTTCCATACGTTAAAAATAAAAATGTAATTAAAGCCCAAAGAAAAAATAGAGACCTGTAGAAAAGTATTTGCCAAATACTTGCGTCTTCAAAAGATCTTATAATTAATCCTCCCCAACTTAATGAAAAACCCCCTAGTAGAACTAATATTGGTCCAGGAATTTTATAAATAAAATGCATTTAGAATTTTCTTACATATTCTTCAAAGGCACTTTCGGCAACAGACAGATCGACCAATTTGAATTTAATTAATGTGCCAGGTACTTTTTGAACTAATTTATCGTAATCAGCTGATATAACATTCGCAATTTTAGGATAACCTCCAATAGTTGGGTGGTCTGATAAAAGTATGATTGGCTGTCCATCTCCTGGTATTTGAATTGATCCTTTGGTAATGCCTTCCGATTTAATATTTGTATTAATTATGTTTTCTAATTTTTCTCCCTGAAGTCTCATTCCCATCCTGTCGGATAATCTAGTAACTCGATATTCTTTTGAAAAAAAAACTTCTTGGCTTTTTTTAGAAAAATAATTAACCTGTAATCCCTTCATTACTCTAATAATATTATCTTCATCAAAATTAAATTTAATTTTTTTTGTTTTATCTAACGAACTAGATTTATTAAAAAATATTTTATCTTCAGACTTTAATTTATCACCATTGTTTGGCCCGATCTTTGCCTTTACTAAAGTTGAAACGCTTCCTTTTACTTCTTTTAATTTAAAACCACCAAAAACTGAGAAATAACCATAAACAGAATTTATTGTTGATAGAATATCAATTTTGTCACCATTTGAAACAACAAAGCTTGTATTAGGTGAGCCTTGCTTTGTCTCACCATTTTTACTGATAATATTAAAATTTACTTTTCCTGAAACTGCAACTAATGCGGGCTCACCTTTATGCTCAAGTAATGGTCCTTGATAAGCAAATTCTAAAGCTCCCTCAGAAACTTTATTGCCAACTAATTTATTTGAAATATAAAATGATAATTGATCCATACACCCACTTGCTACAATTCCAAAATGTTGTAAGCCAAATCTTCCTAAATCTTGGAATGTAGAATTTATACCGGGCCTTAATACTTTAAAATAGTTACTCATTTTTAAAAGATAATAAATTTTTTTTTGAAATAGATTTAAATCTAACTGTGTCTCCAGGTGTTAAAAGGCTAGTATTTTTTTTGTTAATGTTAAATAAATCAAGAGGAGTTTTTCCGATAATATTCCATCCACCCGGGCTTTCAAATGTGTAAATAGTACAAAATTTTTCAACTATGCCGACTGATCCTTTATTAATTTTCACTCGAGGTGTATCTAATCTATCATGGTGTAGATTATTATTTAGATCTCCAAGAAAAGGTTGCCCGGGAACAAATCCGATCATATAGACAAAAAAATTAGTATTAAGATGCTCTTTTATTATTTCTTTAAAATTTAATTTTGTTCTTTCTTCTAATCTTTTTATATCTAATGCAAATTCTTCGTCGTAACATATTGGTATTTCTACTATTTTATTTTTTTCGGACAGAATCGTTTTGGAGAAATCGCTTCCTTTAATAAATTCTATAATTTCTTTAGACTTTATTTGCCCTAATTCAAAATTAATTATTAGCTTATTATAAGAAGGAGTATAATTTAAAATTCCTTTGATTTTTTTACTATTTACTGACTCTTTTATAAAATTAAAAAGCTTGATCACCTCTTTGTTTGTTTTTTTGTTAACTTCCTCACCAAAATCACATGTGATACCACAGTCCCCTATATTGCTTATTTTTTTTAACATAAATTGTTATAATAGATATTATATAATGGTTTAAAATATGGAAATTAATATTAATTGCGATCTAGGAGAAACTTCTAAGTTCTGCTCTACAGAAAATGACCCTTTATTGTTGGGTATAGTTAACTCAGCAAATATAGCCTGTGGTTATCATGCGGGCGACGAACCCACTATGCAGAAGACTATTGAGATTTCAAAAAAAAATGGAGTAAGCATTGGTGCTCATCCCTCTTTTAATGATCCAGAAAACTTTGGAAGAAAAAGGCTAAAACTAACAGCGAAAGAAATAACAAAACTAATTATTGATCAATTTAATATTTTAGCTTTAATTGCAGAGAGAAACTTGATGAAAGTAACCCATGTTAAACCTCATGGGGCATTAAATAATATGGCATGCGAGAATTTTGAATTAGCTAATATAATTGCAAAATCAATTCTGCAAGTAAATAAAGATTTAATTTTTTTAGTGCCAACAGGATCTGAAATGGAAAGAGCCGGTAAAAATTTAAAAATGAAAGTTGCGGCAGAAATATTTGCTGATAGAAATTATGAAGATGACGGGAATTTAGTATCTAGATCAAAATCAAATGCTTTGATAACAAATCCTGAAATTGCAAAAAAACATGTTATTCGGATGGTAAAAAATCAAGCTTTGAATTGCTTTTCAGGAAAACAGATTCCATGCGACATTGACTCTATTTGCGTACATGGAGATGGAAAGAGTGCCGTAGTAACAGCAAAAGAGATAAGAAATGGACTTATTAATAATGGTGTGACTCTTAGACCATTGGATCAATTAAAAAAGTTTGCTTAAAGAAACAATGTTTAAAAAAATTTTAATTATATTAATTGCTGTATTTATTTTTGCACAATATGTTGGAGTATCCCATGGAGCATCCAGCGATAGCGGTTCTTCTGAAAATTATCTAAATCAATACAAACAAGCAAAAAAATTTGTGGAAAGAGCTAAAAAATTAGAAGAAAAAAATAAAACTGACAGAGCTGCAAAATTATATGTGAAAGCTTTAGAGAAATTGCAAGAGGCATACAAAGCAGATCGAAATAACCCTGACATTCTTAATTATTTGGGTTTTACACTTAGAAAAACTGGTAAATTAAAAGAAGCTGAAAAATTTTATCTTGCAGGACTAAAAATTAAACCTGAACATAATGGTATTAACGAATATTTGGGTGAACTTTACGTTAATACCGGCCGTATGGATTTAGCCAAAGAAAGATTAGCGATACTTAAAAGTTGTAATTGCGAAGAGTACACTGAACTAAAAAAAGTTATAGAAAAAAAATAAATGCATATTGTTGAAGTCTTTGGAAGAATTTTTATATCTGCTCTTTTTATTATTGAAGCTATTAAAAAAATATTTAATCCAGATATGGGTATGATGTACATGTCAGATCATGGTGTTCCTGAATTCCTTTTTTATCCTTCAATAGCTTTTGAACTAATAGTTCCTCTTTTTCTAATAGCTGGCTATAAAACAAAGATAGTGTCATCTATGTTGGCGTTATTTGTTTTAACAGTTACGTTAATTTTTCATACTTCTGGCGTATTATCTGACGGCATGCAACTAACATCTCTATTAAAAAACTTTGCAATTATTGGTGGGTTATTAATTATTGTGTCTAATAAACCACAAATTTGTAGTTTTGATTATTATTTAGAAAATAAAAAATAATTATTTTGTAATTTTATCAAAAGCTTTGAGTGCTTGTTCTCTGGCTTTAGCGTGATCAACAATTGGTAATGGATAGTCTTTTCCTATTTTAATATTAACGGACTTTTGTGTTTCATCATCCATTTCCCACGGTCTATGAATAAATTTAGTTGGAACATTTTTTAACTCTGGCACCCAATGCTTGACATATTTCCCGTCCTTGTCAAACTTTTCTCCCTGCAATATTGGATTAAATATTCTAAAATATGGGGCTGCGTCAGCTCCACAACCTGCAACCCATTGCCAAGAAGCAACATTGTTAGCCACATTGAAGTCTAACAAAGTATTTCTAAAATATTTTTCTCCCTCTTTCCAATGTATTCGTAAATGTTTTACCAGGAATGATCCCACTATCATTCGGACCCTATTATGAATCCATCCAGTTTCATAAAGTTCTCTCATTCCTGCATCAACAATGGAGTAGCCAGTTATGCCCCTCTTCCATGCTTCTAAATATTTTTTATTCTCAACCCAGGGGAATGTATCAAATTCTTTCCTCAAATTACCTTTCAGCATTTGAGGAAAATAATTTATTAAGCTATGAGAAAATTCTCTCCATCCTATTTCATTAACAAATTTTCTAAAACCTGTATTTTTATTTTTAATGTTCTGACAAGTTTCCCAAATTTTTTCTACATGTACTTGTCCATGTTTAAGGTAAGGAGAAATCTTAGAAGTTCCCTCTATTGATGGATAGTCTCTTGTTTTATGATAGTTGCCTATTTTTTTTTCAATTAGATCGTTTAATACCTTGTCACTTTTAATTTCGGATGGGGTCCAATACTTTTCAAATTTTTTAAACCAATTTTTATTTGGTAAAACTTTTGATAAATCACTTGATTCTTTAAAAATGAATATCTTTTTATTTTTTTTCTTTGTCTTTGACTTTTTTGACGGAACTTTATTCAAGTATACTTGCTCAGCAACTCTCCAGAAAGGAGTAAAAACTTTAAAAGGCGTACCATCATTTTTAGTAACCTCTTTATACTCACTAAGTATATTTCCCTTAAAAAACTTAAAATTTATATTATTTTCTTCGAGAGTTTTAATTATTTTTTTTTCTTTTTTTTCTTCTTCTGGTTCAGGGATTTTATTCCAATATAATGATACCTTGTCGGCAGTTTTAATTTTTTTTAAAATATGGGCCTCATCTCCTACCAATAATTCCAAGGAAATATTAAATTTGGATAGTTCTTGTTTAAAGTTAATTAAAGAATGGTATATCCACCAACGTTGTGCCTCTCTTTTATCTTCATAATCCTCTGGATTGAAAATATATACTGTAGAAACCTGTTCATGGTTTTCAGTAGCATAAACCAATGCGCTATTATGATTTATTCTGAAATCATCTCTTAACCACACTAGTGCTTTTTTATTTTCCATGATCAATCTATAACCATTTTTCTGTAAAAAAAAATATAACTATGTGTCGCTTTAGCTAGTTTAATGGTTGAATCATTTGTTCTGGCAACCATAGAGCTAATTGAGGAAACGCTATAATTATAATTACAGCTAAAATCATTAAAAGAAAAAGTGGAAAAGCACTTCTGGCAATAAAACCCATATCTTTTTTTGCCATCCCTTGAAGAACGAATAAATTAAATCCAACAGGAGGAGTTATTTGTGCCATTTCTACAACTATAACCAAATATATACCGAACCAAATCATATCAAACCCAGCTTGGCGTATCATTGGTTCGATAATTGCCATAGTTAAAACTACTGCGGAGATTCCGTCTAAAAACATTCCAAGAATTATATAAAAAATTGTAAGAACCAAAAGTAGCATGTAAGGGGACAGCTGAAGTGTATCTATAAAAACTGCCAAGTTTCTTGGAAGACCGGTGAAAGCCATTGCTAAAGTTAAAAAAGATGATCCAGCCAATATAAAAGCTATCATGCAAGATGTTTTGGTTGCACCTAATAGTGATTTACCAAATGACTCTTTTGTTAGACTTTTCTGAAAATAAGATAATATCAACGCTCCCAAAACACCAAGTGAAGCTGCCTCTGTGGCTGTAGCTATTCCAGCATAAATAGATCCGATTACTGCAAAAATTAAAAGAACAACGGGAATTAATTGCCCTGATTGCTTTATTTTTTCAATAAAAGAAAAATCTTCACTAATAATTGGCATAATCTTCTTATTTCTTAAAGACCAACCAACAACATAGATCATGAACAAAAGGGCCAACCCAATACCGGGAATTATACCTGCGATAAAGAGTTTTGCTATGGACTCTTCAACGGTAACACCATAAATAATTAAAATAATTGATGGTGGTATTAAAAGACCTAAGGTACCTGATCCAGCTAAAGTTCCTAAAAGAAAACTCTCTGGATAATTTCTTTTTCTCAACTCTGGAATAGACATCTTACCAACTGTAGCTACCGTAGCTGCTGATGAACCTGAAATAGCCGCAAAGATGGCGCAACCCAATATATTTATGTGTATCAAGCCCCCTGGTAACTTTGATAGCCAAGGTGACAAACCTTTAAATAAATTTTCGGATAATTTTGTTCGAAATAAAATTTCTCCCATCCAAACAAAAAGTGGCAAAGCTGTAAGCGACCAAGACGAGCCCATGCTCCACATGGTTGTTGCCATGGCATCGCCAACTGGTCTCGAGGTAAACATCATCATTCCTATTGTGGAAACTCCAATCATACTTATTCCAACCCAAACTCCTGATCCAAGGAATATTAATAAAACACTGATAAAAAATATTGTTAGATAAACTTCAGGCATTTGTTTTGGTAAAAAATAGTTTTAAGAAATTGTGAGTAATACAAATAAAAAATATTATTGCGCCTATTGCTACCCCTGTTTGTGGTATCCACAGTAAAATTTCATCTGCTCCTTGACTCCTTTCACCGAGCTGAATTGATACAATCCACATTTTGATAAAATAGAATGCTAAAAAACCTGACAAAAATGTAGAGGCTGCTAAACACCAAATAGTTAAAAATTTTAATAAACTTCCTTTTGCACTTTCAAGAAACAAAGTGATTCTAATATGACCGTTTTCATTGAATGTGTAAGCTAATGCTAAAAAAGATGCGGTAGCTAAGCTATAACCTGAATATTCTGTTAAACCACGAATATAAAATCCAAAAATTCTAGATGTTATGCCTAAAACTATAGTCGCTAATATAAGAATTAAAAAAAAAGATGCGACGTATCCTGAGTATCTGTAAAGAGAATTTAAAAATTTATCTATTTTACAAAGCATAAAGGCCGTACCTATTATACGGCCTTTTTGCCTAAATAAAATTTATTTATATGCTGATAAAACAGCTTGTCCTCTTGAACCTGCTCTACCTGCCCATTCTTTGGCCATAGTAGCGCCAGTTTTTTCAAAATGACTTTGTAAAGCCGTATTAACTTTTCCAACTACCATTCCAGCGTCTGCTAGAGCTTTTTTGTCTGCAACATTACCTCGTTTAGATAAGTTCCAGCCTTTTCTCTCAGCAACTGCTGCTTGGTTCATAACTATTTTTTTAGTTGCATCGTCTAGCTTGTTCCAAGCTTTTTTATTTACAACAACCATGTTTTTTGGAAACCATGCTGCAATATCATAAAAATATTTAACACCGTTTTCCCAAATTTTACTATTTTTACCAGTTGTTGGTGACGTGATCATGCTTTCAACCATTCCAGTAGAGAATGCTTGGCTGATTGCAACAGCTTCTAGCTTAGTTGGTTTCATACCAGTTAATTCTGCAATCCTAATTGTTGCAGAGTTATATGCTCTAAACTTAAGACCCTTAAGATCGCTTACAGAGTTAATAGCTTTTTTACTGTACAAGCCTTGAGCCGGCCACGGAACTGCGTAAAGGAAAACTAGTCCTTTTTCATCAAGTCCTTTAACCAATTCTGGCTTTGAAGCTTTGTAAAGTTTTTGTGCATCAGAGTATGTTTGAGCAACAAAAGGAATAGAGTCTACTTCTAATAATGGATCAAAACTTCCATGAGCAGACATAAATCTTTCACCGATTTGTGTTTGTCCTGTTTGGACAGCTCTTAAAATAGCTCCACCTTTAAATAAAGAACCACCTGGGTGAGTCTTAATTGTAAGTTTTCCACCTGTCTTCTCAGTAACAGCATTTGCAAATTCTGTTGCGTTTGCTGAATGGAAATTGCTTGCTCCATATGCTAAAGCCATGTTCCACGTCTCTGCTTGTGCAGCACCCATACTGATAAGTAAAGAGGTAAGTATTACGCTTATTTTTTTAATTATTTTCATATGTCCCCCTATAATTAATAAAAACGTATTTCACATTCATGCATTGTAAATTGCAAGACCTTTTTTGAATAACTGACCCATTTTGATTAAATATTTCTTTAAAGTTTGCTGATAAACTAATATAAGTAGTATTTTAAATGGCTGACATAATACTCCTACCAAAAGTAATAATTTTTTTTCAAATAGTTTTTATTGATATTGTTATGGCTGCTGATAATGCAATTATTATTGGTTTAATTGCATCTTCTTTTGCTTCAAAGGATAGAAAGAGAATAATACTACTTGGTGTTTTTGGAGCTTTCCTTTTTAGAGTAATTTTTGCTGCAATAACAGTTCAGCTATTACAGTATCCGATACTGAAAGTTTTAGGTGGGGCATTATTAATTTGGATTATTGTGAAGTTAATTAAAGATTTAGAAATCTTTGATGCTTTAAAAACATCTAAACAACAAACACCTAAGCCAAAAAAGCCACCATCATTTGCTTCGGCAGTTTATGCAATAGTAGTTGCTGACGTTACATTAAGTTTTGATAATGTTTTGGGAGTTGCTGCTGCCGCTAAAAATGAAACAGGACTGCTAATATTTGGATTGCTATTATCAGTTTTACTTGTCGGAACTGTAGCTACTTTTTTTGCAAATTATATTAAGAATCATAAATGGGTTGGGGTTTTGGGATTATTTGTGATTCTAATTGTTGCAATACAGTTGATACTCGGTGGTACGAATGAAATTTATCCGGGAGTTCTTCCAGATTTTGTTACAAAGATTATTTAGTTTTAAAACTTAAATAACTTTGCCAAGAAAAAATTAATATAGTAAAAGCTAAAATTATTGCTGTTAATGGCCTGTCCCATAGAAAACTAAACGAACCGTCACTAATTAAAAGAGATCTTCTTAAATTTTCTTCCATCAAACCTCCTAAAACAAAAGCTAAAATTAAAGGTGGCATAGGAAATTTATAAAGCCTTAAACCTGTAGCTACTACCGCAATACCTATCATCAAAAAAATATCAAAAGTATTAAAAGACATCAGGTAAATACCTGTTACAGAAAAAAATAAAATCATAGGAATCAAAAAAGTTCTAGGAACTGCTAGAATTCTTGCAATATAAGGTATCAAAGGTAAATTAAGAATTAAAAGTATTACCATACCTATATACATTGACATGATAACTGACCAAAAAATTTCTGGGTTAGTCATATAAAGTCTTGGTCCAGGTTGTATACCAAATCCTAAAAGAGCTCCTAACATCACAGCGGTAGTGCCACTTCCTGGTATACCTAAAGTTAATAAAGGCACAAATGAGCCTGAACATGCAGCATTATTTGCTGTTTCAGGTGCTGATAATCCATGAACACTGCCTTTGCCAAATTTTTCTTTTTCTTCTTTGTTTACGAAGTTTCTTTCCATTCCATATGCTAAAAAAGATGCAATTGTTGATCCCGCTCCTGGTAAAACTCCAACTATAAATCCTATTACTGATGATCTCGGTATTGTTTTTAAAGTTTTTTTAGTTTCCTCTTTATTTAATTTGATTGATCCTAATTCCTTAAGTGAAATCGCTTTAGCGGCACTACTTGGATCAGTACCTTTTAAAATAATTGTTAATGCCTCACTCATCGCAAATGTAGCCATAACAACAAGAACAAAACTTATCCCATCTGATAAATTCATATTGTTGAAAACAAAACGTGGTATATCTGATAAAGTATCCTGACCAACAGTTGCTAACATTAATCCTAGTATTGCCATCATCATTGCTTTTAAGAATTGTCCTTTAGATGAAAATGCCGAAACTGCAGTCAAACCTAAAACCATTAATGCAAAATAATCTGGGGATCTAAAAGCTAAACTCACTTTAGATAAGCTAGGAGCTGCAAATAATAAAAATATTGCGGCGATTGTTCCTCCAGCGAAGGAGCTATATGCTGCAATAGCAAGTGCCTTGCCAGCTTTCCCTTGTTGAGCCATAGGGTATCCATCAAAAGATGTTGCCACAGTTCCAGGAACTCCAGGAGCATTAATTAAAATAGAAGATGTAGATCCCCCAAAAACTGCTCCATAGTAAACACCGGCCATTAAAATTAAACCTGTAGCAGGATCAAATCCATAAGTAATTGGAATCATCAAGGCAATTGCGGTCATAGGGCCAAGACCTGGCAACATTCCAATTATAGTTCCAAAAAAACATCCCATCATTACCATTAAAATATTTTTTAATGATAACGCTGTATTTAATCCTATTAAAATTCCTTCGATCATCCAATTATTCCTATGTACTTTAATAAAGGGTCTCTGAGATAAATATCTAAAACACCATGTAGTAAGAACATGAATAATGCAACAAATGGGAAAGAAAATAACAGCATCCATTTCCATCTTCTTTCTCCAAGAAAATAATACGCAAATAATAAAAATATCGAAGTAGATAAGAAGAACCCTGTTCTCAAAATAGTTAGGCCATAAAAAATCATAATAATAACTAGAAAGATGACTTTCTTATAATCCAAAACTTTGTGATCCACTTCTTCTGAGGTTTTTTCAGGCAAAACTATTCGTAATGCAGATAGAAACATTCCAGTGTAACCAAGATAAATTGGAAATGTTTTTGCATTAAAGGGTGCATCTTCGTCAAATGCAAATACTTGTATTTGGTATGCAGTATAAAGGTAAAAAGCTGATAAAATAAAGAAGAGCAGCGAGATAATTTTTACTGAACTTATCTTCACTGCTCCTCCTTTAAATCCTAGTGGATTAAATTACTCCTAGTTTTTTCATAAGAGCTGTCATTTCTTTTGTTTGTGTTTTTAGAAACTTAACAAACTTTTTGTCTGGGTTATATATATTTACCCAAGCATTTCTTTTTCTAACAGCTTCCCACTCGGGAGTTTTCTGTACATCACCTAACATTTTAGCAATTTTCTTTTTATCAGCACTGCTCATGTTAGGGGGTCCAAAGAATCCTCTCCAATTTACAAACTGAACATCAAAACCTTGTTCTTTAAGTGTTGGAACTTCAGGTGCATCTGATACTCTTTTGGGTGCAGTAATACCAATAATTCTAACTTGGTCTCTTGCTCCCATTACTTCTCCCAAACCAGTTGAAAGAATTTGAGTTTCACCAGATAATAATCCTGCTAAAGCTTTTCCTCCAGCGTCATAAGGAACATAAACTACCTTATTTGGATCTGCCCCTGCTTCTTGAAACGCAAGCGCACCAATTAAGTGATCCATGCTACCCCTAACAGATCCGCCAGCCATTTTCACAGATTTTGGATTGGCCTTGTAAGCTGTAACAACATCTTTAAAGTTTTTATATGGTGAGTTTTTTGCTACAGCAATTGCACCGTAGTCACCGATAACACCAGCTATTGGAACAACATCTTTGTATGAAAGAACGCCGCTTCCTTTAACATAGCCTTTGTGTCTTGTAATAGATCTTAGAACTAAAGGAGTTGACTGTACCAATACAGTTCCTTCAGGTTTTGTATTAATTAAAAATGATAGAGCTTTACCACCACCACCACCTGACATGTTTTCAAAAGATGCGCTTTTGAGCATGCCTGATTTTGTTAATGCTTCTCCTGTTCCTCTAGCAGTTCCATCCCAGCCACCGCCAGCTCCACCACCAATAATGAAGTGAAGTTTGTCAATTGCAAATGATTGTGTTGAAATTGATGAGAAAAGAACAGCAGCAAATAGTAAGCTTATAAATTTTCTTATATTTCGCATTTTTCCTCCATTTATTATTTACCTTATTAAATTTTGGATTGTTTAAAGAGTCAATTAGAAAATTGTCTTCTTGCTTCTCGTTCTCAATGATTTTGCCTTAACTTCAACGTTGAGTTTAGTTAGTTCGCCCGATTTGAGTTTTCTCAAATTTTGCACAGCATTTAGAAACCTTTTCGCTTCTTTTGTTGAAATAAGTCCATCAGTTAAAGTTTGAAATTTTTCTATATAGTTAGATCTCTCAAATGGTCTTTTTCCAGCTGGATGTGCATCAGCAACTGATATTTCATCTACAATTTTTTTTCCATCTTTCATTTTGATAATAACCCTACCTCCAAAACATTTTTTGTTAGGGTCAGGGTCATGATAATTTTTTGTCCATTTTTTGTCTTCAAAGGTTTTAATTTTTTTCCATAACTCAACTGTGCTTTTTTTATTAGCTCTTTTTGTGGTGTATGAGTTAACATGATGCCATTTTCCATCCTCTAATGCGACTGCGAAAATATACATAATAGAATGGTCCAAAGTTTCTCTGCTAGCATTGGGGTCCATTTTTTGAGGGTCCTTTGCGCCAGTACCGATCACGTAATGTGTGTGATGACTTGTGTGAATTTCTACAGATTTTATTTTTGAAATATTCTCTATTCTATCATTCATATTTATGGCTAAATCAATAAGTGCTTGTGATTGATACTCAGCAGAATGTTCTTTGGTATAAGTTTCCAAAATTGCTTTTTTTTCCTCATTAATATTAGGAAGAGGAACAGTGTATCTCGCTTTAGGTCCTGAAAGAACGTATGCAATTACACTGTCTTCACCCTCATAAATTGGACTTGGCGCTCCTTCTCCTCTCATACATCTGTCAACGGCCTCAATAGCCAACTTGCCTGCATGAGCTGGTGCAAAAGCTTTCCAGCTGGAAATTTCGCCTTTTCTTGATTGCCTTGTGGAAACAGTTATATGAAGTGACTGTTGAATAGATTGATAAATTTTATCTGTATTTAATTTTAAAAGAGAACCTAGCCCTGCCGCTACACTTGGGCCTAAATGAGCAATATGATCTATTTTATGCTCGTGTAAACAAATGCCTTTGACAAGATTAACCTGAACTTCATAACCTGTTAAAATTCCTTTAATCAAGTCTTTACCTGACATCTTTTTTTGTTGAGCAACAGCTAAGATAGGGGGAATATTGTCTCCAGGATGACTGTAGTCTGCGGCTAAAAAAGTGTCATGAAAATCTAATTCTCTTACAGCTGTTCCATTTGCCCATGCAGCCCATTCACAATCAAATTTTTTCTTTGAATTAATCCCAAAAATAGTTGCACCATTTTTCTTTGGATGAGCAAGCGCCATCTCTCTTGCGGAAATAACTGGTTTTCTACTAAAAGAAGCAATAGCAACAGAAGCATTATCTATGATTCTGTTTATAACCATATCAACAGCATCCTCGTTCAAATGTGCTCGGTCAGATGCTATCTCTGCTATTTTCCAAGCTAATTGTTGTTTTTTTTTAAGCTTTGAGGCTGAGGGAAAAACTTTTACTTGAATATTTCTCATTTAATTAAGCATATTCCTTAAAACATATTGAAGAATTCCACCGTTCTTATAGTACTCAATTTCATTTTCAGTATCTATTCTTGATGTGAGTTTAATAGTTTTGCTTGAACCATCTACGTATTTAATTTCACAACTTACTTCAGCTCTTGGATTGATGCCTTTTTCAATATCAATAATAGTAAACAGCTCACTTCCCTTGATGTTAAGTTTTTTTCTATCAAAACCTTCTTTAAATTGAAGTGGCAAAATTCCCATTCCAACTAAATTTGATCTATGAATTCTCTCAAAACTCTCTGCGATAACAGCTTTGATGCCTAATAATTTTGTTCCTTTGGCGGCCCAATCTCTTGAGGAGCCTGTTCCGTATTCTTTACCGGCAATTACAACTAAGCTATTTCCTCTTTTTTTGTATTCCATTGCGGCCTCATAAACGCTCATTTGTTTTCCATCTGGTTGTAATATTGTGAAACCCCCTTCTGTTCCTGGAGCCATTTCATTTCTAATTCTGATATTTCCAAATGTTCCTCGTAACATAACTTCATGATTACCTCTTCTTGCGCCATATGAATTAAAATCTTTTTGTTGTACTTGATGCTTCATAAAATAGTCACCAGTTGGGCTGTCTTTTTTTATAGATCCAGCAGGTGAAATATGATCGGTTGTGACGGTATCAGCAAGTATTAAGAGTGGTCTTGCGTCCTTAATTTTTTTAAATCCTTCGGGCTTGTCTGGTAAATTGTCAAAAAATGGGGGTCGTTTAACATATGTTGAACTTTCTTCCCAATTATAAATACTGCTTTCATTAGTTTGAATTGAGCTCCATTCTTTGGGTCCTTGAGATACGTTAGAGTACCTTTTAATGAACATGTCTGCGCTAATAGATTTTAATATTAGATCTTCTATTTCTTTATTTGATGGCCAAATATCCTTAAGAAAAACATCCTTCCCATTTTTGTCTCTGCCTAAAGGACTTTTGTATAAATCTTGGTGCATGTTTCCAGCAAGGGCATATGCAACGACCAAAGGCGGGGAAGCTAAATAATTTGCTCTTACATCTGGATTAATCCTTCCTTCAAAATTTCTATTTCCAGATAAAACCGAAACCGCATATAAATTTTCTTTATGGATTGCATCAGAAATCTCTTTATCTAAAGGACCTGAGTTTCCTATACATGTTGTGCAGCCATATCCAACAAGATTAAAACCTAATTCATCTAAATATTTATTAAGACCAGCCTTTTCTAAATAATCTGTAACCACTTGTGAGCCTGGGGCTAGAGAGGTTTTGACCCAGGGTTTAACTTTTAAGCCTTTCTCAACTGCATTTTTTGCTAACAAGCCTGCACCGATCATAACACTTGGGTTTGAAGTGTTTGTGCAAGATGTTATTGCTCCAATTACTATATCTCCATCTTTAATTTTAAAATCTTTTTTTTCAACTTTTGCCTCTAAAGGAACTTTTCTATTTGTATTTTCTTTAAATGCTTTATCAAAACTTTTTGAAGCATCAGTTAATAATACTTTGTCCTGAGGTCTTTTCGGTCCAGATATACTTGGTACAACTGAACTTAAGTCTAACGATATAGTATCAGTAAAATCTATTTCTTTGCTTGCCCACAAGCCTTGTTCTTTTGAGTATTTTTCAACTAGAGAAATAGTATCCTTGTCTCTTCCAGAAAATTTTAAATATTTTATTGTTTCTTCATCAATTGGAAAAAAACCACAAGTTGCTCCATACTCTGGAGCCATATTTGCGATAGTTGCTCTGTCAGCAAGTGATAGATTTTTAAGGCCTTCGCCATAAAATTCTACAAATTTTCCAACTACACCTTTTTTTCTTAACATTTCTACTATTGTTAAAACTAGATCGCTTGCTGTTGTTCCCTCTGTTAGTTTTCCATTTATTTCAAAACCAATTACTTCTGGAATTAACATTGAAATAGGTTGACCCAACATTGCGGCCTCAGCTTCTATTCCTCCGACACCCCAACCAAGAACGGATAAGCCATTAACCATTGTGGTATGGCTGTCAGTACCAACTAATGTATCCGGATAAGCAAAAGTATTACCATTGATTTTTGAAGACCACACTACTTTTGATAAATACTCTAGATTAACTTGATGACAAATTCCTGTGCCTGGCGGCACAACTCTGAAATTATTAAAAGCATTCTGTCCCCATTTAAGAAAAGAATATCTTTCACCATTTCTATCAAATTCTCTCTCCACATTTTTTTTAAAGGAATCTTTTTTTGCATAGTTATCAACCATTACTGAGTGGTCGATTACAAGGTCCACTGTAGACAAAGGATTTATTTTATTTGGATCTTTATTTTTAGATTTAACCGCGTCTCTCATTGCTGCAAGATCCGCTACAGCTGGTATTCCTGTATAATCTTGTAGTAAAATTCTTGCAGGTCTGTAAGCAATTTCCATTTTAGAGCTCTTTTTTTTGAGCCAATCTGCAACACCATTAATTTGGTTTTTATTTACTGTCACTCCGTCTTCGAAACGTAATAAGTTTTCTAAAAGAACTTTTAAAGATTTGGGTAGTTTTTTTATACTTTTGAGTCCATTTTTCTCAGCTTTGGATAGATTGTAAAAAAGATAAGTTTTACCATAAATATCTAACTTATCTAATGATTGAAAAGAATTTTTACTTTTAAAATTCATGTACTATACATAGAACATAATAACACAAACTATAAGTAAAAAAGACATAATATAGTTAAAATTCCTGATAAATTTTTCACTTGTGGCAAAATTTCTTAAATACATTCCCATAAGACACCAACTGTTTATACTTATAACGGCCATCAAGAAAAAAAATGATATTACTATTACAGAGTCTCTAAAGTAATTATTTGGATCAATAAATATTGATACCGTTGTCATAGATACTACTAGACTTTTAGGATTTACAAATTGAAGTATAAAGGCTTTGCTAAATGAAATAGGGTTTTTTATAGGTGTCCCCTGGGAGGTGTTTGAAAAAGATATTAAATAAGCAAGGTAAACTAAAAATATTGAGCCCAAAATTCGAATAATCTGTTGAAGATACGGATATTGTTTAAAAATTAAAATTAAACCTGTGTTCATTAATATTAATAATAGTGTCCAACCAAAAATAACTGCTAAAATTAAAGGTAGAGTTTTTTTATAACCAAAATTAAATCCAGAATAAGAAGATGTGATATTATTTGGACCTGGAGTCATGGCGGTTACAAAACCAAATATGACAAGACTCAACAAATCAGGATACATTTATGCAATATCTAAACCGTTCTCAGCTTTTTGAGATGGATGAACCAAAACTACTTTTCCATCTTTTTCTATGGCTCCAAGTATTAAAACTTCGGAAATTATACCGGCTATGTTTTTTGTGGGAAAATTACAAACGCCGATTACTTGTTTGCCTATTAGGTTTTCCTTTGAATAATAGTGAGTAATTTGAGCTGACGATTGTTTGACACCTACTTCTTTTCCAAAATCAACCTTCATGACCAAAGATGGTTTTCTAGCTTTTTCGTTTTTTTCAACTGATAAAACTGTACCAAGTTTTATTTGAACTTTTTTAAAATCATCATACGTTATTTCCATTTATCCTCCTAAAAAAAAGGGGGCTATAAAGCCCCCTTTTAAATTTTATAGATTAAAAAAAATTACAGTTGTTTGTAATTTCCTTTGCTCCACTCGTACCATACATAACCTGGCAAGCTCACGTCACCTTTTTTGTCAAAGCTTAGAGTTCCAAGCACTGTATTGAATTTACCTTTTTTCATAGCTTTCATAACTTTGTTGCTATCTGTTGAACCTGCAGCTTTTGCAGCTTGTGCAAATACTTCAAGTGCAGCATATGAGTAAAGTACATAACCTTCAGGTTCTATGCCAGCAGCTTTAAACTTTTTTACTAATGGTGCAGCCTGCGGATTATTTCTAGGATCTGGACTGAAAGTCATTAACGTACCTTCGCCAGCATCACCAGTAATTTGCCAGTATTCAGCTGTAACTAATGCATCACCACTAATTAGTTTAGTTTTCATACCTTGGTCTCTCATTTGTCTTACGATTAACCCACCTTCTGTGTGGTAACCGCCAAGATAAACTGCATCAATACCTTTTGACTTAAGTTTAGAAACTAGAGCTGAGTAATCTTTTTCACCAGCTGTAATCGCTTCATACATAGTTTCTTTTAAGCCAGCTTTATTCATATTCATTTTAGTAGCATCTGCTAAACCTTTTCCGTAAGCAGTTTTGTCATGAATAATTGCAACTTTTTTTCCTTTGTATTCTTTTGCTAAAAATTTACCAGCAACTTCACCTTGTTGGTCATCTCTTCCACAAACTCTGAATACGTTTGGTCCACCTTCATCCGTAAAAGCCGGATTTGTTGAAGCTGGAGAAACTTGAATAATACCTTCCTCTGTGTAAACTTTTGAAGCTGGTATTGAAGATCCAGAACAGAAATGGCCTGCTACGTAGGCTACTTTCTGTGATACAAATTTGTTAGCAACAGCAACAGCTTGTTTTGGATCGCAAGCATCATCGCCTATTACTAATTTAACTTTTTCTCCGTTTATACCACCTGCTGCGTTAGTGTCCTTAACCCACATTTCAGCTCCAGCTTTTAACTGAGCACCAAAAGATGCGTATTGACCACTCATTGGTCCAGCGCTAGCAACAACTATGTCAGCTTTTGCCGCTAAAGAACCAAGCATCAAAAAGGCAGTAAATACAGAAACTAGATATTTAATTGATCTAATCATTATTTTCCCCTCGTTAATTAATTAATTAATTAAAATTGCGTTATTGAACTACAACTGCAGGTTTGTGTAAATACTTAATCTGTCCAAAAAGGATTACTATTTTCCACCTTCTAGGTAAGCAGCTTGCACGTCTGGGTTGTTAAGCAGATCTTTACCTTGTCCTTCTAATGAAATTTTTCCATTAACCAACACATAACCTCTGTCTGCGAGTTCTAATGCTTTTTTAGCATTCTGCTCTACAAGAAAAACTGTAACTTTTTTCTCTTTATTGATGTTTTTAATGGACGTAAATATCTGGTTTACTAATTTAGGTGCTATACCTAACGACGGTTCGTCTAACAAAAGTACTTTTGGTCTGGCCATCATCGCTCTGCCTATAGCCAACATTTGTTGTTCTCCCCCTGATAAAGTTCCGCCTCTTTGTGATAATCGGTCCTTTAAAACAGGAAAAAGATCATAGACATCTTTTGAATCTCGATCAAAATTTTTTCCTTTTTCATTTACAGACGCTCCTAATCTCAAGTTATCTTCTACAGTTAATCTTGAGAATATTCGTCTTCCTTCAGGAACTTGTGAGATTCCAAGATTTACAATGTCATGAGGGGGCATATTAGCTATACTTTTACTATCAAAGAGTATTTCTCCAGTAGCTGCTTTATTAACCCCGCTTATTGTCATTAATAAGGTTGATTTTCCAGCACCATTGGATCCTATTAATGCAACAATTTCTCCGTTGTTTACTTTAACATCTACTCCTCTAAGAGCTTGAATATTGCCGTAAAAAGTTTCAACTTTAGAAATATTTAACATGTTTAATCATCCGTTCCTAAATAAGCTTCGATAACGTCCGGGCTATTTTTTGTTTCTTTTGCTGTTCCCTCAAAAATTTTTTTTCCATAATTTAGTACAACAACGTGATCGGAAATTCCCATAACAACACTCATGTCATGTTCAATTAATAAAATTCCTGTTTTTTTGTCATTTTTTATAAATTTAAGTAATTTATTTAGCTCAGATGACTCTTTTGCATTCAATCCTGCTGCAGGTTCATCTAAACATAAAAGGTGAGGTTCTATACACATTGCTCTTACAATTTCTAATTTTCTTTGGTCTCCATAGGGAAGGTCTCCAGCGTTATCATCTGCTCTATTTGTTAATCCAATAATATCTAACCAATATTTTGAAATTTCTATCGCCTCCTTCTCTTTTTGTAAGTAAGATTTTGAATTAATTAGTCCAAGAATACTAAAACCAGATGCTACCATTAGTTTGTTGTGTTGCGCTACCATCATATTTTCCAATACTGACATTTGTGGAAATAATCTGATATTTTGAAAGGTTCTGGCTACACCTGCTTTTTGTGCAACTTTAAAATCAGAAAATTTCTTTAAATCCATTTTGTTGTTATTTTTGTTTAAAAACATCGAGCCTGCAGTAGCTTTGTAAAATCCAGTCAAACAATTAAATACTGTAGTTTTTCCAGCTCCATTTGGGCCAATAATTGAAGTTATATGATCTTTCTTTGCCGAAAAGGTGAGGTCATCAATTGCAATTAGACCACCGAATTTCATAGTTAAATTTTGAACATCAAGTAGTTTTTCACTCATAAATTATCCATGTTTACCCATTGTTATTGTTGGTTTTCTCTTAGCTAATATTCCTCTTGGTCTAAAGATCATTATGAGAACCATGGCACCACCAAAAGCAACCATTCTATAAGACTCAAAATCTCTAAAAACTTCTATAAGACCAATTAAAAAAATTGTAGATAAGACAACACCTGTTTGAGAGCCCATTCCTCCCAAAACGACTATAGCAACAATTATGGCTGACTCAATGAATGTGAAACTTTCTGGGCTTATAAAAGCCTGACGAGTTGCAAAAAATGATCCTGCGAAACCGCCAAACATAGCGCCGATAGCAAAAGCTGTCAGTTTTGTATTACGTGGATTAACGCCTAATGATTTACAGGCTATTTCGTCTTCTCGTAGTGCTTCCCAAGCTCTACCAACGGGTAATCTTCTTATCTTTATTGTAAAAGCGTTTGTTATTAGGGCTAAGACAAGAATTAAATAATAAAGAAAGATAATTCTTTGCATTGGATCGTATTCTAAACCAAAAAAAGTATGGAAGGTCTCTACGCCTTCGTCAGGGTAACGCTTAAATGGCAAACCAAAAAATGAAGGTCTTGGAATTCCTGTAAGGCCATCAGGTCCTTTTGTTAATTCATACCAATTTAATAAAAGAATTCTTATCATTTCACCAAAAGCAAGAGTAACAATTGCTAAATAATCGCCTCTTAATCTTAAAACTGGAAAGCCTAATAAAATTCCAAATAAACCCGCAAAAACGCCTGCAATGGGTAAACAAATCCAAAAAGACCAACCAAAATGAATTGCAAAAAGAGCATAAGAATAGGCTCCAACAGCATAAAAAGCCACGTATCCTAAATCTAAAAGGCCTGCTAAGCCAATTACAATATTAAGCCCCCAGCCTAACATAATATAAGTCATCATCATGATTGCGATATCCATCCAATAACGATCTGCGAAGGGCATGAAAGGAAATATTATTGAAAAAGCGATAGCGGCTATTGCTATTTGGGCCCCTTTTTCATCTAAAAAGTTTGAAATAGCTTTTCCAAGTGAGGATGGTTCTCCTCTCCTTTGTTCCTTTTTGTATGTATAGATGTTTATAAAAAATCTACCTAAAGCACAAAAAGCAACTATTAATAAAACAACAAACCATTTTGGTTCAACAACTAAAACTTCGTTTTTAGCAACTGTTCTAAGCCCTACGATAGGACCAAACAAAGCGAGCGCAATAATCCCAGTGAACAAACTATCTTTAAGTGATTTTTGAATTAAATCTTTTCCCATTTTATACTTTTTCGATATCTGGTTTGCCTAAGAAACCTGTTGGAAAAAATATTAAAACAATAACTAGAGTGGTAAAAGCTGCAATGTCTTTATATTCAATTGAAATATATCCTGACCAAAAAGTTTCTATTAATCCAATTAATAGTCCGCCAAGCATAGCTCCTGGAATTGATCCTATCCCTCCTAGCACAGCCGCAGTAAAGGCTTTAATTCCAGCCAAGAAACCAATGTAGAAATCTATAACACCATAGTACATAACGAACATCACCCCAGCAACAGAGGCTAATGAAGAACCAATAATAAATGTCATAGAGATTGTTCTGTCTACATTTATTCCCATAAGTGCAGTCATAGTTCTATCTTGTTCGCATGCTCGTTGAGCTCGCCCTAAAGCTGTTCTGGTAATTAACAAAGTAAAGATTGCCATTAAAACTATGGTTACTAAAACTATAAAAATTTGAAGATAGCTTAGCGTAACTACAAATTCTGATTCTTTAAAAAAATTAAATCCACCCTGAATTACAGGCTGCAAAGTTTTTATTCTTGCTCCTTGTGCAGCTTGAACATAATTTTGAAGTACTATTGACATACCTAAAGCAGAAATTAGTGGAGCTAATCTAAAAGATTTTCTTAAAGGCTTATAGGCTAATTTTTCGACAGTCCATCCGTAACAAGCGGTGAAGACCATAGCGATGAGTAAGACTAATATTAATACAATTGGTAATGAAATTCCTGTCAGTGCAAAAAGAATAAATGAAATTAATGCAACAAATGCTCCGACCATGAAAATATCACCGTGTGCAAAATTTATCATTCCAATGATCCCGTAAACCATAGTATAACCAATCGCGATTAGACCATAAACAGAACCTAAGGTTACGCCGTTGATCAGCTGTTGTAGAAAATACTCCATGCCTTCCCTAAAAAATTTAAAATCTTTTAAAGATGCTATTTAAAACTTTTTGTTGGATTTTGTAAAATTTCTTTTTTTTTAATTCTCTCAATGCTTGCGCATTAATACCGCCAGGTGTTTGGGATTCGCTTACAAGTTGTTTTAAATTCAAATTATTTTTATAAATTGAATCTTGGCTAAGGGCTAAAAAAAGTTCTCTTGTATAATCTTCTGCTGAACGTCTATTGACACCACGTCTAGTAAGCCAATTACTTGTTGTCTCCATAAAGTGATAAAAAGGAGCCATGAAAGAAGAGGTCGTCCAAAAATTTTTAGATATTTTTTCATTTTTAATTTCTATAACTTTTCCAAGCTTATTAAAAAAATTTTTAACTTTTATATTTCTTGGACAAATAATTATTGGTCCTTTTCTAATACCAATAAACGGAAGTGGAATAACGCGAGTTATATTTTTATTTTTTGTGTATTGTTTTAACTTTGTTAAATTTATAGTGGAGATAAAACTAATAATCTTTTGGTTCTTTTTAAAACTAAGACTATTTAGAATATTATGACCAACTTGTGGTGTAATAGCTAAAAATACCCAATTACTAGACTCTATCAATTGTTGATTATTCTTTGAAATAACAACTTTTTTAAACTTTTTGCTTAATTTTTTTGATATCAATCTATTGCGAGGAGAAATATAAATTTTTTTTACTTTTAACTTTGATTTTATAATACCCTCTATAACTGAAGATGTAATATGCCCTGTTCCCAAAAAACCTATTTTCATAAGTATGCAGAATAACCAAGCAATACCATTTAATAAAGAAAATTTTAAACAAATCTGTTCTAAAGAATTTGCATTGGTAATTATTAGTTCTATACCTGGTGCACTTTTAGCTGACTATTTAAATATCCCTCTTGCATGGTTTTTAGGCCCAATGTTAGTGACCTCGGTTATTTCTTTGTTTGGTTTTAAGGTTAAAATGCCTAGATTAATTTTAAGTATAATTTTAATTTTCTTAGGCTTATATATTGGAAACTATATAGACAAAAGTTTGTTTTCACAAATTCATCAGTGGCTATGGACTTCTCTTATAATGTTCTTGTACATAATCATAAGTGTATTGGTTGTCTCAAAATATTTACAAAAATTTTCAGGGTATGGAAAAAATACTTCTTTTTTTTCTGCAGCGCCTGGAGCACTAGGTCCTCTCTTAATAATAGCAGAGAATGAAAAATCGGACCTTAGCCAAGTTGCAACCTCACATTTAATAAGATTAATTATTATCATTACAGTTTTTCCTTTTTTTGTTCAAAGTTTTTATGGGTTTGACGCTGGTAATTTGGATTTTATTCCCCAGAAAAATCAAAATATTTTCGATTTATTGATATTAATTTTTTTATCTTTAATTTTAATTTATTTATTAGATAAATTAAGAATACCCGCTGCTCTTTTATCTGGCACTCTAATTGCAAGTGGTTTTTTACAAATAACTGAAATAGCAAGTTATCAATTGCCGCCAAACATAATTAATTATTGTTTGTTAATATTGGGTTCTTCAGTGGGATGTAGATTTGCAAATAAAACTTTTGGAGATATAGCTAAAAATGCACTTCATAGTTTTGTTGCAACAATACTGTTGGTCTTGCTTGGTGTACTTGCTGCTTTTGCTGCGGGATTTATAATTGATAAAAACTTTTTTACTTTACTTCTATCATATTGTCCTGGTGGAATTTATGAGGTTGCAGTAATAGCTATTTATTTTGATTTAGATCCTGAGTTTGTGTCTTTTCACCATATAATTAGGTTGTTAATAATTTTATTTATTGTGCCTGTTTTTGTAAGAAGCCTTAAAAGAAAAAAGCCCACCTAAAATTTAGGTGGGCTTTTAAATTTTTTTTAAGTTAACGAGATACTTATATTAAAAAGCTAATCCCATTGAGAATTTAAAGCTTGTTACTTCAGTATCAGCTTGAACTTTCTTATCACCACTTCCTGAAATATCACTATATTCATCAAAGTCAGTGTAAGCAACTTCAGCTTTATAGAACGCATCACCAATGCTACCTCTGTAGCCAGCTCCAACTGTGTAACCCATTACAGTAGCATCTTCGTAGTTCGAAGTACCATCGTTTTTGTTATCAGTTATGTTTATCTCAGCTCTTTGAACGCCAAGAAGTGCATAAACTGGTCCAATTGGAATGTTGGTGTAAAGTGAAACTAGTGCTGTCAATTCAGCATCCACAGAGTAAGTCCCTGTGTCTGCTTCAGAAGCAACATCTGCAGCTCCACTTGTGTCTGTTCTAGAACCGCTACCTAGATCTCTTGCAGGAATGTATGAAACTCCAAGTGCAAATCCATTGTCGCCTACAGCTTCAATGAACACCTCTGGAATTACTACGCTCTCATCTTGATCTTTCGTTGTTTTTTCTAAATCACCAGTAAGCTCAGTTTCAGAACCACTAGTCTCTAGATTAGCAGCAGTTAATGTAACACCAACTGCTATATCTGACATAGCGTGTGATGCAAACATTACTGATGCAAACAACATTGCGATTAATTTTTTCATATTTTCTTCCTTAAAATTAAATTAATTTAATTAGGTAACTCGTAGCATAATGATCAACTCGTGTCATTTTTATAAGCCCATTTTAATAGATATATAAAATCTCAAAAAACTAAAAAAGTCAGTAAAATCAACGTTTTTATGTGATATTTATACAACACATTATAAAAAAATACCGTTAATTTGCTATGTATAGTGAGGGTTGTAGGCTTTAAATTTAATGCTTCAATTAAAAAATTTTCCTCGAATCCTTAAAAGTTCTCTGCTTAAGTTTAAATCTTTTTTGAATGGTTTTCTTCCGTGTAGCCAAAAATAGTTGTTCGAGAAAATTGTTGATCCTGGAGACAATGGAAAAACAACTTTATTTTTACTTTCCTCTAAAGCATCAGATAATTTTTGTAAAAATAATCCTTGTTCCATATTTTTGGGTTCGGGAAATTGATCAATATAAGAAATATTCGGTTTTCCCTTGTTATCTGTTGAGAATACAGGATGTTCAACTTTGTAGTCAATATTTTTACTTTTTGGAGATCCCCATACAAAGTTCTGTTTTCCAACTGGATTAGAGCTGAATTCTTTACAATGCTCCCAGTCATCTAAATGGAGCAAGACACTTTCTCCACCCTTAACGTTAGTTTCTTCCATTTTTGTCATTAGTAGCCAATCGGTCTTTTCTTTCACAAATGTTCCATCAGTATGAAGGTCTAAGTTTCGATAAGCTTTTCTTAAATAAGAGTCGCTTGAATCTGAATGTTTAACATGAAATCGAGCATAGTATTGTCCTGTCATTGAATCAAAATTTGGTAATCCAATCAAATATGCTAAACCAGTAGAAAATTTAACTAAAAAGTCTTTATCAAATTTTGAGTTTTTTATATCTGGCTCTACTATTGCTGTGCCGGTATTACGATCTTTCAAAATTTTGTTAAGCAATTTGCTTAAATTTCCATCAAAAACATCATCGATACTTTTTGCTAAGGAGAACCTACTAAAGGGTTTATATTCTAACGACTGAATACTATGTTTGTTAAATGGAAAAACTAGTTTTTCTAATTCTTTTTCTTTAATTTTTATTTTTTTAATTCGTTTTGATGATGAATGATCAATAATTTCTAAGTTCACTATAATAAATTTTGTTTAAAGAAATTTATGAATTGAGGCATATAAACATCTGCATTATCTCCGCCTATTGTAACTCCTTTAGAAATGCATTTTTCTTTTTTCATAACTTTAAAACCAGTCTTCCAAGCTTTTCTTGGATCTTTTTGTGCAGTTTCATAAAATGCTTCTACTGAAGGGTAAACTTTATGTTTATTTACCATCCACTCTACCCATATTGGATTAGTAAATCGACCTTCGTTATCTACATAAAAATCAGGACAATCATGAAGAGTCATTGCCATTTTTTCTCTCCAAGGTTTTTTGCCAGCAGCCCAAGCATGGTACCAGCCCTCTTTAATATCAATTTGTACTTTTCCTGGTGGAGCTTTAATTCTCTCCGCGTGCTCCTTACAAAACTTCGCCAAAGTGTAATCATCTGCACCACCATGAACTACAAGTAATGTTGTATTAGATGTTAATTCTGGTTTTGCAAAAAAACCAGCCATTCTACATTCTGCTGCTTCCGGAAGAATTGCATCAAAACCTTTGTTGCCCCCAAGAAACTTAGATGTAAGTTTAACGTCTGCTAAGAAAAAAGAATTAGTTCCGCCTCTTGAATGACCGGTTGTTCCAAATTTTCCATTAGATCTTGGATGAGATTGTAAAACTTTTAAAGCCATGAGCGCATCGATTGCTCCATTTATTAGAGGAACTTTAGATTGGTCCCTCCAAGTAGATCTGGCACCTCTTGGACAAAAATTATCTATATACATTACACCTATACCCTCTTTCAAAAGATTTTGGGTAGAATGATAAACAAAATCATCCCAAACATAATCTCCAGGTCCACCACTACTATGAGTATGAATTACTATTGGAACTTTACCTGTTCCTTTGGGTAATTGTAGATATCCAGTAATTTCAATAGGATTGTTTAAATGACCATCAATTAAAACAGTTCTTTGATCAAATCCAGTATATGAATTAAATTTGATGATTTCACCACCGCTATAACCTTTTAATTTAGCCATACCTTGGAGCATTGAGAATTTTTTTCTACAGTTTTTTTTAGAATCAAATTGTGGGGGTGAATGAGCTAGTAAACTAGTTGAAAATAAAATAGCAAATATAATTAATACAAATTTTTTCATATAATTTTTATTAAAGTAGTTAAAATTATAGCAGAAAGAACTGTTGGGTATACTAGGTTTTTATTAAAGAGATAAAATGAACCAACACATAGAAAAACAACGCCTAATCTAAGAAAAATATCAGCTTCATTTAAATCACCAGCTGGAAAAATTACAACTTTTGATATTAATGCTGCTAGTGTTGAATAGGCAATACAATCAAATAATCTAAAAATTCTAGAATTTTCATCTATTCTCTCAGAGCTTAAAACTCCCAAAAATCTTGAAAGATATGTTGCAATTGATGTGACAGCGATAACTAAAATAATATTTGATGATAGATCAGCCATTAAATTCTCCAACTATAAACGCAATTATCCCTGCCGAAACTCCACCATACAAAATACACCACTCTGGAGATATCAAATAAAAAACTGGACCAAGTATTGTTCCCAAAATAACAGAAGCGCCAATAACAATATTTTTCATAGACCCAAGTAGCATACAAAAAAAATAAACAGGATTTACAATCGCAAGACCTATCATCATATCTTTGCTTAGATAATCTGAGATTACAAATCCTAAAACAGTTGAAATAATTGCAATAGACCATGTTGCTGTTCCAATGCCCATCCAAAAATCTATTCTAAAATCCTCATGAATAGTTCTATAATCTTTTTTCATTATCAACCACGATGAAACTGCGAGAAAATGACAAGACAAATAGTATTTCCATTTAGGTTGTTTGCGGCTTTTTAATAATGGGAACATAGAAACAGCCATGGGAAGTAGTCTTGCATTAACAAGCCAAACACCAATAAAAATATTTATAAGAGATGCGCCTACCAAAAAAGACTCGGCCATTACAAGTTGTCCAGGTAATGCATAAGTAAAAAATGTAGAAAAAAAACTTTGCTGAAAGTTAAAACCAATATTTTTTAGTAACGCACCAATTGCTACAAAGCTGCAGGCCAATGCTATGGCTGGGCTGTCAGTTGACCGAACTGAACTAAATCCTTTAAGAAAATATCCTGAACTTACCATTAGCCACCAAGAAAAAGTCTGCCTACATCAGGATTTTTTAGAAGATCATTTCCTTTTCCAACGATAGCAGTTTGTCCAGAAACTAATACATATCCTATATCTGCGAACTCAAGACCTTTTTTAGCATTTTGTTCTACCATGATAATTGTTTTCTTCTCATTTTTTTGGAGATCATAGAGAATTTCAAAAACCATTTCGATATATCTTGGCTCTAATCCTATTGAAGGTTCGTCTACCAAAAGGATAGAAGGACGCATCACCAAAGCTCTTGAGATTTCTAGTAATCTTCTTTCGCCGCCTGACAAAACCTTGGCTGGCTGACTTCTTCTTTTATTTAAACGGTCGTATTTTTCTAAAATCTTTTTTGCTTCAGAGTATGACTCCTCTGTTTTGTCTTTAATATATCCGCCCATTAATAAGTTTTCTTCAACGGTCATATCTGGGAATATAGAATTATCTTGAAGAATATATGCTATACCGACACTCTTTAATTTTTCAGCTGGAGTTAAATTTGTTATTTCTTTTCCATCAATTTCTATTTTACCTGAAAAAATATTTGTAAAACCATAAATAGAGTGAAGTATTGTTGATTTTCCAGCTCCGTTTGGTCCTATTAGACATAATGACTGAGCCTTATCTACTAGTAAATCAAAGTTGTGAAGTATTTCCATTTTGCCATAACCGGCAGATAAATTTTTAATTTGTAAATGCAAATTAGATCCTGAAAGTTTTTGTAAATCTTTGATATCTGGCGCTTTACCTAAAACTTCGTATTGATTTGACATTATTGTGCTCCTAAATAAGCATCTATCACACGCTTATCGTTTTTAATTTTATCGGGTTTACCCTCTGCCAAAAGCTTACCATGAGCCAAACAAAAAATACTTTGTGCCAAACTCATAATAACTTTCATGTTGTGTTCAATAACTAATAAAGTGATACCATAATCTTTATTTATCTTTATTAATCTGTCTATAATTCCATTGATTAAAGTAGGATTAATTCCAGCTGTAGGTTCGTCTAATAAAAGCATTTTAGGCTCATTCATGAGTGCCATTGCAAGCTCTAAAAGTTTTTGCTGCCCAAAAGAAAGGTCCCCAGCTCTAAGTTTTCTTTTTTGATATAAGCCAACGAAATTTAAAAGATTTTCCGCTCTTTCGGTTAATTCAATAGGAATTTTTGAAAAAATTTTAGAGAAGCCTTGATCACTTTGTTTGTGACTTATGAGCATATTTTCAACGCAGTTTAGTTTGCTATAAATTCTGGTTTGTTGGAATGTTCTTAACAAGCCCAGTTTAGCAACTACAGGCACTGGTAATTGTGAAACTTCTTTACTGTCAAATTTTATTGATCCTTGATCAATTGGATGTGTTCCAACTATGGAGTTAAATAAAGTGGTTTTCCCAGATCCATTTGGTCCAATTAATCCAACGATTGATCCCTGTTCAACATTTAATGAAATGTCAACATTGGCTTTTACTCCTCCAAAAGATTTACTTACATTTTTTATTTCTAATATACTCATTTTAATTCCACCTGCGCTTTTCGGTCTTTCTCATCAATTACTTCGCCAAATCTTTGAGGATATTTTTCCCTTAACCATCCCATTAATCCTTCTGGGAAATAAATTACTATAACAACAATTAAAACTCCTAGTGCAACATACTGCCAACCCAATATTAAAGTCCAAAAACCCTCTTTTAAAAAATGGAATAAACTTGCTCCAATTACAGGTCCCCACAAAGTTCCTTTTCCTCCAAGGATTGCCATTAAAACCATGAATACTCCCATCTCTCTTCCATCAAAGGCAACGTCAGTTGAGTCGATATAACCAATTAGTCCGCCCATGATTCCACCAGCGAGACCACAGAAAAATGCTGAAACCATCCAACCAACAATTTTATATTTCATTGTCTGAATGCCCATTGCTTCTGCTTTATCTTCGTTATCTCTTATAGCGTTAAGAATTAATTTAAATCTTGATCCATAAATCCATTTAACAAAAATAAAAGTTAGGATTAGCATTGCAAAACTTAAAAAGTAAAAAAACTGTCCTCTGGCCTCTGGATCTACGATGTCTTTTGGAAATGGCGGAGTAGTAAATCCTTGACCTGCTCCAATAATTTCAATTCCACCTGCTATTTCTCCAGCTGCAATTCCTAAACCTAAAGTACAAATTGCAAAGTAATGACCTCTTAGTCCAAGAATGGCATACCCTATTAATCCGGCTACAATTGTCGGTACGATAGCAGCAACTAATAAACCAACACCCATCCCTTGAAAAAATTGTGTTGTTGTATGTACAAATGTTTTTTCACCGCCGCTTTCTGTCCATTCCGCTAAAGGAAAAAACATACCAACCTGAACTGATGCACATAAATACATTCCAAGTCCGTAGAAAAGAATATTTCCAAAAGAATTATAACCCATTTCTCCACCTTGTAAGTTCCATGTCATTGCCAATACAATTAAAACGCAAAGTATTGTTAGCTGAACTTTAAATCCAGAAAAGATAAAGGGTGCTGCTAAACCTAAAATAATTAAACCGGCATATAAAGTTAAATCTTTTTGTTTCATTTAATCCTCGAAGCTATATAATTCAAAATTTCAGGATTGTAGTATTGAAAGCAAAGTCCTGTATCCATATCATGACCTTTTTTAACAGGTTCTGACCAGTCATATCCCTTTCGAATACATTGTTTTCCATTAATTTTATAGTTTTCTGAAATTACTATTCTTTTCATTCCAGGTATTTCCTCCAACCAATCAGAAAGCAAACCCTCATATTTATCTCTAGGATGTGTAAAAGCTAAAACTGGAGTTTTTAAATTATTTTTAATTTCATCGTTCATTTTTTGTCTTAAATCGTGAGGTCCTTTCCATTTTTTTCTAAATTTCTCCATTGCTTTTTCAACACCCAGTTTTTTAACTTTATATTTATGTGAAAGCTTTCCAAAACAAGCATGCATATAAGATATACCTCCTCCTACTTTGTCTGGGTATCTACTCATAAAAAGCAAAGTAGTCTTGCCTCCACAAGAATGTCCTGTAATAAAAATTTGTTTTCTTGGAACACCTGCTTTTACAAATTTATTAATTAAATCAAGATTGGCTTCAACCCTTTTATCTAGTTTGTGTTTACCTTTATAAACTTCTGGAGTTTTTAAGGTCCACCAATCTTTTTTTGGTGACATGTCACCAGCTAAGTGATTGGTACAAAAATTGTAAACCATTATTTTTTTTCCATTAACTTCTTGATCTATAAGGGAAGCATGATTCCTTAGCATAGATACCCACGCACATGACTGTAATGCCATATCATTTTCATTTTGTCCGTGATTATAAATCAAAATTATTTTGTTTTTAGAATCGCTAATATTAAAATCATTTTTAATTGGATGAATATTTTTTTTTGAAATGAATCCACTTTTTTTTACTTTATCTTTAGGTCCTGCATAGAGTGGATTAATTAAAATAGAAAATATTATAATGAAGAGTATTTTTCTCACTTTAAGTACTCCCTTTTTCTTGAAAGTTTAAATCTTCTAAAAACCAAAATTATAACTAGTAACATGAAAACTGAACCAATTCTGAATTCCGTTCCCAATATATAATCAGCAAATTCTTCAAAAACTCCTAATCCCATACCTGAAATAGCTACCGCTGGTAAATTTCCTAAACCGGCAACTATAACAATCATGAAAGATCTGACGGTATAAGGTAGCCCTACGTATGGATGTAATGTAAACGTAATTGCAATTAATGCCCCAGCGACACCACAAAGTGCAGCGTTAATTCCAAAGGTAGCTGCGTAAACTTTTTCTGTATCTACTCCTAAAATTTTTGCTGCTCTTGCGTTTTGTGCGGTAGCTCTTATTGCTCTTCCAAGCTTAGATTTCCTCATGTAAATAACCAAAACAATAGCGTATATAACGCTTATAACTGCAGAAAATATTGTTGAATGAGGTAGTGTAACAACATTATCAAACAACATCGTTGTTCCATATCCTGATTGAGCAACAACAACATCTGCTCCAAAAATAAAATTCATTAATTGTTGAAATACAATAGCAATACCAAACGTTGCCAAAATAGAAATAAAAAGATCTCTGTCGACTACTTTGTTGATTACAAGTTTATAAAGCCCCCAACCTACAAAAAACATTATTATTGGGGAAACGATTACTCCCCAAGATGGGTGTATCCCAGCAAGATACATTGAGTAAGCTATATATCCTCCGAGAATTACTAAATCACCTTGAGCAATATTTATTATATTCATAACTCCCCATTGGAGAGCCATTCCATATGCTATCAATGCAAAAAGAATACCAATTAGAATTCCATCCAATGTGGCCTGGACCATTAATATAGGAGCTTCAAAAATTAAAAAGTCCATAAATTTTGTTTCTAATAAGAAATGCCCCCATTTACTGGGGGCATTTCAAATAATTTTTTAAACTAAATTAACTTCTTTTAGACCAACTTGGGATTGGGTGGTAGAATTTGTCAGAAGCCCATTTTGTTGGAGCTACTACTTTATTCTCGCACTTATCGCCTTTGCATCTTACTTGGAACAAGATCATTGGTTTAGCGGTATTTTGTCCGCCAGGTCCAAATTTAATGTTTCCGTAGAAAGTTTGCATTTCAGTTGTTCGCAAAGCATCTCTAACTTTATCACCATCAAATGAATTTGCTCTTTCGAACGCATCTTTGAAAACGATTAAAGCTGCAGATGATTCAGCTGATTGGTAAGGTGGAGCATAGCCAAATCTTTTTGTAAAATCTTTGTCATACTTTTTACCTGAACCAAAAAACTTATCTTTATAACTTAAGTTTTTGTGCCACTGAGACGCGCACAATGCATATTCTGAATTCTTTCCGTGTTGTTTAGAAAGTTTTGCAGCATCACAATGTGTCATCGCTAACATAGGAACATCAACTTTCATTTCAGCTATTTGTCTGATTGCAGTTAATGCACCTTTTGTGTGACCAGATACAACAAGCACATCAGGTTTTTTAGCTTTTACTTTAACTAATGTAGCTTTCATATCATTTAACTCTTTTGGCAATTTGTCATCAATAATGATTTCAGATCCAGTTCTTTTTGCTGCATCTAAGATACCTAATCTCACGTCTTGTGAGAAAGCATCTTGTTCAAATGCTTGTGCAATTTTTACTGGCTTACCACCATTTTTTTCTACCGCAAGATCGATTGCTACTTCAAGGTATTGGTTTGCTGGCGATAATACCGCGAACAAATATTTATAACCTTTTGTAAATAAAGATCTTGATGCACCATTTGCTTCAACCATAGGAATTTTATATTTCTCGGTTACTGGCGCGATGGCTTTAGTTAAACCTGAACTGTAAGGTCCAAGCATGTACTTAACACCATCTTGATTGATTAATCTTTCAGCTAATTGTGCAGCTCTTTTAGGATTTGACTCATCATCATAATAAATAATTTTAAATTTATATGATTTTCCACCAACTTTTACACCGCCCATTTTGTTTAATCTTTCAACTGCAAGATTGTAACCATTCTGAGTGTGTACTCCGTTAGAAGAGTATTTTCCTGTAAGAGAAACCGCAGCACCTAATACAATAGTATCGCCTTCAACTTTTGAAAAAGCAGAAGAGATTGTTGCTAATGTTATTACTATAGCTGAAGTAAATGTAATAAATAGTTTTGCTATTTTATTCATTTTTCCCCCTTTAATTAATTAATTAATATAATTTTATTAAAGCAACTTTTTACTTTTTAAACAACAGCTTAAGATAAAAAAATTTATGTTTTAAAAGCGACAATTGCTGCAATGACAATTAGCACACACGCTGAGATTGCATTAAGAAATCTTGGGTTTCCTTTTAGCCAATCTCTAATTTTTCCTGCTGCAAATCCATAAATCATTAATGTGGAAAAATCTAAAATTACCCAAGTAAGAGTTAAAATTAAAAATTGTGAAAATACATTTTCGTTAAAATTAATAAATTGAATAAAAATTGTGGCAAAAACCAATAATGCTTTAGGGCTTAATCCGGCAACTAAAAATCCATCTTTGAAGAAAGAAAATATACTTTTGTAGTATTTATTTTTTGAACTAATGCTTTTAGTTTTTATATTGAAGGTTTCATACGCCAAATAGAGAATATATAAAATACCAATCCATTTTAAATAAGTAAAAATTTCAGGATTATCAATCAACAGAGAGCCTATCACAAAAGTTACTAAAGTTGCCTGAACTGTGTTTGCCGTTACATCTCCTACAGCAGTCCAAACAGATCTTTTGAGACCATAATTTATTGTGTGAGAAACAATAACAACTCTTGGTGGTCCTGGTGTGATAAATAGGAACAACAATAATTGTATATATAGTATATAATTTTCTGGAAACATTTTTCAATTATATATTTTTTAATGAAAAAAAGAAGTTTAATTCCAGAAACAAGAGTAAAAAATTCAGAGCCAAAAAAATTTAATGATGATTGGATTATTTGGGCTGCGTGGGCCGACAGAATAACATTTGAAGAAATTTTTAAGAAAACTGGAAAAAATGAGTCTCAAGTTATAAAAGTTATGCGAAGGAACCTAAAACCTAGTTCGTTTAAGCTTTGGAGAAAAAGAGTTCACAATACAAGTATAAAACATAGGAAAAAGTTTAAACTTACGAGAAAGAAAATGAGAGAAAAAATTAGAATAAGTGATATATAATAATTATGAAAAAAGTTGTCATGTACACTGGTAATCCTTGTCCTTATTGCGTTTACGCAAGAGCTTTACTTGATTCAAAAAAAATTCCTTATGAAGAAATAAATGTTTGGGAAGATGAAACAAAAAGAGAAGAGATGTTAAAGAAAAGCGGAGGAAGAACCTCTGTACCTCAAATTTTTATAGGCGATCATCATGTTGGTGGTAACGATGAATTACAAGCTGCTAATAAAAGTGGTGAACTCGATAAGTTACTAGCCTTATAATTAACCAAAATTTTCTAAAAACGGAAATATTTCAAGTAAATAAAAACCAACTATCTGTAAAACATTTGTAAGAATAAGTATTCCAGTTATTAAAAGTATAGATCCTCCTATAAGTGAAATTAATCTCATCTTTGATTTTAAATTTTTTGAAACACTTAAAAACTTCGTTATCCCATACCCTGATAATATAAACGGTACGGCAAGTCCCAATGAATAAAAGCTTAAAAGTATGACGCCTTGTGCAATGCTTGTTTCTACAGCGGCCAATGTTAAAATTGATCCAAGCACCGGTCCTATACATGGTGTCCATCCAAAAGCAAAAGCAGTTCCAACTAAAAATGGAAAGAATAAATTATTTGAGTAATTTTTTGTATAAAATCTTTTTTCTTTATTAAGTATATTCAATTTTAAAACTCCCATTACTTGTAATGAAAAGATAATTATTATTATTCCTGCAATTATTCTTAACGTATCTGAGTAGTTTATTAAAAAACTCCCAAAGTAAGACGCTGTAGCTCCAAACGAAATAAAGACTAAAGAAAATCCAAGTGAAAAAATAATAGTTTTAGCTAAAATTTTTTGTTTTTTTTCGACTATTTGTTCAAGGTTTTGTCCAGATATATATGAAATGTATCCGGGTATTAAAGGTAATACACAGGGTGATAAAAAACTTATAAATCCCGCACCGAAGGCTATGTATGATTTAATAAACATAATTTAATGATACTATTAATAATATGATTATAAAGTATTTTAGCTTTCTGCTAGGTCTTATTTGGTCCTACTCCTTTATAAAAACACAGTCTATTTTTAGCAATAAAACGGCTCTTTTGTTCAAAATATTTATTTCAAAAGTCTCTTGGATAACTTTTGCTTTGGCATGCTATTTTGGTTATAAAAATTTTTCTATCAAGGCAGTTTTGATAGGGATAGTAATAGCAGTTGGGATTGTTCATTTAATGTTTTATTTCGCAGGCTCGTATTTAAAAAATAGATTTGGTGAAGATAGAGTAAAAAAAATTAAAACTTTTTTTGAATACGCTCTTTTAGTTTTTATTATATATTACGTTATTTTTTAGGCTTAAAAACCAGGCAAAGTCCATTATTACAAAATCTTGTGCCAGTTGGTTTGGGCCCATCTTCAAATATGTGTCCATGGTGCCCCCCACATTTCTTACAATGATATTCTGTTCGTTCATATCCAATATTCATATCTGTTTTGGTCTCGAATACACCTGGTAAAGATGAAAAGAAAGAAGGCCAGCCTGATCCACTTTCGTATTTCATATCCGAGCTAAATAACTTTGTTCCACATCCAGCACAATGGTAATCACCTACTCTTTTTTCGTGATTTAAAGGACTCGATCCTGGTGGTTCTGTGCCTTCATTGCGTAATATATTTTTTTGTTCAGGGGTTAAATTTTTATTATTCATCAATAGCTTGATTCTATAACATTTTTTTGTAGTTCAAAATGGACCAAATTACTATTGACTTAGCAGTATCAAATCTAATATAATTTCTTCATAGCGCTGATTTAATACAAATTGCGAGCGCTTTATAAAACCTGCTAAAGCGTTAGATCTTTTCAGACCACCGCTTTAGCCGGTGGTTTTTTTTTGAAATTAATCAAATTAAAACTGGGCATTTGAACTGTATTGTACGCCTGACTATTTGTCGAAGTACTAAAAAAGGAGAGAAAAATGACTGATAAAATAAAAAATCCAGAGACTATAGGTCTTCATGGTGGTGAATATAGAAGCGATCCAGCAACTACTGCTGTGGCCGTTCCTATTTATCAAACAACTTCTTACCAATTTAAAGATGCTAAAACAGCTGCGAACTTATTTGGTTTAAAAGAGTTTGGTAACATCTATACAAGGATTAATAATCCCACTTGCGATATACTTGAAAAAAGAGTTGCTGCTTTAGAAGGTGGGCTGGCTGCGGTTGCAGTTGGATCGGGACAAGCTGCATCTGCATTCTGTGTGCAGAATGTTTGTCAAGCGGGAGACAATATAGTTTCTTCGACTGATCTTTATGGAGGAACGGTAAATTTATTCAAAAATACTTTAAGTATGCAAGGTATTGAAGTTAGATTTGCTGATCCAAAAGATCCGAAGAATTTTGAAAAATTAACTGATGAGAAGACAAGAGCTTATTACGGAGAGTCTTGTCCTAATCCATATCTTAGAGTTTTTCCAATTAAAGAAGTTGCTGACATTGGAAAGAAGCATGGAATACCCTTGATCATCGACAACACAGCTGCACCAGTAATATGTAGACCGTTAGAACATGGTGCTGCTATAGTTATGCACTCTCTGACAAAATATATTGGAGGGCATGGTACATCAATTGGAGGAATAATTGTTGATGGTGGAAACTTTGATTGGGTTAGAAATGCAAAGAGACAACCTTTGTTCAACACTCCTGATCCAAGTTATAATGGTGCGATTTGGGGAAGAGACGTTCCTAAAATGACAGGTGCAAATGTTGCATTTGCTGTGAGAGCTCGAGTTGTTCTATTAAGAGATCTTGGTGCTCCTTTATCTCCATTCAACGCCTTTCAAATAATTCAGGGTTTAGAAACTGTTGCTTTAAGAATGAAACAACACTGTGCGAACGCGGAGAAAGTTGTAAAATTCTTGGAGGGCCAGAAGAAAGTTAAGAATGTTATCTATCCTACAAACCACCAAGGTGAAATTAGAGACAGAGCCAAAAGATACATGAAGGGTGGCTATGGATCTTTAGTTGGTATGGATTTAGGAAGCAAAGAGTTGGGAGCTAAGTTTATTGATAACTTAAAACTTCTTTACCATGTCGCAAATATTGGTGACGCTAGAAGTTTAGCAATTCATCCGGCTTCTACAACTCATAGTCAGCTTAATGAAAAACAATTGGCTGAAGCTGGTGTTACACCAGGCTATGTAAGGCTTTCTATTGGTATCGAACATCCTGATGACATCATTTCTGACATTAAACAAGCATTAGCGGCTTAAGTTAAATTATTGTTAGTACGTCAAGTAGTAGACTTGACGTACTAACTAAATGTTCTAAAAAGGTTTAATGTTAAAAATTTTTAATTCTTTTATTTTATTATCTTTTTTTATGTTGGGCTCAACCTTCGCAGAAATTTTGAAACCAAATGAAACTATTGTTCCAAAGAAAGTTGTTAAAATTCAATTAGATGGACTTAAAAAAAATGACTTTAGTTATAAAGACCAAGGTATTGAACAGACATGGGAGTTTGCTCATCCAACTAATAAAATTTTCACTGGTCCACTAGATAGATTTAAGGAGATGATAAAAGGAGAGTCTTATAAAATGCTTCTTAACCATAAAGATCACAAAATTAATGAGATTTTTTCAGATGAAAATAAAGTGATTTTTGAAGTAATTGTAATGGATAGTGAGAAAAAATATTACATGTTTAAATGGCAAGTAGAAAAATATTTAAAAAGCGGTCCACTTCAAAATTGTTGGTTAACTACAATGGTTTCAACCCCAATTTCTATGGGATCTTCAATTTAAAAATACTAGATGAAATCATTTTTTTTTGTTAATTTTTCATTGTGAGAAAAAAATATTCCATCTTTAATATCATTAAAAACTCTCTTTCAAATAATGAGAACTGGAAAAAAATGTGGCGTAGTCCTGAGCCTCGAAAATTTTATGATATTATCATTGTTGGCGGTGGCGGACATGGTCTTGGAACCGCTTACTACCTTGCAAAAGAACATGGTTTAAAAAATATTGCTGTAATAGAAAAAGGTTGGTTGGGCGGAGGTAATACAGGTCGTAATACCACAATTATAAGATCTAATTATCTTTGGGATGAAAGTGCACATCTTTATGATCACTCATTAAAACTTTGGGAAAACCTAAGTCAGGATTTAAATTACAATGTTATGTTTAGTCAAAGAGGGGTTCTGAACTTAGCCCATAACGAACATGACATTAAAGAAATAAGAAGAAGAGTTAGTGCAAACAAACTCAATGGAATAGACTCTGACTGGGTAAGTCCTAAAGAAATAAAAAAACTTGTTCCAATCATGAATATTCAAAACTGTAGGTATCCTGTTCTTGGGGCTTCTTATCAGCCAAGGGCTGGTACCGCACGACATGATGCTGTTGCGTGGGGATATGCAATGAGAGCGGATGAATTAGGTGTGGATATAATACAAAATTGTGAAGTTAAAAAAATTAGAACAAAAAATGGGAAAGTTCAGGGTATTGAAACTTCAAAAGGAATTATTAGAGCAAAAAGAATTGGTGTTGTTGCATCAGGACATACAAGTGTTCTTGCAGAAACAGCGGGTATTAAGTTGCCTCTTCAAAGCAAACCTCTTCAAGCATTAGTCTCAGAACCAATCAAACCAGTTATAAATACTGTTGTGATGTCAAACGCTGTACACGCTTATGTGAGTCAGTCAGATAAAGGTGAGTTAGTGATTGGAGCAGGAACAGATGGTTATAACTCTTTCACACAAAGAGGTGGCTATAATATTGTTGAGGATACTATAAGAGCTATCATTGAACTTTATCCAATCTTTTCAAAAATGAAAATGCTTCGTCAGTGGGGAGGTATTGTTGATATTTGTCCAGACGCTAGTCCTATTATTAGTAAATGTGAAGTTGAAGGTTTGTATTTTAATTGTGGTTGGGGAACTGGAGGATTTAAAGCAACACCAGGAAGTGCGAATGTTTTTGCACATACCATAGCTAAAGATAAACCTCACTCTATTAATGCACCTTTCACATTAGAAAGATTTGTGAGCGGTAGATTAGTAGACGAACATGGAGCGGCTGCTGTAGCTCACTAAAATGCTTTTAATAAATTGTCCATATTGCGGAGAAAGAGATCAGTCAGAATTTACTAATGGTGGTGAAGCCCATGTCATTCGACCAAAAAATCCTGAAAATGTAAATGATAGAGAATGGTCAGAGTATGTTTTTATCCGTGCAAACCCCAAGGGAATTTATTATGAAAGATGGGTTCATTCACATGGGTGTAAAAAATGGTTTAACGCAATAAGGAACACATCTACTGATGAAATTTTAAAAGTTTATAAAATGGGAGAATCTCCTCCCCCGATTAAAGGATTTAAAAATACACTTAAATCCCCATCAGGAGAGCCTGATGTCGGGTCTGGAAATTTTGCGGTAAAAAAAACATGAAAAAAATTAAAATCATTTTTTTTATCACATTTTTTTTCTCTTTATTCTTTGAAGATATAAATGCAGAAAAATCTAAAGAAATAGGAACTAGTAAAGTCATAAGTGATGAGGTTTCTGATCAATTAAAAAAGCTCATAGACCAATATAAAAATGGCATAATCACTGGATATGAATATGAAAAAGAAAAAAAGAAAATACTTAATTAGAAAATATGAGTGAAAATAAAATTTATTTTAAATTTGATGGAAAAACATATGGTGGGAATCAGGGTGATACTATTGCTTCTGCCCTATTAAGAAATGAAGTTAAACTTGTTGGTAGAAGTTTTAAATATCATAGACCTAGAGGAATATACACTTGTGGAATTGAGGAACCAAACGCTCTTGTTCAACTTATAAATGAACATAACGAACCAAATGTCAGAGCGACAGTAAAAAAAATTTATGATGGGATGGTTGTTAAAAGTCAAAACCGTTGGCCATCGCTCAAAAGGGACTTAGGATCAATCAATAATCTTTTGTCACCAATATTCTCTGCTGGTTTTTATTATAAAACCTTTATGGGTCCCAAGGGTTTTTGGAAAAATGTTTATGAACCTTTAATTAGAAGAACAGCAGGGTTGGGTAAACCTCCTAGAGAATTTAAATCCAAAAGTATTCATCTTCATCATAACATTGACATCTTAATTGTGGGTGGTGGTCTGGCTGGTCTTTTAGCTGCAAAAAAGTTAGCTGGAACAGATCAAGATGTTTTGTTAGTAGAAAGAGATAATAATCTTGGTGGTATTTTAAGAAATTCAAATAAAATTAAATCTATTGATGGCCAAAAGAGTGCTGATTGGATCGAAAAAACAGAATGGCTTTTAAAAAGTGCAAATAATATTAAAATATTAAAAAATACTACAGTCACAACATACAATTATAAAGATCACCTAATCGCCATCGAGGATAAAACAGTTGGTGCTCAACCCGATAATAATAAGCCAGAACTTGTTATGCATAAGATTAGAACAAAACACACGGTACTTGCTAATGGACATATAGAGAGATTTTTATCTTTTAGAAATAATGATCTACCAGGAGTAATGCTCGCTGCGTCATTTGAAAAATATATTCATAGATATGGTGTCGTCGCCGATACAAGTCCAGTAATTTTTACAAATAATTCATCAACTTTTAGTCTCCTAAAAACAATGGTTGATATGAATCATAAACCAAAAGCATATGTAGATGTAAGAGATTCTAAAAAAATTGAAAAAGAAACATTGGAATTAATAAATAATTATAATATTCCTTTTTATCCAAAATCAGAGATAGAGGGTTGTGAAGGAAAAAATCAAATTGAAAAAGTATTTATAAGAACAAAAAAAGATAAAACTCTAAAAATCAAAACATCAATGCTTTGTATATCAGGTGGTCTAAATCCAGATATACATTTATTTACCCAATCTAAAGGGTTGGTGAAATGGGATGAAAAAATTTTAACTTTTAAACCAGAAAAGTCTTTTCAAAATACAATTACTTTAGGTTCGGTGAGTGGAAATTTTCATTTTGAAAAACTTGTTGAAGAGGTAAATAAAAAACTAGGTTTTATAGAGGGGTGTAATAATGTTAATACAAATATAGAGGTACTGGGACCTAAAGAATTTTATATTAAAGAAATTTGGGAAACGAAGAGCTTAAAAAAATCATTATGGTCAAAATCTTTTATAGATCTACAAAATGATGTTACAACAAAAGATTTGAGGCAGGCTATTCGAGAAGGTTTTGATCGAATAGAGCACCTCAAACGATTTACAACAAATAGCATGGGAACTGATCAAGGAAAAATAAGTAGTATTAATGCTCTCGGGATCGCTTCAAAATTATTAAAGAAAAGTGTTTCTGAAGTTGGAACAACAACCTATAGACCTCCTTACAGCCCTGTGAGTTTTTCTGCAATAGCTGGGAGAAGCACTTACGAATTCTATGATCCAGTAAGAAAAACACCTATTCACCCTTGGCATGAAAAACAAAATGCTGTTTTTGAAGATGTAGGACAGTGGAAAAGGCCTTGGTATTTTAAAAAAAATGAAAATGAAAGTATGCGTGATGCGGTACAAAGAGAATCTAAAAAAGTAAGAGAGTCGGCAGGTATTTTAGATGGAAGCACTTTAGGAAAAATAGAAATAAAAGGGAGAGATGCTCTTCAATTTATTAATTTAATGTACACAAACAGTTTTACGAAAATGAAACCCATGTCTGGAAGATATGGCCTTATGCTTGGAGAAGATGGCATGGTTAAGGATGATGGAATAGTTTGCAAAATTAATGATCAACACTTTATAGCTACTACAACAACAGGAGGTGCAGCAAGTGTATTGTCTCATATGGAAGAATATGCGCAAACAGAATGGCCACATATGAATGTTTTTATGAATTCTATTACTGAACAGTTTTCAACTTTTAATCTTAGTGGGCCAAAATCTAGAATAATTATTCAAAGAGTTTTTCCAAGTGTAGATTTCAGCAATGAAAAATTTCCCTATATGACTTTTAAGTTTCTAGACTATTTAGATACTCAAGTTAGAATTCTAAGGGCTAGCTTTACTGGAGAGTTAGGTTACGAGATATATGTGCCGCCAAAACATGCTTTAAAACTTTGGGAAAGAATATTTTATTCTAGCAGAGATATTGAGCTGGTTCCTTATGGAACAGAAACAATGCATTTGTTAAGAGCCGAAAAAGGTTACATTATTGTCGGTCAAGATACGGATGGTACGGTTACCCCTATTGACCTAAATCTAAATTGGATGATTGGTAAAAACAAAAATGACTTCATAGGAAAAAGATCTTTAAATAGAAGTGATATTATTAAATCTGACAGAAAGCAGTTGGTTGGTCTGGTTCCAATAGATAAATCATATGGGATTGAAGAGGGTCAGCACGTTATCGAGCAAGAGAATCTTTCTACACCAATAAAGAAACCTGTGAAGATGCTTGGTCAAGTTACTTCAAGTTATTTTAGTCCAACACTAAACCATTCTGTTGCTATGGCATTGATCAAAGAAGGAAATAGAAAAATAGGCAGTCACCTTTTTGTTTCAACAAGCAATCTTAATACAATAGCGGTAGAAGTAGTTAAACCAAATTTTATTGATCCAGAAAACGTGAGGCTTAAATCATGATGTCAACTTTTTCAGCAAAAGATTTGCTTATTGAGCAACAAGATTTTCAACAGATTTTGATAAGGGGAAAAGGTGATGGAAGCTTTGCTGAAGCGGTAAATAAAGAAATATCCTTTCTGCCACCATCGGATAATTTAAGAATGGTTGGTAATGATAAGTATCTTTTTGCAAAACAGTCTTTTGATCAATGGAGTTTAGTTTGTTTAGCAAAAAAATCAGATAAAGAAATGATAAATTTAATATCTTCTTTAAACCAAAATGAGGGAATATTAGCCTCTGACTATTCCCATACATCCTATTTTGAATTTACAGGTGAAAATAAAAACTATTACTTAAATAAAATAACTCATTTTGATTTTCGTCAAAAAAAATTCCCGGCCTCAACCATGGCCCAAACCTTAATAGCTCGAATTGATTGTTGTATTTACAATCTAAAAGATAAATATCTTATAACTTGCCATAGTTCATTCGAGGATTACTTTAAAGATCGTTTACAGGATACGATTAAAATATAATGAAAAAACAAAAAAACGTACTTGGGGAAGATTTAGAGAATTGTTCAACTGAACCTATGACTGGTTGGTTTAGAGATGGTTGTTGCAACACAGATGAAAACGACAGAGGTCTTCATACTGTTTGTGTGAAAGTTAATGACGAATTTTTGCAATGGTGCAAAGAAGCTGGGAATGATTTGATAACGCCCCACCCTGAATTTGGTTTTCCAGGACTTAAAGATGGAGATAAATGGTGCGTATGTGCTAGCTGGTATGTAAGAGCTCTTGAGGCAGGAAAAGGATGTCCGATATATTTAAAAGCTACACATAAAAAAACTCTAGAGTTAGTTCCAATTGAAAAATTAAAAGAATTTGCAGCAGATCTTTCTTGAGATGGAAAACTTAATTTTGGGTTTTTTAACTGGAGGAAGTTTAATTTTAGCCATAGGACCACAAAATCTTTTTGTTATAGAGCAAGGATTAAAAAAAAATTTTATTTTTACCATAACAACAATCTGCGCAATTTCTGATGTTTTGTTGATTTTTATTGGGGTATTCGTTTATCATATTTTTATTTACGTATCTGTTGAATTTGAAGTTTTTTTAAATATTATTTTGGTCTTATTTTTAATAAGATTTATTAAAGAAAAAATAAGTCAATTAAATAAAAATTTTAAGATTAAAAGCACTAGTAAGTTTAGAAATTTTAAAAGTATAATATTAAAAACACTTGGGTTTACTTATTTAAACCCACACGTTTATTCAGACACTATTTTTATATTAGGCAATCTATCTAAAAATTATGATTTAGAAAGTAAGTTTTATTTTGCTTTTGGGGCATCAATATCCTCTGTCGTTTTTTTTTATTGCTTGGGTTATATGTCCAGTATGTTTGGAAATTTTATTAAGAGCAAAGGTACATGGAAATATATTAATATTTTTATAATATTTTTTATATTCTTTTTGGTAATTTATATAATTTATAGTACTTATTTGAAATTGCTTAGTATCTAAATCTATAGCGTCGAGCATTATATCCGTAAAATATAATTGCAATAATTATAATCGATCCTCCGATTAATGTGTTTGTAGTTGGAATTTCATTAATTCCCAAAAACGGTACCCACACCCAGAAAATTCCTCCCAAAACTTCTGTGAGCGAAAGAAGTGTAAGATCAGCAGCAGGTAAATATTTTGCATTAGATGAATATAAAATCAGTGCAGAACAAACTAAAAATCCATGTAAGGCTGATAGAGAAGTATTTTTTAAAGATATCAAAATATTGCTATCATTAAAAAGTAAAACTAAAATTGAAGCGCCCGCTGCTATAATTCCACCTAAAGAAACTGTTGTAAGTTTTGGAACTTTTTTTCTCCAACGAAGTGAAACAGTGAATCCTGCGAATGCTGATGATGAAATTAATCCGTTAATTAAACCAAACAATGTTCCGGCTTCTTTGCTATCAAAAGATATTAAAATAATTCCTGCTGCAGCTATAATCATAGCTATTAGTGTGTTTTTTGAAATTTTTTCTTTTAAAAAAATGTATGCTAGCAGTGCTGCAATAAAAGGCATTGCTCCAAGCATCATTAAAGTAACAGCTGCCGTAGTTGTGGTTATTGAAAACACAAAGGTTATATTTGCGATCCCAAGACACGTTCCTCCAATTAATCCTGGAAAACCGATTTTTTGGTAGTTATTGGTAAATTTTACTCCCTCATTTAAAAGTAAATAAATATTCAAAATTAAAAAAATTGTCGATCCTCTAATTAAAGAGTATTGCCAAGGAATTAGTTCGGCATTATTAATATTTCTGACTATCAAAGGTCCAAAAGACCAAATTAACCCAGCTAATAAAACAAAAAACATAGCTGAGCTAACTTTGTCTTTTGACATCACATATTTCCGTACTTAGGACCGCCGCCACCCTCTGGCGCTACCCAATTAATATTCTGAGAAGGTTCTTTAATATCGCATGTTTTACAATGAATACAATTTTGTGAGTTTATAACAAACTGATTTTGTTGAATTTCATAAACCCCAACCGGACAATATCTTTGAGCTGGCTCATCGTATTCTTTTAGAGTGTATTGGATTGGAAGATATTTATTTTTCAATTGAAGATGCACTGGTTGATTTTCAGTATGATTGGTTCCTGTTAAATATACTGAGCTTGTTTTGTCAAAAGTTAATTTTCCATCTGGTTTTGGATAATCTATTTTAGGCATTTTGCTTGCTGGTTTAAGAGCTTCATGATCAGCGTGCTTATGTTTTAGCGTAAAAGGCATTTTTCCTCTAAATAAAATCTGATCAATACCAGTAAAGATAATTCCAAATAATAAACCCCAGCTAAAACTTGGCTTAACATTTCTTGCGGCGTGCAACTCTTTATATAGCCAACTTTTTTTAAAAAGCTCCTCATATAATGATAATTTCCTTTTATTTTTAAAATGTTCATTGATAGTTTCTGCTGCTATCATTCCGCTTTTCATTGCGGTGTGCGTTCCTTTTATTTTTGGCATATTTAAAGTTCCCGCGTCACAACCAACTAATAAAGCACCAGGCATATACATCTTGGGTAAGCTTTGAAGACCACCTTCTATTAAAGCTCTAGCACCAAATGAAATTCTTTTTCCACCTTCAAGCATTTTTCTAATTGCTTTATGTGTTTTAAATCTTTGAAACTCATCAAATGGAGATAAGTGTGGGTTTTGATAATCAAGTCCAATAACATAACCAAGATAAATTTGTTTATTCTCAGCATGATAAATAAAACTTCCACCGTACGTTTTGCTATCTAGTGGCCATCCTGCAGTATGCATTACTAATCCTTCTTGATGTTGTTCTTCACTAACTTCCCAAATTTCTTTTAATCCAATACCATATTGCTGAGGATTTTTTCCTTCATCAAGATTAAATTTTTTAATTAATTGTTTGCCTAAATGTCCTCTACATCCTTCTGAAAATACTGTAACTTTGGCATGAAGTTCCATTCCTTCCTGATATCCATCTTTTTTATTTCCTTCTTTATCTAAACCCATAGCAAGAGTTGCAACTCCTTTAATAGAACCATCTTCGTTGTAAAGAACTTCGCTTGCAGGAAATCCTGGAAATATTTCAACACCTAATTTTTCAGCTTGTTCCGCTAACCAACGACAAAGGTTTGCAAGACTAACTATATAATTGTTATGATTTTTTTGAACTGCCGGTAAAAGCCAAGTTGGCCAACTTAAAGATGATTTTTTTCCTAAAAATAAAAATTTTTCTTTTGAAACTTTTGTTTTAACAGGTGCTCCCTCTTCTTTCCACTTTGGTAATAATTCATCTAAAGCTCTAGTTTCTAAAACATTTCCACTTAATATATGGGCTCCAACTTCAGCGCCTTTTTCTAAAATGCAGACATCTAATTTTGGTTCTAATTGTTTTAATTTGATTGCGGTAGATAATCCTGATGGTCCAGCACCAACTATTACTACATCATATTGCATTGTCTCTCGAGCCATGCGGGGACTATATCAAACTAATTATTTTTGGATAGTGTTGAGTTTGTTTAACTCAGATAAAAATTCTGGGAGAGCTTTAAATAAATCTGCTTCTAAACCGTAATCTGCAATACTAAATATTGGAGCTTCGCCATCTTTGTTAATTGCGACAATTATTTTGCTCTCTTTCATGCCGGCTAAGTGCTGAATAGCGCCTGAAATTCCAACAGCAATATATAAATCAGGAACAACAACCTTTCCTGTTTGACCTACTTGATGGTCATTACTTATGTAACCTGCATCAACTGCTGCACGAGATGCACCAACTGCAGCATTCAGTTTGTCAGCAATATCAGTTATGAGTTTAAAGTTTTCTCCACTTTCCAATCCTCTTCCTCCAGACACTACTATTCTAGCGGTTCCAAGTTCTGGTCTTTCTGATTTTGTCTCTTCTCTTTTAATAAATTTTGAAAAATTAGGAACATCAGCTGCTTCTACTTTATCAACTTGTGCAGAACCTCCTATTTTTGGAGCAGGTTCAAATGAAGTTGGTCTAACTGTTACACATCTTTTTTTGTCATTACTTTTTACAGTCGCAAAAGCGTTTCCTGCATAAATAGGTCTTACAAATGTATCGGGTGAATTTACTTTTATAACATCACTTACTTGAGAAGTGTCTAATGCAGCAGCAACTCTTGGCATAAAGTTTTTTCCAAAAGTATTTGCTGATGCAACAATATGATCGTATCTATCCGCATTCTTAGTTACTAAAGGAGCTAAGTTTTCTGGTAAATAGTTTTGATAATTAGGTGAATCGCATAGTAAAACTTTTTTAACTAAAGGAACTGCAGCAACTTCTTTTGCAACACTTTCACATCCACTGCCAGCAACTAATACATGTACTTCTGCATCAATTTTTGATGCAGCACTTATTGCATTTAAAGTAAATGGTTTAAGATTTTTATTATTGTGCTCTGCTATTAATAACACTGACATTAAATTACTTTTGCCTCATTTTTAAGTTTGCTTACTAATTCTGCTACATTTGCAACTTTAATTCCTGCTTTTCTTTTAGGTGGTTCTTCTACTTTTAATTGTTGAACTCTATTTGCAATGTCTACACCTAAATCTTTGGCAGCCATTTGTTCAATTGGTTTCTTCTTCGCTTTCATAATATTTGGTAAAGAGGCATATCGAGGTTCATTAAGTCTTAAATCACAAGTAACCACCGCTGGTAAATTTACTTCGACTGTTTCTAAACCTTCGTCAATTTCTCTTACTATTTCCATGCTCTTATCTTTTAAAGTTACTTTTGAACTAAAAGTTGCTTGTGGCCAGTTTAACATTGCAGCTAACATTTGACCTGTTTGGTTACAATCATCATCGATCGCTTGTTTGCCTAAAAAAACCATATCTGGTTTTTCTTTTTCTACAACTTTTTTTAAAATTTTCGCTATTCCTAATGGTTCAATGTAACTATCTGCTTTAACATGTATTCCTCTATCAGCACCAACTGCTAGAGCTTTACGAACAGTTTCTTGTGCTTTTTCTTCACCAATTGTTACTGCAACAACCTCTTTGACTTTTCCAGACTCTTTTAGTTTTACTGACTCTTCAGTAGCATTGTCATCAGGCGGGTTAGTTGACATTTTTACATTGTCCGTATGAACTCCAGAGCCATCCTCTTTGACTCTTATTTGAACGTTGTAATCAATAACTCTTTTAACGGCTACTAAGATTTTCATTTAAGCTCTGAGTAATTTATTTTCTGAATCGTATGGGGAATCTTCGATAATAGAAACTTCATGCATTTTACCTAATATATCTATTTTAAGTTTTTGTCCAACTTTTGCATATTCTGGTTTAACCATACCTAGGGCAATCGATTTTTTTAATCTAAATCCGTAATCTCCCCCGGTCGCTCTGCCAATTACAGAACCATTTTCGTAAATAGGATTGTTTCCAAGAACATCAGCATCTGAAACACCATGAATTTCCATGGTTACTAATTTATTTGAAAAACCTTTTGCTCTCCATTGATCCAGTGCCGCACGTCCAATGAAATCACCTTTATTAGGGTGAATAAATCTATCTAGACCCGATTCGTATGGAGCATATTCAATAGAAAGTTCTGTACCGACTAGTTTATAAGATTTTTCCACTCTTAAACTATTCATCGCTCTTATACCATAAGGTTTCAGATTAAATTCTTTTCCGGCTTCCATTAGCTTGTCAAAGATATGGTTTTGATATTCAATTGGATGATGGAGTTCCCAGCCTAATTCGCCTACAAAATTTACCCTCATCGCATTACATGGCGCTAATCCAACATTAATATTTTGTGCACTTAACCATTTAAATTTTTCATTTGAAAAATCTGTTTTTGAAACTTTTTGCATTAATTTTCGTGCTTTAGGTCCAGAAACAACTAAAACACCCATACTATTTGTTAAGTTCTCATATTGGACGGAACCGTCTTTTGGCATCCATTTATGTATCCAGTCATGATCTAAACATTGAAAAGCTCCAGCAGAAACTAAATAAAAACTATCTTCTGTCTCTCTCATTATTGTAAATTCTGAATGCACTCCGCCTTTTGTGTTTAAAGCGTGACATAGATTAATTCTTCCAATTTTTTTTGGAAGTTTGTTTGCAACTAATTTGTCTAAAAATTCTTCTGCTCCTGGACCTTTGATTCTACATTTGCCAAATGCGCTCATGTCTAATAATCCGACATTCTCTTTTACATTTTTACATTCTTTTTCAACGCTCTTGAACCAATTTGATCTTCTAAAAGACCAATCGTCTTCTTGTTTTTCTCCGTCTGTTGCAAAAAAGTTCGCTCTCTCCCAACCAAATTTTTGTCCAAATACTGCACCTAATTTTTTAAGTCTGTCATAACATGGTGCTTTTCTTAATGGTCTACCAGCTTCTCTTTCTTCGTCTGGATAATGAACTGTAAATACATTGGCATATGCTTCTTCATTTTTTTCCATTAAATAAGATTTAGTTACATAAGATCCATATCTTCTAGGATCCACACCAAGCATATCAATTGTTGGTTCACCATCGATCATCCATTCTGCTAATTGCCAGCCTGCACCACCAGCAGCCGTTATTCCAAAGCTATGTCCATCATTTATCCAAAAATTTTTAAGCCCTGGAGCTGGACCAACAATTGGGTTTCCATCAGGAGTGTAACAAATGGCACCATTATAAACTTTTTTTACTCCAACTTCTGCAAAAGCAGGAACCCTTTTAATTGCGCCTTCAATGTGAGGCGCTAGTCGATCTAGATCTTCTTGAAATAGTTCATACTCACTATCTTTAGATGGTCCGTTTACGTAACAACACGGTGCGCCTTTCTCGTAAGGTCCTAAAATAAAACCCCCGGCCTCTTCTCGCATATACCAAGCGTTGTCGCTGTCCCTAAGCACTCCCATTTCTGGTTTGCCTTCTTTTTTTCTTTTTTGAAGTTCTGGATGAGGTTCTGTAACAATATATTGGTGTTCTACTGGAATAGCTGGAATTTCTATTCCAACCATCTCTCCTGTTTGTCTGGCAAAATTTCCGCTACATGACACGACATGCTCGCATAAAATATTTCCTTTATCTGTTTCGACCGTCCAACCGTCTTTTTTTTGTTTGATTCCAATAACCGTTGTATTTCTATAAATTTCTGCTCCATTATTTCTTGCGCCTGTTGCAAGTGCTTGGGTAAGATCAGCTGGTTGAATATAACCATCTTCAGGATGCTGTATTGCTCCAACTAAGCCTTCAATATTACATAAAGGCCAAATTTCTTTCACTTGTTCTGGTTTTAAAAATTTTACATTAACTCCAATAGTTTTAGCTACCCCAGCATATTGATGATATTCATCCATACGATCTTTTGTTTGGGCCAAACGAATATTTGATACCACACTGAAACCAACTTTTTTTCCAGTTTCTTTTTCTAAAGATTTGTATAACTGAACAGCATATCTATGAAGCTGACCAACTGAATAGCTCATATTAAAAAGTGGTAATAAACCAGCAGCATGCCAAGTGGATCCTGATGTTAATTCTTTTCTTTCAAAAAGAACAACGTCTGACCACCCTTTTTTTGCTAAATGGTATAGAGTGCTTACGCCAACTGCTCCTCCACCTATAACTACAACCTTAGCTTTTGATTTCATATATAATAGAATATGACAATTTAACGAATATTAAAATGATTAAAATTTATCTGACTTTGTAGGAAAAACGAGGCCTGTGCTTAAAGTTATCAATGGCAAATGTTTTAACTTTAACTAAATTGTTGTTAAGTTTTGTTACCTTGTTTTTTATAGGGGTCATTTTATCTTTTGACGCATTAATTTTTCTTTTTGTACTATCAATAATCTTCTCCTCAAAGCTTGTTGCCTTTTTAGCTATCCTTTGTTTTTCTCTTACAATTATATGTTCTATTGGAAACTTTCCTGTAACATTTTTAACACCAAAACTTACTGCTGGAGAAATGGTTGACTGAAGTACTCGTCCTTGAGAAGCGCCAATACTAGATTGAACTAAAGTCATTGACTCTGCAAAACAACCGGAAAGCAATAAACTGCTTAAAATTAATAATAAAACTCTATTTAGCATTACTTACAAATAATTGATTCTTTAATGATTTTTAATGACTTCTTATTACAAATTACTATGAATTTTTAGTGAAATAGTGGAATTTTAAATTTATATGTGGATTAAATTTGTTACTTAATTTTAGGATTAGTTTTCAAGTTTTTATGTGATGACTCAAGTATATTGTTTATCACTGCAACTCTTAGGCTAATTTTTGAGCACAACTCTGGAGTTTGCTCGCAAGGATTTAATTTAGCTTTTGTATTGTTGTAAGTTTTAATTTGATCTGGGTTTAAAATGTGTTCAATTGGACTTTTGCCAGTGCGCTGTTTTACTGCAATACTTGTTGCTTGAGCAGCTGCTGATTGAATTGATTTACCTTGAATTATTCCCGCACCTGTACCTACATAGGTTAGAGATGACGCGTAACAACCCGAAAGCATAAAACCTGCTAAAATTAAACCTATTATCTTCCTCATCATTTATCTCCAAAAACGAATCAATCACAAAAGTGTGCATAAATATACAGATTTTTTTACTAAAAATACAACCTGTAGTTTCCCTTTATTTGTTGACTTTTTGGAGGGAAATGATTTTTTTAATTAAATCTAGACGAATTATAACCTGAAAGATCTAAGTTTGTTTTTTCATTATTTAAAAGGCCTGCAACTATTTTTCCAGTAATGGCCCCAAGTGTCCATCCTAAATGGTGATGTCCAAAAGCGTAAATAATGTTTTTGCTATTTTTTGATGGCCCGATAACTGGAAGAAAATCAGGCAGGGTGGGTCTAAAACCTAACCATTCGTCTTCGTGATTTTTTAATTGGGGCAAAAGTTCTTTGGAACAATTAACTATATATTCAATTCTTTTCTTTGAGGGTGGGTTTTTAAGGCCCCCTAATTCAACGGTTCCGACTGCTCTCAAACCTTGATTCATTGGTGTCAATCCAAATCCACGATCTAAAAATATAATGGGTCTTTTTATTAAGTTTTCCATACCTTTAAAATGAACATGATAACCTCTTTCGGTATCTAACGGTATATTTTCGCCTAATTGATCCGTTAATTGTTTTGAAAAAGCACCACAAGCAACTACTGATTTTTCAAATTTATAAATTTTTTTTTCAGTCTCAATTGAAGTTTCATTTATTTTTGACTGTTTCAAGGACTTTACATTTTCTTTTAAAAACTTTCCTCCTTTTTGAATGTATAGGTCAAATATTTTTTTTAAAATGCCTTTTGGATCTCTTGCATGATAAGCATAATCATAAAAGCAACCTCCTGTGAATACAGGTTTTATATTTGGTTCTAAGTCTAAGATTTCTTTTACGGTAAGAATTTTTTGTTTTATGCCAAGTTCATTTCTGACTTTGATTTCTAAATTTCTACTTTTGAGATTTTTATTGGTCCACACATAAATTATACCTCTTTGTTCAACTAAATTTGTTGTATCAATTTCTTGAAAAATTTCTTCATAAGCATCCATTGAATGATTCAAAATCTGATGCATATACTTAGCTGTATGCATCATCGATTTTTTGTTACAGTTTTTTAAATAATGAAATATCCAAGGTAACATTTTGGGAATGTAATTCCACTTTAGGGCAAGAGGTCCGGAAGAACTAAAAAGCATTTTAGGTACATCGTATAAAACGTCTGGTCTATTTAACTGGAGTACCGCATATGGTGAAAAATGCCCGGCATTCCCATATGAAGCCATTGTGCCCGGGTCATTATGATCAAAGATAGTTGTTGGAATGTTTTTTTTTAAAAGCTGAAGACCAATACATACGCCTTGGATACCAGCGCCTATAATTCCAACCGATGAACATTTATCATTAGACATATAAGCCTATTTATAAAATAATTCTTCAATGATTTAACTGTGTTAGATTGTACTTCTTTTTACTCGTTGCTGGCAACTATCTTTGGTCTGCCTCTTTTAGACTTTTCTTTTTCTTTGTTCTCTTTTGCTTCTATTGACTCTAATTTGAATTCATCTTGCGCTGCTTCTAAACTAGTGCTTTCAGTTTTTTTAATGTATCCGGTAATATCTGCACCCTCTTCCGTTTTTAAAGTCTCACTAAACAAAACGTCTCCTTTTACAACGGCTGTGCTTCCAATAACTATTGTCTTAGCAACAATTTTACCTTCTAGGTGCCCATAAATTTCAATTTTGTCTGTTTCTATTGGGCCAACAACTGAACCAGTTTCTTTTATAACTAAATCGTTAGTATAAACTGGTCCTTTAATTAATCCCGCTATATCAATTGCACCTGAAGTTCTTAGCGTACCCTCTAATGAGAATGTTTCACTAATTAAAGACCTTCCGGTATCGTTTAGTGGTCTCGGTGCATTGCTTTTTTTATTTCCAAACATAAAAGTATTTCAGCAAATTATCTGCAATTTTGCAACTAATAAAAAAGATTATTTTGGGTCTAAATTGTGTATTTAGAGTTGTATCAACCTACAGGTAGATCTTTATGAATTTTACAACTCATTACAATTCCGAGCCCCAGCATCATTGCCATCATTGACGAACCGCCATAAGAAAGTATTGGAAGTGGGGCACCAACTATTGGTATTAAACCAAGTACCATTCCCATGTTAACTGCAACATAAATGAAAAAGGCTGTTGCAAAGCTAAAACAGTACAATTTTGCAAAAGCATCTCTTGTGGTGTTCCCAATTCTTACAATTCTCCAAGTTATAAGAACATAGAGAGATAAAATTAAACATGAGCCAAAAAAACCAAATTCCTCAGAAAATAAAGTAAAAATGAAATCTGTATGTTTCTCAGGCAGATAATCTAAGTAACTTTGTGAACCATTTAAAAATCCTTTGCCAAAAAGTCCCCCTGAACCTATCGCTATTTTTGACTGAGTAATTTGATATCCCGCGCCTAAAGGATCTCTGCTTGGGTCTAAAAAAGTTAGAATTCTAGATTTTTGATATGGTTTCAAAAAAGATATGGCAATTGGTGCTAAAGATAAAAATGCTAAAGCTAAATATGCAAAAAATTTCATTTTAACCCCTGCTAGCCAAATTACTATCACTCCACCAGCTGCAATTAGAAAAGCTGTTCCAAGGTCTGGCTGAGTTAAAACTAAAATTACAGGGAAAATCAAAGCAACTAAAGGACTTAGGAGATATTTGGCTCTATTAACATCGCTAGCTGAGATTCTATGATAATATTTTGCCAGAAATAAAATTAAACCAATTTTCATTAATTCAGATGGTTGTAAATTAATAAAAAAAAGATTTAACCATCTTTGAGATCCCGAGGAACTCAAACCAAAAAATTTTACTAATAAAAGCAGTATTAGAAACCCTAAGTATAAATATGTGCTGGAATTATACCAAAAATTTAATTTCAGAAATGAAACTACTATAAATAGTAAAAAAAAAACAAAGAATCTGACAATATGACTTTTGGTATGATATGCAAATTCACCTGAGTCAGTTGAGTACATGGCAAAAAAGCTTACAATTCCAAGAATAAGTATAGAAAAAAATAAAATTAAATCCAAAGAAAGAATTTTATCGCGAAATGTCATATGGGATTGTATTGAGCCAGGTCTAAACATTATGCTGTTTCTCCTTCACCAGTTTCGCTCATTTTTTCTCTAAGCTGATGTTTTTCTAAAACTTTTTTAATTACTTGTTTTGCTATTGGTGCTGCACTTTTGCTTCCTGAACCGCCATGCTCGACTAAAACACTAATTGCATATCTTGGTTTGTCATAAGGTGCAAACGCAACAAACAAAGCGTGGTCTCTTTGTTCGTATGGTAAATCTTCATTTTTTACTTCTAATTCTCTTTGTTCTTCAGTAAATCTTCTAACTTGCGAAGTGCCGGTTTTTCCCGCAAAAATAAATTCTTTTTTAGTAAGTCGTGAACGATAAGAGGTGCCCATTGGTTCATTGGTTGCACCGAAAAGGGCATCTTGTACAAATTTAATATTTTCGGGATTTTTAAATAAACTTTTATATTTAAACTTTGCAATAAATTCGTAAAGAGAAACTACATCACCCGAAAATAATTTTTTATCTAAAATAAATTGATCTAGGTTTTTAAATTTTTCTTTGTCTTTCGGGTTTATAATTAATCTCGGCTCAATTTTATATCCACCATTTGCTATTTGAGCAGTCATTAAACATAATTGTAACGGAGAAGTTTGCCAATAACCCTGTCCTATACCTGCGTGAAGCGTTTCCCCTAAATACCAATTTTTGCCTATATATTTTTTTTTCCATCCAGTATCTGGAACTACACCATTTCTTTCTTCAACAAGTTCTTTAAGCACTGGTTTTCCTAATCCAAATTGTTTTGCAGTTTCTGCCAAACGATCTATGCCAAGTTTTCTAGCTACTTCATAAAAATATACGTCACAAGATTGTTTTATTGCTTCCCTCATATCAACAAATCCGTGTCCCTTTTTTTTCCAACAGTGATATTTTTCACCATAAAGCTCTATGTGTCCTGTGCAACGAATTACAGTTTTGGGATTAAAAACATCGTTTTCTAATGCGCTGATAGCAGATAAAAGTTTAATTGTAGAACCTGGTGGATAGAGACCAGACACAGCTTTGTTAATTAACGGTTTATCTCTATGTTGAATCAATTCATTCCAATCTTTTTGGTTAATTCCGTGAACAAACTTATTTGGATCAAAGATAGGAGAAGATACCATAGCAACTATATCACCTTTGTAAATATCCATAACAGAAACTGATCCTGATTTATTTTCAAGCAATTTTGATGCTAGTGTTTGAACATCTAAATCTAAAGTTGTTCTAAAATTAATACCGGGTTTGCCAGGCTCAATTGAAATTTCTTTTATTCTCTTTCCGTAAGCATTTACTTCATATCTCTTAAATCCGAGATCACCTATAACTTCTGCGTCAAGTTTATTTTCTAATCCTGTTTTACCCACCCTGGTTCCAGGTGTTATCTTTTTTTGCAAATATTCTTTATTTTGTAAATCTTTTTTGCTTGCCTTTGAAACGTAACCAATAACATGTGAAGAAGAAGGTTCGGTATACTTTCTTGCAACAGACACTACTGGTTCAACACCTTGAAGATCATGTAAAAATAAGTTTATTCTTGAAAATTCTGACCATGTTAAATTATCCGATATAATTACAGGGTCCCATGGCTTTTGTGATTTAATCTTTTTTTTAATTATAGCTATATTTTTTTCTGAAAGATTTAAAATTGACTTTAACCTAAAAATTAAAAGTTCAAGATTTTCTGAATTTTCTGGAATTATATGTAATTGATAAACTTGTTTGTTTGAGGCTATTTCTTTTCCGTAATAGTCTTTTATAAGACCACGCGGTGGAGAGAATTTCCATTCTCTAAACCTATTTTTATCTGATAAAGTTTTATATTTTTTACTCTCATTAATTTGAAGTGAAATTAATCTTCCAAGTATTCCGACAACCACTACAGCTTTGGCTGCAGAAAGAATAAACATTCTTCTACCAACTAAAGTTATTTTGCTTTCTCCTCCAGATCTAATCATAAGTTTTAAGATTTATTATCCTTCTATAAAGTTCAAAGACCCCCCAAAAAGCAGGGTATAAAATGAAAGTAAAAAGTGAATTATAAAACATTGTTACATATTCTGGTTTCATTAATGTGAATCTTTTAAGTAAAAAATAAGTAATAAAATTGCCAATAAATATTGCGATAACAAAAGTGAACCAATCGGTAAATAGTGAACTTCTGACCGTTGCGTTTCTCACATATGCTGCTACTAAAGCCACAAATAGATAAGAAAGTGAACTTGTTCCTAGTGGCAGGCTTAAAACTACATCATTAATAGCTCCACATAAAAATACAAAACCATAACCTAAAATAGAGGGATCCCTTAAAATCCAATAGTAAATTAATATGAATTGAAAATTGAAAGAAAAAATATTCCAATAATAAAACTGAGTATGAAACTCGGAAATACAAATGTAGATGAGTAGGAACAGAGGTAATACACGTAAAAAACCTTCTCTCAGTGTTTTAACATTGATTGCCATCTTACATTGCCTCCAAATCTGAAGACTTTCCAAGGATAACATTTATTAAAGATATTTGATCCGGATCTGCAAATAATTTTGCTTCTATACGATTATTTTTTTTACCTTCGAATACCTCCCCTACTGGAATTCCTGAAAATAATATACCATCTTTACCTGACGTATATATAGCTTTTGATAATTGTGCGTTAAAATTATCGGGTAAATATTCTAATATTGGTTTTTTTTTTCCTGCACCAGAAAGTATTGCTTGGTCACCATTAGGTGAGACAACGACTGGTATTCTGCTATTTAAATCATTTAGCATTAGTATTCTGGACGAAAGATAGTTAACCTCAACAATTCTTCCTGCTAAATATCCTTTGCTCAATACTGGCATTCCTAATTTTATGCCGGAATTACTACCTTTGTTTATTATTACAGAATTTAAATAAGGACTGTTTTTATCAAAAATTATTTTTGCCCCGACTGTAATAAATGTAGATTTTTTATCTAATTGAACTAATTCTTGTAACTGTTTATTTTCAGTTTCTAAAAAAGATGTTTTTAGTTTTTGTTTTTTTAGTTCTTCAATTTCTAATTTTAATTCCTCATTCTCTTTATAAATTAATACGTGATTGACAAAAAAATCTTTTGTAGCTGATCCAAATTTGATTGGCGATGAAGAAATAGCTGAAACTCTATAAACAGCGTCGTTCACAATACTTCTTAGAATTTTTACTGGCTTTAGTTCAATATTGTCTAAAACAAATATTGTTAATGAGATAACAATCAATACAAAAAGCGAAAACTTCTGTTTGGCTCCTCTTTGTAACAGAGCCGAACGAATCGCTATTCCAAAATCATCTCGGCTTGTAGACATTTTTCACTTTAGATAATCTTAGTACTCCGAAAGCATTGTCGAGAATAATTCTTCATTCTCTAATGCTTTTCCAGTTCCTACCGCAACACAAGAAAGTGGGTCATCAGCTATTTGAACAGGCAAACCAGTTTCTCTTGAAATTAATTTATCAATATTTTTAAGCAATGCTCCTCCTCCGGTCAGTATTAATCCCATATCAACTAGATCAGCTGATAATTCTGGTGGAGTGTTTTCTAGAGCAGTCTTAATCCCAGCCATCATTTGATCTAATATTGGCTTTAAAGCTTCTGCAGTGTCTTCTTCTTTTAGATTTATTTCTCTTGGCGTTCCTGATCTTATGTCTCTTCCTTTCATAAGATAAGTATTTCCAGAAGTTGCTATGGCTGTTCCAATTTCTTTTTTAATTTTTTCAGCACTAGCCTCTCCGATTAATAAATTAAATTTAGATCTCATATAAGTAATTATTGCTTGATCCATAGCGTCTCCTGCTACCCTTAATGACTGAGAATAAACAACTCCACCTAACGACATGATAGCAATTTCAGTTGTTCCACCACCTATATCGACAACCATCGAACCAGTAGCTTCTGAGATTGGAAGACCTGCGCCTATTGCAGCAGCGATTGGTTCTTCTATTAATTGAACTTTTCTAGCTCCAGCAGCTAAAGCTGAGTCTTGAATAGCTTTTCTTTCAACTGGAGTTGATCCAGTTGGTACGCAAACTAAAATTCTTGGATTAGCAAAAGCATTTTTTTTGTGAACCTTTTTAATAAAATGCTTAATCATTTCTTCTGTTACTACAAAATCAGCAATTACACCGTCTTTTAGTGGTCTTACAGCAGAAATATTTCCTGGAGTTCTTCCTAGCATAGTTTTAGCTTCGTCTCCAACAGCCAAAACTGATTTTTTTCCTTTTTCGTCAATAATTGCTACAACAGATGGTTCGTTTAGTACGACACCTTTTCCTTTTACAACTACAAGAGTATTTGCTGTTCCTAGGTCTATTGCCATATCTTGCGACCACATTTTAGAAATTTTATTTAAACCAAACATTTATATACCTTTCATTCTTTCTTGCTCATACTCTTCAGGAGCGGTTTTTTCTCTTTTTATAATCAACTTATTTAAAGCATTTAAATAAGCGTTGGCAGAAGCAACAAGAGTATCTGTGTCAGCTGCTTGACCAACAGTTGTTTTGCCTTTTTCCTCAATTCTTACACTAACTGTAGCCTGTGCATCTGTTCCTTCTGTAACTGCGTGCACTTGATACAATTGAAGTTTTACTTCGTGTGGGAATAGTTTTTTTATACATTTAAATATTGCATCTACCGGTCCATCTCCTGTCTCACTTGCTTTTTTCAAATCACCGTAAACTTCTAGTGTCATTTCTGCTTTTTGAGGTTCGCCAGTTCCAGCAAATACTTTGAGAGATTTAAGATTAATAACATTGCTCTCTTTAATTAAACTGTCATCAACTAAAGCAATAATATCTTCATCGTAAACATGCTTTTTCTTGTCTGCTAGAATTTTAAATTTTCCAAAAGCTGTTTGTATTACATCATCTGTAACTCCAGCATAACCAAGATCGCTTAATTTATCTTTAAAAGCGTGTCTTCCTGAATGTTTTCCCATTACCAAAGAAGTTTTTTTTACTCCAACACTTTCTGGGGTCATTATCTCATATGTATTTCTGTTTTTTAGCATTCCATCCTGATGGATGCCTGACTCATGTGCAAATGCATTTTTCCCAACAATTGCTTTATTAAATTGTACTGGAAAGCCAGTAGCATTGGAGACTGTTTTCGAAGCTTTGCTTATTAATTTTGTATTAATTCCAGTTTTAAATGGCATCAAATCGCTTCGAGTCTTCATGGCCATAACGATTTCTTCTAGAGCAGCATTTCCAGCTCTTTCACCAATTCCATTTATAGTACACTCTACCTGTCTTGCTCCAGCGGAAACTCCAGCTAAAGAATTTGCAACTGCAAGGCCAAGATCATTATGACAGTGAACTGACAATATTGCTTTATCAATATTTGGAACTTTGTTTTTTAGTGTTTCGATAATTTTTTTAAATTCTGATGGGACTGTGTAACCAACTGTATCTGGAATATTTATAGTTTTCGCTCCACATTTGATTGCAAGTTCAACTGTTTTGCACATAAAATCCATATCAGTTCTTGTACCGTCTTCACAAGACCACTCCACATCATCTGTAAATTTTCTTGCATATGTCACGTGTTCTTTGATTGACTCTATTACCTGCTCAGGAGTTTTATTCAACTTGTGCTTCATATGTAATGAGCTGGTAGAAATGAATGTATGAATTCTGAATTTTTTTGCTGATTTTAAAGCTTCATGACAAGCATCAATATCTTTTTTTGTGTGTCTATCTAATCCAGCTGGAATAGATTTTTTTAAAATTTTACTTATTGCAGTAACCGCTTCGAAGTCACCTGGAGAAGCAATCGGAAAACCTGCTTCTATAATATCTATTCCTAATTCATCAAAAACTCGTGAGATTTGAATTTTTTCCTCAAGACTCATTGAAGCGCCTGGAGACTGTTCCCCGTCTCGCATTGTCGTATCGAAAATTATGATTCTATTTTTATCTTCCATTATCTTTTGTAATTATAGGTAATTAATATAATACAATTAATACGCTAATTTGCAAAATAATTATTGAAAAATTATTAAATTTCGAACCAGATTGGGTTAATTCTTAGATTTATCGACTAGTTTGTTCTTTCCAATCCAAGGCATAAGATCTCTAAGTTTTTTTCCTACTTTTTCAATGGGGTGCTTGGCCAATTCTTCCCTCATTTTTAAAAAGTTTTTTTGCCCGCCTTTGCACTCATCCATCCATTGTTTTGTAAATTTACCAGATTGAATATCCTTTAAAACCTCTTTCATTCTCTCTTTTGTTTTTGGGTCAACTATTTTTTTTCCTGATACGTACTCTCCGTATTCTGCAGTATTAGATATTGAGTAATTCATATTTGCAATTCCACCTTCATAAATTAAATCAACAATTAATTTAACCTCATGAAGCGTTTCAAAATATGCCATCTCAGGCGGATAACCTGCTTCAGTTAGAGTTTCAAAACCATTTTTAATAAGCTCAACTAAACCTCCACACAAAACAGTTTGTTCACCAAATAAATCAGTTTCACATTCATCTTTGAAAGTTGTTTCAATTATTCCTGATCTTCCTCCGCCAACAGCACATGCGTATGACATTGCAAGATCTCTTGCTTTTCCTGAACTATCTTTGTGGACAGCCATCAAACAAGGTACTCCACCTCCACGTTGAAATTCGCTTCTAACTAGGTGCCCAGGTCCTTTTGGTGCAACCATAAAAACATCTAAGTCTTTTCTTGAATTAATTAAATTAAAATGAATATTTAAACCATGTGCAAATGCCAGACTCGTACCTTGTCTCATTCTTTGCTCTATATGATTTTTATAAATGGATGCTTGAAGTTCATCTGGAGTTAGAACCATAACTACATCTGCCCAAGCTGCTGCGTCAGATAATGACATTACTTTTAGCCCTTCACTCTCCGCTTTTTTTTTGCTTGAAGATCCTTCTCTAAGTGCAACAACAACGTTTTTAACTCCACTGTCTTTTAAATTTAAAGCGTGAGCGTGGCCCTGACTACCATATCCGAATATTGCAACTTTTTTATCTTTAATTAAATTTACGTTTGCATCTTTTTCATAAAACATTTTCATTTTATTCTCCTATATTATTTAAAAACTTCTGCTCCTCTTGTCATAGCTACTGCACCTGTTCTTGAAACGCTTGCTAAGCCCAAAGGTTTTAAATCACTTACAAGTTTATCGATTTCTCTTCTCAAAGCTGTGACCTGAATAACTATTGATTTATTACTTTTGTCAAGAATAACCGAGTCAAATTTTTTACATAATCTCTTAGCTTTGCTTCTCTTTTTTTCATTAGATATTACTTTAAGTAAAGCCATGTCTCTAAAAATGATTTTAGGATCATTTCTCATAAAATCCGCTACTTTGTGAACAGGTACAAGCTTTTCAAGCTGTTTTTTAATTTGTGATATAACCTCAGGTGAACCGGATGTTACAAGTGTAATTCTTGAAAGTTTTTGTTTTTTATCAATTTCTGCAACGGCTAAAGACTCAATGTTGTAACCCCTGCCAGAAAATAAACCTACTACTCTTGCTAACACTCCTGCTTCGTTATCTACCCAAATAACCATAATATGTTTTTCTACTTTACCTGTTTTAGTGGCAGCACTATACGCCGATTTAGGAGCTTTCATTTAAACTAAAACCTTTCCTTCGCTAGAAATTTCTTCATCATCTTCTGGTCCAAGAAGCATTTGATTATGAGGTTTTCCTGAAGGTATCATTGGAAAACAATTTTCATTTGGATCAACTAAACAGTCGAAAATAACAGGTTTGTTAACATTCAACATTTCATTTATTTTTTCATCCAACTCATCTGGTTTTTTTGCCTGTATACCAACACAACCATAAGCTTCTGCTAGCTTTACAAAATCTGGTAATGCAGCTGTATAACTTTCAGAATAATTTTTTTCATGAAGTAGTTCTTGCCACTGTCTAACCATTCCCATGTACTGGTTATTCAAAATAAATATCTTGATTGGTAGATTGTATTGAACTGCTGTCGACATCTCTTGCATTGTCATTAAAACAGATGCCTCACCTGCTATATCAATAACCAATTTATCAGGATTGGCAACTTGTACCCCTACTGCTGCTGGAAGACCATAACCCATTGTTCCAAGGCCACCAGATGTCATCCATCTATTTGGTTTATTAAATTTGTAATGCTGTGCTGCCCACATTTGATGCTGGCCAACTTCAGTGGTTATATAGGCATCTTTATGTTTAGATAATTCATACAATCTTTTGACAGCATGTTGTGGCTTTATAACTTTGTCGCTATTTTTAAAACCTAAGGATTTTTTTTGTCGCCACTTATCAATATCTTTCCACCACTTAGATGTGTTCGACTTGTTTGAATTTAAAAAATCTTTATTTTTTTCCTTAAACCTTTTGTTTAAAGATTTTAAAAAATTTACAACATCACTCACTACTGCAAGATCTACTTTTATAGTTTTTCCTATAGAAGAAGGATCGATATCAACATGAATTTTTTTTGATTTAGGTGAAAATTCATCAACTTTTCCGGTTATCCTGTCATCAAATCTTGCCCCAATGTTTATCATTAGGTCGCAATTATACATTGCATTGTTTGCCTCATAAGTTCCGTGCATACCAAGCATCCCAAGAAACATTGGATCGTCTCCGGGGTAAGCTCCCAATCCTTGAAGTGTAGATGTTATTGGAAACCCGGTTAACGACACAAGCTCTCTTAATAACTTGCTTGCCTCTGGTCCTGAATTAATTACTCCTCCACCAGTATAAAAAACTGGTTTGGAAGACTTTTTCATCATTTGAATTATCTTATCAAGATCTGAATTAACGATCTTACCGTTAAATTTTCCGTTTGATTTTTTATTTTTTTTACTTTTTAAAAAAAATTTAGTTTTTTTAAATTGAATATCTTTTGGAATATCAACCAATACTGGTCCTGGTCTTCCAGTGGTAGCTACATCAAAAGCAAGATCCATAACTCTTGCTAAATCATTTACATCCTTTACTAACCAGTTATGTTTTGTGCAAGGTCTTGTAATTCCGGTTGTGTCACATTCTTGAAAAGCGTCTGTTCCTATTAAGTGTGTAGGAACTTGACCGCTGATACAAACAATTGGAACTGAGTCCATATAAGCGTCGGTTAAAGCAGTAACTGCGTTAGTAGCTCCTGGTCCGGATGTTACCAACATCACTCCTGGCTTTCCGGAAGATCGGGCGTATCCTTCTGCCGCGTGTCCCGCGCCTTGTTCATGTCGAGCTAAAATATGCTTTATAGTTTTATGGTTTTTTAGTTCATCGTAAATTGGCAAAACTGCACCACCTGGATATCCAAATATATGTTCTACTTTGTGATGCTCCAAAACTTTAAAAACAATTTCTGCGCCTGAAAATAATTTCCCCATAAATGTAATCTATCTTAGGGAAATTTTGGGTCAAGTTTTAGATAAATATCTTATAACTTTTTTCCTTAAATCTAGATAATTGGTATCACTAAATCCTTTCCAATCCTTCATCTGGCCCCTCTGCCATGTAAATTGTCTTTTCGAATATTGTCTTGATCTAATAAGAACTAGCTGTTTTAGCTCCTCTAAAGAAATTTCGTTATTTAGAAATTGGGATATTTCTTTGAGACCAATTATAAAATTTGATGAATTGAGTGAATTAGGATTAATTTTTTTAAAATTTTCAGCTTCTCTAATAGCGCCCTTTTTTAGCATTGATAGAAATCTTTTTTTAATCCTACTTTCTAACACTGGTTTTGGTGGGCAAAGATAAAATTTGTGAAACTGGCTAGATTTAAAGAATCTTTTGTTTTTTTGTTGCCACATCCAGAGAGGTTTTCCCGTATGTTTAAAAACTAAAAAAGCTCTCTGCAATCTTTGTTTATCATTTAGAGAAACATATTTAAAAATATTCGGGTATTTCAAAATATAATTTTTTTTTAATTTAAAATCTTTTTTTGGTTTTGGGACTTTGGGAATTTCTGAAAAACCTTGGTATAAAGCCTTAAAATACAAGCCGGTACCACCAACTACTAAAGCTATTTTTCCTTTTTTATTAATTTTTTTAATTGTTTTTATAGCTTTTTTAATCCATTCACCTGTGGAAAAGGTTTTTTTTATAGAAATAAAACCATACAAGTGGTGTGATATAGTGTGGTCATCAGGTCTAGCTGATAAAATTTTTATTTCTTTGTAAACTTGCATGCTATCCGCATTAACGATTTCAGCATTAAATTTTTTTGCAATATCTAAAGCTAATTTTGATTTTCCGGAAGCTGTTGGGCCAAAAAGAAGGATGATTTTTTTTTGCTTTTTTTTTATCAAGCTAATTAATTTTAACGGTTCCATAACTTGGCTGATTTCCTCTATTTAAAAATCTAACCAACAATGTTTTCTTTTGACTCTTTGAAACCTGTTTTGAAACTTTTATAAAATCTTTAGTATTTTTTATAGGCTGCCCTTGGAGTTCAACAATTATATCGCCGGCTGTCAAAAGGAAAGATAGTGGACTTTTAGGTGAAATGTCGGTAACAATCACTCCTTTTAAATTCTTATCAAGTTTTCTTACCTCGATATCTTCGATCGTTAAGTCTCTGATACTAACTTTCAAACTTTCTACCTCTGTAAATTTAGGTTTCTTTGTTTTTTTATTTTCTGCCAAGAATTCTTTTGACGACTCTAATCTTCCTAAAGTGAGTTTTTTAGATATTAATTTTTTATTTCTCCAAATTTTTAAAACCACATTTTTTCCAACTTCTGTATTAGCTACAATCTTCGGTAAATTCCTCATTGTTTTAATTTTTTTTCCGTCAAACTCTAAAACAATATCTCCGGGTTTTAAGCCTGCTTTATAAGCGGGACTTCCTTCTGAAACTCCTGCGATAAGAGCGCCTTTGGGTTCGTTTAGCTGCTGAACTTCTGCAATATCTTTTGTTACTTGTTGAATTCTAACACCTAACCAACCTCTTTTGGTTTCACCAAATTTTATTAATTGATCAATAATATTTGAAGCAGCATTAGAGGGAATAGCAAAACCAATACCTATAGAGCCTGTTTGTCCCGGTGCAATGATTGCCGTGTTTATTCCTATGACTTTGCCTTCCAAATTAAATAATGGTCCTCCAGAATTTCCCTGATTAATTGAAGCATCAGTTTGAATAAAATCGTCATAACGAGTTAAACCAACATCTCGATTTCTTGCTGAAATGATACCTGAGGTTACCGTTCCTCCTAAACCAAATGGATTACCTATTGCCACTACCCAGTCTCCAACTCTTGCTTTATCAGAATTGCCGAACTGTACTGGTTTAAAAGTTTCGGATGATTTAATTTTTAATACGGCAACATCTGCATATGGATCTGTGCCCAAGACTTCAGCTTCATATTCTTTATTGTTAACCCTTACAATTATATCGTCTGCATTTGCAATAACATGATTATTTGTTATTACGGTTCCGTCTTTTTTAATTATAAATCCTGAGCCAAGTGAGCTTGCTTTTCTTTCAGATGGTCTTTGAAATTCCTTAAAAAAATCCTCAAATGGAGATCCAGGTGGAAACTGTGGAAATGGATTAGATTGTGTTTTTATTGTTTGTGTTGTTGAGATATTTACAACAGATGGCATTAATTTCGCGGCCAAATCTGCAAAGGACTCTGGGGCATTTTTTGCGCTAAGATCTGAATAAAAAATCAGATAAATAAATGAAAAATATACAAAAAATCTTTTAAAACTCAATTTCATTATCTCTTCATATACCAAATTATTATAAACCCAAGTATTGTGAACATTATCCCTGTTATTCTTAATTTATCCGTAGGAATATTCTCAATAAATTTAGACATAATCTTGATTTTTGACGGAAACAAGGCGCAAAGTAGGCCTTCTAAAAACAATATTAAACCAATGGCAATAATGATTTCTTTCATGCCCTAGTTATTATTGTTTTTTTATTATTCCAGTTTTTCCAAAAAATTTAAAGAAGTCGCTGTCTGGTGATAAAATTAATGAAGTATCGCCACCAATTAAAGCTTTCTCGTACGATTGCATTGCTCTATAAAATCCAAAAAATTGAGGGTCTCTTCCAAAAGCATCGGCAAAAATTTTATTTCTTCTTCCATCACCCTCTCCTTTCATAATTTCTGATTGCTTGTTAGCATTAGCAAGTATTACTGTTACTTCTTTATCTGCCGTAGAGGTTATTTTGGCAGCCATTTCAGCTCCTTGAGCTCTAAATTCTTTTGCTTCTCTTTGTCTTTCTGTCTGCATTCGTGCGTAAATTGCTTCACTGTTAGCAGGTGGTAAATCAGCCCTCTTTATTCTTACATCAACAATAGTGATTCCAAAATTTTGGGCTTCTGTATTTACATCGTTTTGAATTGTTCCCATGTGGACCGCTCTATCAGTTGATAAAAGTGTTGCTAGTTCTTGGGTACCTAACACACTTCTAATTCTTGAATTTATAATTGTTGCCAATCTTGATCTTGCTACCCTCTCGTTTCCAACCGATATATAAAATTTTAATGGGTCAACAATTTTAAATCTAGCAAAAGCATCAACGATTAATCTTTTTTGGTCTGCTGCAATTACTTCTTCCGGTGGATTGTCTAAGTTTAGTACTCTACGATCTAAATATACTACGTTTTGTATGAAAGGGATTTTATAATTTAATCCTGGTTTTGTAATTATTTTTTTTGGGTCACCGAATTGTAAAACAATTGCTTGGTTAATTTCTTGAACCACAAATAAAGCTTGATAAGCTACAACGCCCAAAACAACTAATGCGCCTATTAAAATTTTTTTCATTATTGTGCTTTCTTCTTAATTTCAGGAAGTGGTAGATAAGGAACTACACCTGAACCTGAGTTTTTATCAATTATAACTTTATCAATATCAGCTAAAACTTTTTCCATTGTTTCTAAATACATTCTTTCCTGTGTAACTTGTTTTGCATTCTTGTATTCATTATATATCGCTAGAAATCTACTCGCTTCACCCTCTGCTTTTGCTACAACTTCTTTTTTATATGCTTCTGCTTGTTGTAAAACTTTTTCTGCTTCCCCACGTGCTCTTGGTATCACATCGTTTGCGTAGGCTTCGGCCTCGTTTTTAGATCTCTCTCTATCTGCTCTAGCTGCTTGAACATCTCTAAAAGCATCTATAACCTGATTTGGGGGGTCGGCTTTTTGAGTTTGAACTTGTGTTACTTGTATACCTGAACCGTATTCATCTAAAATACCTTGTGTAATTTCCTGTACCTCAGTTTCTATTTTTGATCTTCCTTCGGTTAAAATTGATTGGATTTTACTTTTGGCTATTACCTCTCTCATCGCGGTTTCGGAAGCTGCCTTTACTGTCTCTAACGGACTTTGTATGTTGAATAAAAATTTACCTGCATCTTTAATAACCCAAAAAACTGAATAGTCTATGTCCACAATATTTTCGTCGCCGGTTAACATTAAACTTTCCTCGGAAACATCACCAACACCTGAAGATCGCCCACTATCACTTTCAGATCTAAAACCAACATCAATTCGATTAACTTTCGTTACTTTTGGAGTTAATGCTCTCTCTATCGGAAAAGGTATATGGTAGTTTAATCCAGGTTGAGTTGTCTTTACAAATTTTCCAAACCTTAAAACTACTCCTTGTTCATCAGGCAAAACTCTGTAGAGACCACTTAATGCCCACAAAACTACTAAAACTAAAATCCCTAAATAAATTGGTTTATTGCTCCCTTTTCCTCCTGGAAATATTTTCCCAACTGAACCTTGTGCTTTTCTAATTATGTCGTCAATATTAGGTGGGGATCGTCTTTGACCTGAACCATTTCCTCCAGGTTTCCCACCGCCTGGGTTAGATCCCCAGGGTGACTCGTTCTTAAATATTTGATCTTTAATTGACATTAGGCTTTATATAGTGACTTTTGAAATAAAAACAAGTTATGATAAAGCGATATAATGTCTGATAATAAAGCCAAAATTAGCGATGGTTTAAGAAAAAAAGCTTCACCAAAAAATTTTACCAAAAATCCTATTAAAGGAGCAAAAATTGTAATTATGGTTTCTAGTGCTAAAGGAGGGGTAGGCAAATCTACATTTGCAATAAACCTAACTTTTGCAATCCAAAAAAAAGGTAAAAAGGTCGGATTATTAGATGCTGACATTTATGGTCCCTCCCTCCCAAAAATGATTGGATTAAATGAAAAACCAAAAACTGATGGCAAAATTCTTTACCCAATAGAAAAATATGGTGCCCAATTTATGTCTCTTGGCTTTTTGGTAGATGAAAAAACTCCGATGATTTGGAGAGGACCAATGGTAATTAGTGCTATTAAAACTTTGACGGAAAAAGTTGAATGGAAAGATTTGGACTTTTTAATAGTAGATATGCCGCCTGGAACAGGTGACACACAACTCACTTTTGCTCAAGATGTAAAAATTGATGGAGCGATAATAGTTTCTACACCACAAGAATTAGCTTTAATTGATGTTCAACGAGGGATTCGAATGTTTGATAAAACCAAAATTAAAATAGTTGGATTGGTTGATAATATGAGTTTTTTTAAGGGAGATGACGGAAAAAAATACAATATTTTTGGGGAGGGCGGTGTAGAAAAAACAGCCAAAGAGTTTAACAAAAAATTTTTGGGTAAAATTCCTATAAGCACTAAATTAAGAGAGTCTGCAGATTTAGGTTTGCCATTAACATACAAAGAACCCAAAAATGAAATATCTAAGATATTTTCTGAAATTGCTGATAAGGTTATGCAAGGTGTTGTTTAAAACCAAACGAGTCCATTAATTCGTTCCATTCTCTTTTCGAAAGTCCTGAGGATTCGATGTCGCACTTTTCGCCTTTAATCATTTTTTGTATCACTATTTTTCCTTTAGCAGAAAGTTCCATGCCACCTACTCTGTAATCAACAAACGCATCATAAGTTATTGGGACCCATTTTTTAACTGTGCTCATCATTACATCTGCATATTCTCTAATTTCATATTGTGCATGACTATCTGCTCTTAAAGATAAAAAGTTCAACAAATTTAATAAATCTGTTTTCCAGTACCACTGTGTATACGAGTTTAATGTAAGATTCATTCTTGCTAATTCTCGAGCAAGTCCCTTTTTCTTTTCGTCAATAATACTTCCATCGTATTTTTCATTTAACATTTCCTCGTAATGTTCATAGTTTCTTTCAGCATCTTCTTTTAAAATCTTTAAAATATTATCAGCTTGTTTACCGTTAATTAGTTCTCCTCTGCCTTGCCTATTATTGGTTGATTGTGCAGCTAAATTTTCTTTTGAAGGGACATAAAACTCTTTGTCCATTATAGAGTATCTTGCCGAATATTCATTTACATTTGCTGTTCTATGTCTAATCCATTGTCTTGCTATAAATATTGGTAGTTTAATATGATATTTTATTTCACACATTTCAAAAGGAGTGCTGTGTCTGTGCCTCATTAAGTATTTTATCAAACCACTATCTGTAGAAACTTTTTTTAGTTCCTTTTCCGTAAGAGACTCTTGCTGATTGAACTATGGATGTATCATCTCCCATATAATCAACAACCCTAACAAAACCATGGTCTAGCACAGGCATTGCTTCATAAAGAATTTTTTCCAATTCTGGAGAAGTAACTCTCTTGGTAGTATTTTTTTGAGATTGTTGGTCTAAAATTTCTTGTTTTTGTTCTTTTGTAAGCTTCATTTTGAAATATATATTGAATCTTTAATTTTTAATTTTATATTATATCTGTTGGTTTTCCAACTATGACGATAAACGAGTTTCGTAATAAACATTGCGGACGTGGGGGCAGTACCCACCACCTCCACCATTTACAACTTATGGGGGTGAATCAGAATCGACGAGTGTCTAAAGGCTATTCTTTCGTTCGAGATGGTTCCGACGTAACGGGCTAATTATAAATGCAAATAATAAATTTGCACTTGCTGCTTAATTAACTTGTTAATTAAGTAAACGGGGTTTTGGGGCACCTGGCAACAGAACGCCCCTTTAAATCTCTAATTCTTATTTAATATCAACAATTAAAAATTTTGTGACGCACTGTGGACGCAGTGAGAAAAAGTTTTTTCATTAATTATGTAATTAAAAATACCGTTATGGTTGCAGAGATTCCAAGCAGAAATAATGCAAAAATTATAAATAAAGATTCATTATCACCAAATAACATTCTTTTTATTATCAAATCCTGGGCAACCGACTCTTGAAGTTCAGCCCTTTTCAAATCTGCTTGGTTTTCTTTAATTCCCTGTTTTTTTCCCATAAGATTTAATTGAAAAAATGTAAGAATTGAAGTTTCTATTGATTTGTCATTTAAATTTGCAATTCTAGAAAGTTCATTAAGAATTTGAAATAATAAAAATAAAAAACCAAAAATTATAATTTTAAAATATGTTGGCCAAGGTGATGCATATAAACCCCCTAAAGTTGCGCCTATTATAATTAATATTATATATAATTTTATTTCACCAAATATGTCAGCTCTTCTTTTAAGTCTTTCAGTTGCAGTTTTTTTCATAGAGATCATCCTATCCTGACGCAATTCCTGACGCAATACCGACGCAGTGAAGAACCAGTTTTGGGCTTTAGGTTGTAAAATAATTATTATATAACAAGGATTAACGAAATGAGGTTCAGGGCACCTGGCAACAGAACGCCCCTTATTTTTTAGAATTAACATTAATTTTTGAATAAAGTATTTGAGATGTTGTGTTTCCTTGTAAATTCCCAGGTCTGTAAATACCATATTTAATTCTTGGCGTTCCCCTTTTTGGAAAATGTACAACTTTATCAAAAACTATTTTGTCATTAATAAATATTGTAACTAAACCCTTCTCATTTATTATTTTTGGAATTACAATTTTAAAATTTATCCATTTTTTTAAAAAATCATTTATAGTAATTGTTTGGAATTTTTTCTCTTCATGACCACCTTTTGATTTTGCGCAATACTTCCCTTTTTTTTTTAAACATTTAAAATCTCTTAAATAATCTATTTGAAAGAATGAGAGTGATTTAGAATAACTTTCTCCTTCTATCCATTTACCCTCTTCAGTTCCCCTACCCTCTATCCAGCATTGTTTTTTTGGCTGACCATCTTTATCAAAACAATTTATAGTTCTAGTAGAATAGTTACTACACCCAGTACATTCATTGGTTTTTTTGGGATGGAATTTAAACATTAATGAGGGATAAACTGACATAAAATTTTCGTTGTAATTATGAATTTGAAAAAAAGTTTCTCTTTGACCTAAAAATCCCTTTAAAATTTTAACCTTAAAATTTATCTCATGATTTTTTTTTTTAGATAATGTATTTACTTGTGCATACTCCGCCCTTTCCCAATAAGGAGAGCCATGTCTTGACTTTTTATCTGAAGAACAACCTCCTTTGTCCTTATCTTTCAAAGTAAATTGATTATATTTTTCTCCATCAATCTTTATTATTTTTATTGAACCTTTGGGAACCTTACAATTTTTTTCAAAAGATACTGCAAACGAATGCGAAGTAAAAAGAGAAAACATCAAAAAAAGAAAGGTGTATAGAGATAGTTTTTTCATTTTAAAATTTGTAAATTTCCTTTAATACCTTTTTTAATCCAATTTCTTCTGTTCTGGCATATAAATCATAAAGAATAAACTTTAAAACGTCTTTATAATGTTGATGTTTTTTATCATTTCCAAAAGAAGAAAATTTCATCTTTGACAGCTTAACTTTTGATGGATTAGAGATTTTAGAAACCTTAATATTACCTATTCCTCCAGATAAAATTGATTTTTTTACCAAAAAATTAATATCTCTATTTTTTTTTGGCCAAATTTTGTCTGGTGGATTTTCATTAATTTTTTTTTGCAAGACCAATATTATCTTCGTAAACTTCTTTTTTATAATTAATATTTTGGTTATCTTTTTTTATTTTTACAACTAAAAAAAATTCAGGGTTATAAATGTATAAACTTTTTATTAAAATTAAGTCTGAAAAAATTGAGTCCATGTCAAAATGAATGTCGATTTTTTCAGCTCTAAATATGTTTTTATAATAATTTTCGCTATTATTTAAGATCTTAATGCCTTCTATTTTGACATGGCCAGAATAGTTAAAATTTAGCTTATCAATTTTAACAGGTCTTTCTACCCAATTAGAAAATTTATTTATATAATAATAAGAAACAATCTTTTTATTGAAAACAATTAAAGTACAGAAAAAAATGAGAATAATGACAGTTATCCTTGACATCGATCATTACACTATAAAAAGTAACATAAATATTCTGAAGATTTATCCTTTAAAGATGAGTGTTACTCATAGTTTAAATCTTTAATAAACTCTGTATTTAACTTCCTGTTAGTCCATAATATTAAATTGTTAGCTGCATGTCTTTCAGAAAATTTATTTAGATTTTCATTATCAAAAAGATTAAAAAAACTATCTTTTTCTACTTTATTTTCAAATGCTTTCTCAAAAAAATTTTTTTGAAAATAAAAAATATGTGAAATAGGTCTGCTTCTAAGTTTCATAATTTTAAGATCATGATTTCCCTCTGGAACCTCAATAAAGAAGTGTGTGTTATCATGTGATATTTCACTAAAAATTTCTAATGTTTTTTTTAGTTTAGTAGTATGTTCCAAACTGTGAGAAGAATAAATTAAATCAAATTTTCGATTACGCAAAACAGTCATATCATTAGTAAATGTATTTTCTTTATCAAAAAAAGTCTCTTCCTTATTTTTTAAATCAACTTCAGTAACTGTTGCGCCTAGTAAGTTGCACAGGTATGAAAAACCACTTTTTCCAGATCCAAAATTTAAAATTTTTTTATTTAAAAAATTGAAATTTTTTTTTAAAAATATCATTTGGGATAATTCTCTTTCACCAATATAGAATTTAGAATTTTGTCTTGAGTGAGCGTATAAATTTGCATAAAAATTTTTAATTTCATCTTCATTAGGTATAGGTGAAAAATGAAAAAATAAATCTTTATAATTTTTAATTGATAAATCTTTGAATTTTTTCATTTCCTTTTGTGTAGCAAGTGCCAAATGAACACTGTCATATGCTTGATTTGTCAATTTGCTTTTAGGAAACAAAAACTTCATTAAACTTACTATCGTTTTTTTTGCTAGTAAAAGAAAATAACTTTTAGACATTTTGAACTTTTGAATTAAAATAATTTACCTTAAAAATAACTTATAGTCTAGATTCCCAAAAATTGGCGGTCCCAAGGGGAATCGAGCCCCGTTTCGTGGTTCAACGCCCCTTTATTCAACAAACTTTTTAAGATTAGGCTCAAAGTATTTGGGACCCTTCATAACTTTTCCTTGCTCATTATAAATTGGTTTACCGTTATCTCCGAGTTTGCTCATATTTGATCTTTGTACCTCATTAAAACATTTGTCTAGATCTATTCCAAAGGCATGGCCGGCTCCATAAGTAACATATAAAATATCAGTAAGCGAATCTGCAACTTCTTTTAGATTTTTTTCTTTAATTGCTTGTTCAAATTCGTCTAGCTCTTCTTTAATTAAATCATATCTAAGTTTCACTATTTTATCAGATGGAAACTCTGCTTTTTTCTTAACTTCTTGGCCAAAAGTTTCCATAAATTTTTTTACATCGCTAAAATTTGTCATAAAATCTCCACAGTCATTTCTTAAATTATTTACAATTAAATATGCTTACTATATCTTGGATACATCAATGAAATATAGAACTGAATTTGATTCTATTGGAAGAATAAAAGTTCCTGGTGATAAGTACTGGGGAGCGTCAACACAGAGATCTAATAAATACTTTGATATTGGTGATTTTTTGGTAAGACCAATTTTAATTCAATCAATAGCTATTGTAAAAAAAGCTGCAGCAATTGTTAATTCTAAAAATGGGGATTTAGACAGGAAATTAAGCAAATATATAATCAAAGCAGCTGATGAAGTGATAAAGGGCAAACTTGATAAACACTTCCCTCTTAAAGTTTGGCAAACTGGATCTGGAACTCAAACAAATATGAATGTGAATGAGGTGATAGCAAATAGAGCAATTCAAATGATGGGAGGTAAAATGGGAACTAAAAAACCAATACACCCTAATGATCATGTTAACAAATCCCAATCGACTAATGATGTTTTTCCGACAGCGATGCATATTGCAATTGCCATGAAGGCAAAAAATAAACTTTTACCATCTTTAAAATTGTTAGAAAAAGAGCTGAATAAAAAAGTTAAACAATTTAGTGAAATTGTAAAATTAGGAAGAACCCATTTACAAGACGCAACTCCTTTAACTTTGGGACAAGAGTTTTCCGGATATCATGCACAATTAAAAAAATGTATAGATAGGATTGAAAAAGCGCTTAATGAAATTTATTTTTTGGCGCAAGGTGGTACAGCTGTTGGGACGGGTTTAAATACAAAAAAAGGCTTCGATAGTAAAATCGTAAATGAAATAAGAAAAATAACTAAGCTTCCCTTTAAACCTACAAAAAATAAATTTGCTGCCTTAGCGTCTCATGATCCGATTGTAAATTTTTCAGGCACTATGAATACGACAGCTGTTTGTTTGATGAAAATTGCAAACGATATTAGATTTCTTGGGTCTGGTCCTAGAGCAGGTTATGGCGAACTTGTACTGCCAGAAAATGAACCGGGCTCTTCTATAATGCCCGGGAAAGTAAATCCAACACAGTGTGAAGCTGTAACAATGGTTTGCGTAAAAGTAATTGGTAATCATAATGGAATTACAATGGCAGGCTCACATGGTCATTTTGAATTAAATGTTTTTAAGCCTTTGATTATACACAACATATTACAATCGATTAATATTATGGCAGATTCTTCAAAAGCTTTTGCTAACTTCTGTATAAAAGGATTAAAAGCAGACAAGAAAAGAATTAAGTCCCTACTAGAAAATTCTTTAATGTTAGTTACGGCTCTTTCACCAAAAGTAGGTTACGACAATGCAGCTAAAATCGCTAAAAGAGCTCACAAAAATGGAACGAGTTTAAAAGATGAGGCCATAAAATCAGGTTTGATTTCGGAAAAAGAATTTTTAAAAATAGTTAACCCAAAAAAGATGACTAAACCTAATAGATAATATCACTGAATATTTTGATTTGCTTCAAATATAAATTTTTTTATTTTAAAAAAATCAAAAAAACCTAAAGAATTATCTTTAATGACATTCTGATTAAAAGAATTTTCTACAACAACAAGATTTCTACCAACTATTTTTTCATTATTTACTGTCAAATTTTTTAAATTTAATCTTATTTTCCATAATATTGATTGTGCCAATTGCATTAAAAGAAATGCTTTTCAAATCCACATTTAAATTCATTTTTTTTAAAATATCGTTACTATCTTCAGAAAGAAAATTAATAAAAAAATTAATTCTTTGATCTTTTCCTTGTCCCAAAATTGAAGCTGTAAATTTGGATTTGCCTTTCTTGCCTAGGTTGATGGATCCACTTTTAATTTTTAAATCCCCATTTTCAAACAACATGACAAAATTGGTTTCGCCAACTTTTCCAAAAAAAGTTTCTGTTTGGTTAATCTTGACATTAGCTTTCCCGTTTATTTTTTTGCTTATGTTAAAAATATTTTTATTACTATTTTGTCCTATTGTTACGTAGTTAAGAAATAATTTTCTAAAATTTACCTGATTTATATTGAAATTAAGATCAAAATAAAAATTGTCTTTAAAATTTACCTTTCCATATAATTTTGAATTTAAAAATTTGTTTCTGAAAAAAGAGTTAGAAATTTCGTAAAAATTATCTCCAATAAAATTTAAGATGAGAATATTATCAACAATTTTTAAATTTAGTTTTCCAGATTTCTTTTGAAGATCGCTTTCTTTATCAAATATTATTTTAAAATTCGTATTTAGGTTTGGTACTGAAAAATCTAAATATTTTTCGTGATTTTTTTTATTAATGAATTTAAGTTTAAATTTATTTTGGGAAAAAACACCTTTTATCGATATTTTTTCTTTAATATCGTCAAACGTATTATTTAAATTGAAATTATTAATTGCTATCAAATTATTTTGTGCATCAACAAAAAAGATTTCGGTATCTCTTAATAAAAAGTTATCTACATCATTTTTTTGAAAATATTCAATATATTTTTTTAATTGTTCTGGATGTATTTTTATTTTTTTGTTTGTTAACATTGAATTTATTTATTTTTATCTCTTTAATGGAACTAAGTTTCGATATTGCAATTATAAAGTTGGTTTCATCAAATATAACTGGTTTATCTTTCGAATTACCAAATTTTGCTTCTAAATTTTTAACAATTATTCTTGGACTCGGAAATAAACTGAATGATATGTCTCCCTTAATACTTGAATTAATTTTAAGATATTCACTAACCTTTTTTTCAATAATTTTCTTATTTGTATTGTAATCAAAAAAAGTTGGTCTTAAAAAATAGTAAACTGCGATAATAGAGATTGTAGCAACTATTAGTATTATAAGATATTTGATGTTTGTTATTTTTTTTAAACTGTTAATATTTTTTTTATTCAAGTAAGACTTAACAAAATTTGCTGCTGAATTATTCATTACGTTGTTGTTTTATAAGCAGTATAGAGCTAAAAATAAAGTGATTCATAATGGAAAATTTTTTAAAAGAATTAAATGATGGTCAGCGATCAGCGGTTTTAAACACTGAAGGTCCAACATTAGTTGTCGCAGGTGCGGGCTCGGGAAAGACGAAAGTTCTAACATCAAGATTGGCCTACATTGTAAATGAAAAGAAAGCTTACCCAAATCAAATACTTTGTGTGACCTTTACTAATAAAGCTGCAAAAGAAATGAGAGATAGGGTTTTAAAAAATTTGAATGGAAAGCTGAGTTCTCTCTCTTGGCTTGGTACCTTTCACGCAATAAGCGTAAAATTTTTGAGGAGACATGCTGAAGCTGTTGGTCTAAAGAGTAATTTTACAATTTTAGATACAGATGATCAAAAAAAATTAATCAGAAATATTTCAAAAGCAGAAAACATTGATGTTAAAAAAATCTCACCTCAATTTATATTAGCATTTATAGACAGGTGGAAAAATAAAGGGTTGCTTCCTGAAGAGGTAAAATTGTCAAAAAATCTTATTTTAGAAAATCAAATTTTAAAAATTTATAAAATTTATCAAAGAAAAATTATAGATTTAAATTCATGTGATTTTGGAGATTTAATTCTTTATTGTGTAAAATTGTTTGAAAAAAATCCTGATATTAGAAAAATTTACTCGAATAACTTTAAGTATATACTTGTAGATGAATATCAAGATACAAATTTTATTCAAAATAAATGGTTAAATCTTATCGTTAATGAAAATAAAAATATATGTTGTGTTGGGGACGATGATCAATCAATTTATAGCTGGAGGGGCGCTGAAATAAAAAATTTTTTAAGCTTTGATAAAGTTTATCCAAAATGTAAAATTTTTAAGCTTGAACAGAACTATAGGTCAACAAAAAACATTTTAGATACTGCGTCTTATTTAATTTCACATAATAAAGATCGGCTAGGAAAAAAACTTTGGACTGATGGTGATAAAGGAGACTTGGTAAAATTAAATTGTTACAAAAATGGTAAAGAGGAAGCTCATGAAATAGGCAATATTATTGAGGAGAATGTTAAAAAAAATAATTCTTTAAATGATATAGCTATACTTGTTAGGGCTATTTATCAAACTCGAGAGTTTGAAGAAAGATTTTTAAAAATAGGTATAAATTATAGAATTATTGGAGGCATTAAATTCTATGAAAGGGCAGAAGTAAAAGATGCCATCTGTTACTTAAGAATAGTAAATCAAAAATTTGATGATTTGGCATATGAGAGAATCATAAACACACCCCGAAGAGGGATTGGAAGTGCAACAATTAAACAATTGCACGAATTTTCATCAAAAAATAAAATATGTTTAGAAGATGCTTCTCGTAAACTTCTTCAGTTAAATAAATTCAAACCTAAAACAAAAACTTTAATAAAACAGTTGCTAGGAATGATTGATAAATGGAGATCAGATTTAAAAAAGTTGAAACATTATGATCTTTTAAAAATGATTTTAGACGAGTCGGGATATTCTGGAATGTTAAAAAATAAAAAAGATTTAGAAAATGAGAATAGAATTGAAAATTTAAAAGAACTTTTAAGAGCAATGAATGATTATGATAATTTACAGGGTTTTTTAGAACATGTTGCTTTAGCTACATCAATTGATCAGGAATGGGGCGATGAAAAAATAAATATAATGACTATCCACGCTGCAAAAGGATTGGAATTCAAAACAGTTTTTTTACCTGGATGGGAGGAAGGTTTGTTCCCTCATCAAAAATCTTTAGAGGAAAAAGGAGATTTTGCATTAGAAGAGGAGAGAAGATTAGCGTACGTTGGAATAACAAGAGCTAAAAAAAACTCGTATATTTCTTTTGCTAATCAAAGAGCTTGGCACGGTGAATGGATGGATAGTTTGCCGTCAAGATTTATTAATGAACTTCCAGAGGAAGGAATTGAAAGAAATGAAAAACCTCAGAAAGAAATTTCTGATGATTTTGATTTCAATCAAGATGAAATTTTTGATGAAAATGAGGAATACAGAAGTCCGGGATGGGCTCGACTTAAAAAAAAATTAATTAAGTAATGAAAAGATTTAAAAAAATTCTCCAAGATTATAGAATTAATGGATATATAGTCCCAAAGAATGACGAATATTTTAATGAATACGTTAATTCTTCACAGGATAGATTAAAATTTATATCAAATTTTTCTGGCTCGGCAGGTTTTGCTTTGATTTTAGAAAATCAAAATTATTTATTTACAGACGGAAGGTATACAATTCAAGCTAACAATGAATCAGGTAAAAAGTTTAAAGTTATCACCATACCTAAAAAGTTTCCAAAAGATGTTATAAAAACCAAAAAAAAAATTATTTTGGGATTTGATCCTAAGTTACACACGGAAAGGCAATTAAAATTATTTTTCGAAGTAAAAAATGTTGATCTGGTCCCAATAAGTCAGAATTTGGTAGATAAAGTTTGGATGAACAAGCCAAAAGAGGTGGTTAGACCTTTTTTTAAAATAGCGTTGAAACATGCTGGAAAAAGCACAGAAACAAAAATTCAAAAAGTAAAAAAAGCTTTAAAAGAAAACAAAGCTGATTATTTATTGGTTACAGCTCCAGAAAATGTTGCTTGGCTCTTGAATATTAGGGGGGGCGACTCTTCATTTTCTCCAATACCAAATGCTCGGTTATTAATAAGCAAAAAAGGTAAGATAAATATCTTCACAAACCGAAATAAATTAAAAAATTTATTTAATGATAAAAATATTGAAATTTTTGATGAAGCAGATCTTGAGAGAGTTCTAAATCGCATATATCGAAAAAAAATATGGTTAGATAGGTTATCATGCGCATTTATTTATAAAAATATAATAACAAAAAGGGGCAAAGTACTAGATAAAATAGATCCAATTTATTTTTTTAAATCTATAAAAAACAAAACTGAAATTAAAAATATTAAAAAAAGTCATTTAATTGATGGTGTAGCATTAACAAAGTTTATATTTTGGTTAAAGAAAAATTTTAATAGTAAAAAAATTACTGAAATATCTGCGCAAAATAAATTGGAAAGTTTTAGAAAAATGCACATTTCCTATAAGTTTCCAAGTTTTAGTACAATTTCTGGATCGGGACCAAATGGAGCAATAATACACTACAAGGCTTCAAAAAAAACTAATAGAAGATTGGTTGCAGATGAATTGTATCTTGTGGATTCAGGTGGGCAATATTCTTTTGGCACAACAGATGTCACTAGAACTATTTCTTTTAAAAATAAATCTAAATATTTAAAAGAAATTTATACAAGAGTTTTAAAAGGTAATATTGCTGTATCAAAATTCAAAATCAAAAAAAATTCAACAGGAGCACAAATTGATAAAAATGCTAGAAAATTTTTAAATCAAATTAATCTTGATTATCCACACGGAACGGGGCATGGGATAGGATACTTTTTAAATGTTCATGAAGGTCCACAATCACTATCAAGAAATAATAAAATAAAATTAAAAAAAGGAATGGTTGTGTCAAATGAACCAGGTTACTATAAAAAAGGTAGCTTTGGTATAAGAATTGAAAATCTTATTTATATAAAAAATAATAAATTTGAAGAATTAACAATTGTTCCAATTGAAAAAGATTTAATTTATAAAAAAATTTTAAGTAACAGTGAGATTAATTGGATAAATAATTACCATAAAAAAGTTGAGAAGAGTCTTAAAAGATTTATGAGTTTGAATGAAAAAAAATATCTGACTAAAGCTTGCTCACCTATTTAGTAATTCATACCACTTATCTTCGTTCAATAAATTAATTTTTAATTCTTTTGCTTTATCAATCTTTTTCTTAGTTGGCTTTGAATTGCCGACAACCAAATAGTTTAATTTCTTTGATACTGTTCCTAGAATTTTAGCACCATGTTCTTCGGCTAAAGCTTTTGCTTCAGACCTACTCATTTTTTCAAAACCTCCAGTAAACATTATATTTTTATTACTAAGTTCTCCCTCTTTGTAAATTTTTTTAAAATTCTCTATATTAAGAACTGACATTAAAGATTTGATTATTGAAGAGTTTTTTGGTTTTGAAAAAAAATCATCAATTGATCTAATTTGAGTGTCACCAATACCGTCAAGATCATATAAATTTTTTAAAATGTTTTTTCTTTTTTTATTTTCAAACAATTCAGAAAATTTTTTGTCAGTTTTGAAAAAGGCTCCAAGAATTTTAGCATTCTCCTGGCCAATATGTCTGATTCCTATTGAATAAACAAACCTATTAAGAGAGATATTTTTTGATTTATTAATTGCATTTTTTAAGTTTTGTATTGAAAGCTTTCCCCACCCATCAAGATTTTCTATTTTATCAAAATTTAGTTTAAATATATCTGCGGGTGATCTTATTAAATTTAAATCCCAAAAATTATCAATTACCTTTTTTCCTAATCCCTCAATATCAAAGGCATCTTTTGACACGATATGCTTTAACTTTTCCTTTGCAGTAAAATTACAATCATAACCTCTTATACACCTTCTCACTGCATCAGTTTTTTTTGTTGTTGAACTAATTTCTTTTTTTGTTGGGAAGCCACAAAGACACTTTTTTGGAAAAATAAATTTTTTACTACTTTTGGTTCTTTTTGAAATATTTACTGATAAGACTTGAGGTATTACATCTCCTGCTCTTTGGATATTTACTACATCCCCAACTCTAATATCTTTCCTGTTTATTTCATCCTCATTGTGTAATGTTGCATTAGAAACCACAACGCCACCAACAGTAACAGGATCTATTTTTGCAACCGGGGTAATAGCTCCGGTTCTTCCTACTTGAATTATTATTTCTTTAATTTTAGACGATGCTTTAACAGATGAAAATTTATAAGCTATTGCCCATCTTGGTGAGTGAGATGTTGAGCCCAACCTTTTTTGGAAATTAAAATCGTTTACTTTGTAAACAATTCCATCAACATCATAGTCTAAGCCCGAGCGTATATTTTCAATTTCCGAGTGATTACTTTCTATTTCTTGAATTGATTTAACTATTTTGCAATGAGTATTTGTTACAAAACCCCATAATTTTAGTTTCTCGAGTAAATTTTTTTGTGTTTTGAAAATTTGAGGCCTTATCTCTCCAACACCATATGCAAAAAATTTAAGTGGTATTTTTTTTGTTTCATTTGAGTCTTTTTGTCTTAAAGAACCTCCTGCTGCATTTCTAGGGTTTGCAAATTTATCTTTGATGCTATGAAAATCTTTTTTTCCAATGTAAACTTCGCCTCTTATCTCAATAACTTTCGGTGCACTAATTATTTTTTTAGGTATTTCGCTTATAGTTAATAAATTTTCAGTTATATTTTCTCCAAATATTCCATCCCCTCTTGATAAACCATAAATAAGCTTGCCATCCTCATATCTTAAAGATGCTGAAATTCCATCTATTTTTGGTTCAGATGATAATTCAATTTCAGATGAAGTATTTAAAAAATTTTTTATTTTTTTTTTAAAATCTATCATATCTTCTTTGTTGAAAGCATTTCCTAAAGAAAGCATTTGTTTTGAATGTTTAACTTTCTCAAATTTTGTTGAGGGTTTAGATCCCACCATGTTATTTATGCTTGTATTTAATTTTAGAAATGGATGAGTTTTCTCTAGCTCTATTAATTCTCTTTTGAGCTCATCAAATTCATGATCTGATATTAAGGGCTTATCCATGTCAAAATAAGCTTTGTTAAATTTTTTTATTTTTTTTAATTTTTCTTGATAAATTTTTGATATTTGATTCTTATTAATCATCTATTAGCAGCATTTTTTTAACAGTTCTTTTAATTAGACTATCATTTTTATTTTTTTTATTTTTAACAGACACATCATAATTTTTATTCAAAACTTTATAAGATCTTTTATACCATTCGCTAGAATTATAATTATATCCTAATAGAGCGGCTGCGGCTTTTGCTTCTCCCTCCAAGCCTATTTTATAGTAAATTTCAACAAGACGGAATAAAGCCTCTTCAATAAAAATTGTATTTTCATAATTTTCTACTACAACCTTAAGTCTATTGATCGCAGCAATCCATTTTTCATTTTTTATGTAATAACGGGCAATTGAAATTTCCTTTGCTGCCAATTGATTGATCACTAAATCGAGTTTGTATCTTAAGTCAATTGCATAGTCAGTATCCGGATATTTCTCTAAATAGAATTCTATTTTTTCTTTTGATTTAATAAGAGGCTCTATATCTTTTTCTTCACTAAGTATCTGCTCATAATAGCTGATTGCAATAAGATAGTTTGCATAATCCAAATTTTTACTTGCAGGGTAAGTTTTCACAAATCTTTCCAAATTTGAAATTGCATCATCATAAAAATTTATTGAGTAAAAACAATATCCTACCATGAGTGCAGATTTCGATGCCCATTCAGATTGGGGCAATAATATTTCTGCTTCACTAAACTTTTTTGAAGCAAAAAAATAATCAGACTTTTCAATTGCGTCTAACCCTTCTTTGTAGACAGCTATAGCTCTCTCTTCAACAGGCAGGGAATTTTTAACAATTTTTTTTTCTGATGAACCACAACTTAATAGAAAAACAAAAAAAAATATTGAAGATATAAATTTGAACATACCCGAATTAATAACAAAAAAAGCTGTCTGGGTAAATTTAAGTTTTAATTAGGCGTTTACTGCCAATCTTTTGTTTAAAGGAAGTATTTTTCTAACATTTGTAGCGGAAGATTCGCTATCTACAACGTCGTAATTAGACTTGTCAGAAAAAATCTTTTTCAAGAATTCATTTGTTAGAGCGTGTCCACCATGTATGCATTCTACCATTCCAACTACTCTTACTCCTGACAACATAAAATCCCCGGCTAAATCGAGTATCTTATGATTTACAAATTCTTTTTTTGATCTTAATCCTTCTTGGTTAAGAATTTTACTACCCTTAACTACGATTGCGTTATCCAATGAACCACCTTTTGCTAATCCTATAGATTTAATTTCTTCTATATCTTCATACAAACAAAATGTTCTTGCATTATAAATGTCTTTTAAATTTTTTTCATGGAAATTTACTTTATTTGTTTGAGTCTTTATTAAAGGATTGTCATTATAGTTTAATGTAAACTTTACTTCAAACTTGTCTGTTGTCGGGACTATGCTTATCAATTTTCCTTCTTCGCTTTTTAATTCTATTTTCTGTTTAATTTTTACGTATTTTCTTTTACTTCCTAAAGTCTTTAGACCACAATTTTTGATAATTTTTACAAAATCTTTTGCTGAACCATCCATGATTGGGACCTCTGGACCATTTAAATTAACAATAAGATTATCAATTCCGCATATGTAAAATGCTGCCATTAAATGTTCTATGGTTGAAACACTTGCTCCAAATTTATTTTCAATCTTTGTACAAAGTTTTGCTGAAGAAACGTTTTTAAAATTCGCTTCAATTTCATTATTTTTATCTAAATCTGTTCTTTTAAAAACAATTCCTGAATTTGAATTAGCTGGGACTAGATTTACATCAACATTAACCCCGGAGTGTAATCCAATTCCAGAGAAACTTATTTCGCTTTTTGTTGTTGTTTGATATTTATCTTGCATATATATCTTATACAAAAATAGGAATTCAATCTTAAAACAACTAATGTTACAGAAAACTACGGCTTTGTTTATTTAAAAATTCGGGAAAAAACCCCTG